>NZ_JBEZLV010000061.1:0-25884 GCF_040652335.1 Streptomyces sp. NPDC048270
GCTACGACAAACGCGCCTACGTTTTCCACGGCACCATCACCACAGCAGCCATCAGACTCTGGCTCCGCGAATGATCCGCCGGACAGAACCTAGGCGGCCGGAACGAGCATGCGGGGCCTCAGCCGCCGGCCGTCGCACACGCCGGTGATGTGCTCATTGACAGATGGTTCGTGCGGTTCAGGGCCGGGGACGGTGCGGCTATCCAGACGCTATTGCGACGCCGGCGCCCAACGGGCGGGTCTGGCTGGGTTCGGCGAGCCCGGCATGCCGCTGTTCGGATGACGCGGTACTTCTGCGGCTGCGCCAGCGCCCTTCGAGGACGTCCGGCCTGCCCCAGTACGCGTGCATGGCGACAGGCGTCAGGGCTGCGCGGCACCAGCCGCGCAGCCCTGACGACGTACGCCCCGTGTCCCGCCAAGGGTCGGTGGGCTCGATGTGTCCGCCAATTCGGTCACTGCGGACCGCCGTACGCATCGACTCGGCCCTTGGTCAGGCGGACGGCACGGGTCAGGCCGGGGTGATGTTCTCGGCCTGCGGGCCCTTCTGGCCCTGGGTGACGTCGAACGTGACGGCCTGGCCCTCCTGCAGCTCGCGGAAGCCCGAAGCATTGATCGCGGAGTAGTGGGCGAAGACGTCCGGGCCGCCGCCGTCCTGGGCGATGAAACCGAAGCCCTTCTCGGCGTTGAACCACTTCACAGTTCCGGTAGCCATATCCATGCCTTCCAGTCGATGAACGCCTCCCGCACGATGCGGAAGGCGGAGGTGATCGCCCTGGTTCCTGCGGCACAGCACAGCAAAACGCCCACACCTAGGCGTGGGCAAGGGGAACTTCCGAACCACGACAGCTGACGCAGACGCTACACGTCACCACACCCAGTCACCAGAGGAACCGTGGGCCTTCTTCACGCCCCGGACCAGGCGCGCCAGCCGACCAGGCCGGCACGCGCGCCTCGGCTCAAGCCGCGGCCGCGGGATCCGGCGGCAGTGCGGCACTGTACTCGGCGTTGATGCGCTGAGCCTCCTTGAGCTGGTCTTCCAGGATGACGATCCGGCAGGCGGCCTCGATGGGGGTTCCCTGGTCGACGAGCTCACGGGCGCGGGCCGCGATGCGCAGCTGGTAGCGGGAGTAGCGGCGGTGTCCGCCGGCGGAGCGGAGGGGGGTGATGAGGTGGGCTTCTCCGATGGCGCGGAGGAAGCCTTGGGTGGTGCCGAGCATGTCGGCGGCCCGGCCCATGGTGTAGGCGGGGAAGTCGTCGTCGTCCAGGTGGCCGCCGAGCGGCCCGGTGGGGTTCTCTGCTGTCATCTCACCTCTTTCATTGGAACGCGTGGAGGGGCCCGGACGCCTGCCGGCATCCGGGCCCCGAAGGAACTGCTACACCATCTGCCGGCCCTGATACTGCGCCGGCCTTCGGTTTCCGCTCACCCGTCCAAACGGGGACGAGTGGTGCGGGGATCGCGGTGCTTGACCGGAGACCACCTCACTATCGATGTCCTGCGGTACCCGGACCCGCGTGGCGTCCGGGCGATCCTGATGGCGCCTCAACTCCTCCGTTCATCCCTCTGACGAACAACTGCTTACCTACAGGGAACTGCTGTACTGCTGGTACTGCCAACTGCACTTACTGCGATATTGCTGCACTCATTACTTCGGGTACTGCTGGTACTGCGAACTGCGGGTACTGCTCGCGACCTGGCCAAGCGTCACGACTTCGGCAGCCAGCCCCGTTGCCCATCCTGCATCTGCTCTGGCTTAGAACCCCACTGCCGAACCTCCCGGTGCGCGCGCCCGCAGCCGACGCCTTCACCGAGGTACTGCCATGTACTGCACTGCTGGGTACTGCGTACCGCGGATACTTCTCACTGCTGTACTGCGAACTAGCTGAACTGCTGGTACTGCTGGTCCTGCCAACTGCACTTACTGCGGGTACTGCCACCTGCGTTAACCGCGGTACCTCTGTCGGCGGCCCCTGATCACCGCGGGCCACCCGGTCCGGCCGCCAGTCCCGTCGCCATCCTGAACAAGCTTTGGCTTCGACACTCCGCCACCGCACCGTCCTACGCACTGCAACTACCTGTACTGCAAGTACTGCTGCCCGGCAGTTCATCTCTGCCAGGCCCTTCGGTCTCTCTGGGCTACGAGAGAAACCATAACCACGTCACAGCCCAATGTCTACTCCGGCCAACACAGAATTTCTGGCGCTCGACAGTGAGGTACCGGACGCGACCGCAAGAGGAGGCAGGCGGGACCCCCGCGGCTTCGGCAGACAGCATGGCCCTCTCCAGGTGACGACCGGAAGACACACCAGGGACTGCTGGGACACCGGCCACCGCGTGTCGGTGGCTAACGAGACCTCACCACAACCCAGCGAACGATCAACCGAGGCCTGTCAGCAGCGCGAGCATCCAGTCGAGCGAAGCATCGCGCGACTGAAGTCCTGGCGAATCTCCGTCGAGCCCGCTGCAGCCCCAACCGCATGACCGTCATCGCCGCAGCCATCCTCACCCTGGAGCGTCAGCGCTGAAAGGCTCACTGGCTGCTGCGGATATCGTCGATCCGCTTGGCCAGGTCCCGCGTCTGCGCGATCAACCGCGCCTGCGCCTGCTTCTGCTCCTCGTCGCCCCGGGCCTTGAACGCCGGGCTGAAGTGCGGCCGGAGCTGCGTCCACCAGCCGTAGTCCAGCATCGCCCAGGCCTGCGGGCACAGCGGGGCCCGGGTTTTGGGGAGACGGCCGCTGTCGACCAGGGACCGCTGGTACTCCCGCGGGTCGCTGCCGTACAGGTAGCACAGGAAGTTGTAGGCCCGCTGCTGGGTGACGGGGTGGTCGCTCGACATACTCTCCAGGGTCGGCGTTCCCTCCTTGCGGGCGATCTCGTCGAAGAGGATCGCGGCGGCCAGCGACGGGCCCGGCCCGACCTCGTCGATGGTGTAGAAGGACGCAAAGCCGTCGGCCGCGTCCTCTTCGAGGCCGAGGTTGGCCAGCAGCAGCTGGCGCTGCAGCGCATGGCCCATCTCGTGGCCGAAGATGAACTCGGTGGACAGCACGGTCAGATCGTCGATGTTGTACTCCGACGCCGGGAACGGGTCGGGCCGCTCTACGGTCTTCACGACGTCGGCGAAGGCCTTCTTGATCTCGGCCAGGAACGGCGGCGGGACGAAGACCGTCCTGCCGTCGGGCTGGGTGACGGCGTCGGTGACACCGGGCGGGACGTCGCCGGTGACCTTCACGACCAGATCGTGCGGGAGGGTGAGCGTCCTGTTCACCCATTCCGCCGTCCGCTCCAGCACCCGGGACTTCTGGATCAGGCCCACGACCTCCCGGTCCTGCGGTGCGACCGTACCGGTCTCGTAGACGACCGTGACCCGCCCGGAGCGCGCCGCCTGCGGGTGGGGCCCCGCCCCGGGCACCTGCCCGCCGCCCGCCGCCCCACCACCGCACCCGGCTACGACTGCCCCGGCGAGGGCCAGCACACCCGAGACCACGACGACGCGGGCCCTCCTTGAGCAACCGGCGGTGTTCGGCATCCTGATCGGCTCCCGTCGTGTGCTTCTCCCGCACCGATTCTGCGGCCGCCGGGAGGTCGCTGCCCGCCGGGCAGCCCGTTCGGGCGAGTACCCCGCCCACCACCCGGCGCCTGCCGGCCAGGCCTCCTACGGCGCGCGCTCACTCACTCGCCGCCTCCGCCGCCTCCGCCGCCTCCGCCTCCGCCGCCGCCATCTCCGCCGCCACCGCCGCCTCCGCCTCCACCCCCTCCACCGCCTCCACCGCCTCCACCGTCGAAGTGCGGACCGGAGTCGACATCCAGGCGCGGAGACCTGCGCCCCCACATCGACCCCCGGCCGCTGCGCCTCGGAGCAGGGCCGCGACGGGGTGGAACCGCCTGCCCGCGGCCGACCGGATGTTGCACCGGCTGCTCCAGGAGGCGGGCAGCCCCGCCCAGGACGTACTCGGGCATGCTCGGGTCGCACTCGGCCTGCTGAAGGTGCCGGCGGCCCGCACGGGTCACCTGACGGTCCGCGCCCGCCACCAGGCCCCATATGGCCAGCCCCCGGCCGATCTCTTCGACCTCCGGGGAGCGTTGCAGCTCAGCGCGTATGGTGTCGATGCTCTTGGCACGCCCGCAGAAGGCGAGCACGGCGCGCTCGACCGGATGCAGGGCTTGCTCCCCCTCCACAGTGCGCACCTGCGAGGCGTGCACCACGAGCAGCCCGCGCCAGTTCAGCGCGATGACCGCGCTGTCCACCACCCGCCGGGCCCCACCCGCCAGGAACGCGACGTCATACACATCCAGAGTCCGCGTCTCGCCCGAGCCCCTTACGATCCACCGGAACACCCCCCGCATACCAGATCCGCCCCCGTTTCCACCCACTTCATCTGTCGGCAGTGTCACCTGACAGCACAGCAGCCAACCTTCTTCCCGACTTCTCAGAGCAACACCTGAGCTTCGGCCTATGGCGGTCGGCGTACCTGCTGCTCAGCCGGATCGACACACAAGGCCCCGCAATCCGATAAAAACCGCAGCGCCGAAGCTTCCCGGACGCGCCTCTCTCCGGACCCCGGCCGGGGTCCGGCCGCCGGTGCGCCGGCTCGGCGGGGCGGCGCAGATGGATCCCCTGACATGCCGGGGTCGTCCAGGGCGGTTTTACTCGAAGCCGTGCTGCTTCGCCGGAAGGAGACCCACCATGGCCGCAGCCGCGCCGGGTCCGCTGTCGCGGGGCCGTGCCGAGGCCGCCCGGGCGGCTCTACGCCGGTCCGCCGTCGGTGCTCTGGTGCTGGGGCTGGTGGCCGCCGGGTGCACCGGGGTGTCGAAGAGACCCGGGGCCGGGTCGGCCACGCCCGCCGACGGCGCGGGGCTCCGTCCCTTCTACGAGCAGAAGATCACCTGGACCGCGTGCCAGGGCGGCGGCTTCGCATGCGGACGGCTGAAGGTTCCGCTCGACTACGCCGCCCCGGGTGGGGAGACGATCGAGCTGGCGCTGATCCGCGACCCTGCCGACGATCGGACCGCTCGGATCGGCTCCCTGGTGTACAACCCGGGAGGCCCCGGGGGATCCGGTGTGGAGGCGGTGGGTGAGTCGGGCCGGTTCCTTTTCAGCGACCGGCTGCGGTCCCGGTTCGACATCGTGGGCTTCGACCCGCGGGGGGTCGGACGGAGCACGGCGGTCAGCTGCCTGACGGACCACCAGAAGGACCGGCAATCCCAGATCGACGGGACCCCTGACGACCAGGCCGAGGTGGACAGGTTCGTGGCCTCCGGCCGGGACGTCGCCGCGGCGTGCCGTGCCAACACCCCCCGTGGCCTCCTCGCTCACGTCTCCACCGTCGAGGCGGCCCGGGACATGGACGTGCTGCGCGCCGCCCTGGGCGATGCGAAGCTGCACTACCTCGGCCAGTCGTACGGCACCTACCTGGGCGCGGTCTACGCCGAACAGTTCCCCGCAAGGACGGGCCGCCTGGTGCTGGACGCCGCCATCGATCCCCGCATGTGGCCGCCGTGGTCGCCGGCGGCGCTCCGCGCCAAGGCGGTGGGCTTCGAGACGGCGCTGGACGCCTTCCTTGCCGACTGCGTGCCGCGTACCGACTGCCCGCTGGGCCGGGACACGTCCACCGCCCGGCAACGGCTGGCCGGCCTCCTGCAGCGCGCCGACAGCCGACCACTGCCGGGTGACGGCGTGCGGACGGTCAACGAGTCGCTTGCCGCCGCCGGCGTGTTGACCGCCTTGTTCTCCAAGGATTCCTGGCCCGCCCTGCGTACCGGCCTGGCCGAGGCCCAGGCCGGCAACGGCTCAACCCTGCTCGCCCTGGCCGACCTGTTCTCGGGACGTGACCATGACGGCCACTACACCAATCTGCTTGACGCCAACCAGGCGGTCAACTGCCTGGACGGGCCGTCGCCGACGACCACGGCCCAGCAGGTTCAGCAGCAGCTGCCGGCCCTGAGGCAGGCCTCGCCCCTCTTCGGCACGTACGTCGCGTGGGCAGCGCTGTCCTGCGCGTTCTGGCCGGTGCGGCCGGTCGGCACACCCCGCGAGATCAAGGCCGCCGGGGCGGCGCCGATCCTGGTCGTGGGCACGACCCGGGACCCGGCCACGCCCTACGCCTGGGCCCAGAGCCTGGCCGGACAGCTGGAATCCGGGGTCCTGCTGACGTACGACGGCGACGGCCACGGCGCCTACCGGGCCACCGGCAGGGCGTGCGTCACCGATGCCGTGGACGCCTACCTGACCGAGGGCCGTCTCCCGGCGGAAGGGACACGCTGCCGGTGACCTCCTGCCGGGCCGTGGGCATCGGCGGAAGGCCGGCGCACGGCCGCGTATGCACCCGCCGGCGCAGTGCGGGCCGCCGTGTCCGCGCAGACCTGCCCGGCTGCCACGGATGCAGACCCTGCGCCGTCAGGTGTTGGACAGACGCCTGCGCGTCCGCGCCGCGGCCGCGCAGGCAGGCTTCGGGCGTGCGCGGGCGTAGGCGTCGGACAGGGTTCGGAATCGTGGCTCCAGTGCCTCGCGCGGATCGGGCCGGACCGGCTCACGCCCTCCCACCGCTTCGTGACCAGCGCCGCTGCCTGGACAACCAGGCGTGCAACGTCGAACCCGGGAGGTGACGGGGCAGCGGCGTCCTCGGCCGCTCAATCACCGCCGCAGTCACCGCCTCCTCCGCAGCCACCGGCTTCGCCCCCGCCGAAGGCGGCCCCGGCCTCCCAGGAACCGCCCATGTCGGACCTGCCGTGCCCCACCACGGCCGACGCCCATTCGGCGTCGGACAGCTGGCCCATCCCCAGCAGAGCCACTCCGGCCAGTACCGGTTCGGTGCCGGGGAGCGCCGCAGAGGGAGCCCGCCGCAGGGACGCGAGGCGCTCGGCTCCGGCTGTGGTGCACCACAGCCGCCGCGTCGAGGTCCGGACGAGGAATACGATCACCGCGATGGACATGAGGAGCAGCAGGCCTACTGTGGCGGGCGCTCCGGCGGTGCGGTCCCCTACCGCTGGGAAGCCTGCCACCACGAGGACCAGGAGCAGGGCGGCCACGATGCGCCTGCACCGCGCGATGCGTGTGCGCACCGTCGGCTCGACGAGCAGTCCGGCCCGCACGAGAGCAGTGCCGATGTCTCGGACCGCGCGGCTGCGCATCACCAGGCGGCAGAGGCGCTCCGCTGTCACCACGCCGCCGTACCTGAGCGCTCCGACGATCTTCCCCTCGACGGCGTTGCGCGGTGCTCCCGGGACCCGGGAGACGTTGCCGTCCCGGGATATGTGTAGTCGGCCGTCACGTTGCATGGCGACCAGGACCGTGTGCGCGACGCGCCGGGGGCCACCTGCGAGAAAGGCCGCTTCGAACAGCGCGTTGCCGCGGGCCGGGCCGGCTCGTGCGGCGGGCTTGCCGGGACGTGGCTGCCGGGCTCGGCGGCTGGCCACGATCACGTGCGCCATCAATCCCGCGGCAGCAAGGTACGTCAGTGCGAAGATCCAGAGTTCGGGGTCGTTCATGTCCGTCCCTTCGGTGCGTGCCGGCGGGCGTACGCCGAGGGCCGCGCTGCAGCCGGGAGGCGTGCTCCCTTCTCCCCAACCAGGATCTTCCGATCCAGGTTGGGCGGCTATTGCCGGATGCTCGTGTCTTGACCGGTGCGGGAGATGGCGGTAGGTGGCCTTCCGTGCGGGCGGCGGCACGAGCCTGTCCCCGGCTGTCGTGCAGCGTGCCGCTGGCGGGCTGCGTGCGCTGTGGGCGCCTGGTGCGGCGCAAGCTGCCCGGCCGGCCGCCGGTGGAGAGGATCGCGTCGTCCGGCGCGACCGCGTCTGTGTGCCGTGGTCCCTGGGACCGCGTTGTTCGGTACGAAGCCGCGGACGGAGATGTGCTGACCGTCTGGGCGGTCGGGCCCTTCATCGCGGCGGGACAGCGCCGTCTTCGGCGGCCTCGCCGCACCTGCCCGGCGTCGCCGCCGACCTGGCAGGAGTGGGTCGGTACCGGGCCCCGTGCCGTCGCCAACAGGCGTGTCGGCCCTGACCTCGGCGACCAGGCCGGGGTGGACCAGGGTGCTGTTCAGGACGTCCCGGCTCCCCCACGTCGCCGAGAAGCGCACGACCTCCACGGGTGCCGGGCGCGGCTGCGGTGGTGCTCGGCAACCTGCCGGGCGGCGTCCGGGCGCAGCGGCACGGTCCGGCCGACCGCGCGTAGCCGACATCCTGATCGTGGCGGCCGAGGACGAGAAGCTGCGGGCGGGGCAGGGTGCCGGTGATCGCGCCGACGATCGCCCCGAGTCCGTCGGGACGATGCGAACAGGCGTGTGAAGGCGTGAGGGCTGCCGCCGTCGCCGGAGGCGCCCGGAGCTCACTCGTGTGTCCACTCCTTCAGGAGGGCTTCACGCTCGGTTGGCTTCGGTGTGCCGCCGCTGTGGTCCCGGCTCCAGGTCGTGAGGGTCCGGGGGTCTGCCGTGCCCTCACGGAACCGGCTCAGGAGGCGCTGGGACAAGGTGATCTCTTGAGAGGTGTAGCCCGTGGTCGCTGCCGAAACCTGTACCTCCTCCGTACCGTCCTGCGATTCCAGGACCAGGAACATCTGTGGCGGTGCCTCGCCGTCGTAGCTGGATCCCAGCGTGACCATCGCTTCCAGCACCGCCGCCAGGAAGCGGCCTGCGCCTTTTGTCCCGCCCTCCACGGGCGCGGCCTCCACGACCGCGGAACTCAGCCTCGACCACGGCCATGCCCGGATGCCGTCGGAGCAGCGCGCCTGTAGCCCATCGGAGGTGATGCGAAGGCAGTGCCCCTCGGCATTCGGCGGGGAACCCACATACACGGAATCCTCAGTGATCCAGAACAGTCCTACCATTGCCACAGCTGACTCCTGATGTGTGTGCCCGTACGTCTCGAGCTCCTTGGATCGTTCTCCGGCGCCCACGCCTGATTTCAGTAGGCCCGCCGTGCCGGACGAAGGCACGCCCCTGCATCTCGGGGCTTGACAGGGCCCGGGAACGGGCGCAACATCGCCGGGCTCTTGCGCCCACGGCGGTTCGCCTTCTGCGATCCGCAAGGGAATGCAGGCCTCGCAGCAGTGCGCAGCTTGTCACCCGAGCGGTGGAGGCGAGACGTCCGCGATGGCCAACCGGCGGTGACTGTGAAAATCCCTGTCCGATCATCGGAGCACGGTGATAGACATCCGGCGTGGAAAAGAATCTTGAGTTCCCTGACCTGTTGCGACTGATCGATGAACGGTCGACCGCCTTCCGCGCCGTGGTCGCCGCCGCGCCCGGTCTCGACGCGCAGGTGCCGACGTGCCCCGGGTGGACGCTGTTCGATCTGGTGAAGCACCTGGGTGGGGGAGACCGTTTCTGGGCCGCCATCGTCGGCGCGGGGTCTGCCGACGCTCCCCCGGCCGAGGCCGTCGCCGCGCGCGCCGCGCTGGAAGTGCCGCAGGAGCGTGAGGCTCTGCTGGCCTGGCTGGACGCGTCGACGCAGCTTCTGCTGGGCGCCCTGCGCGCGGCGGGACCGGAGAGCGGTTGCTGGACGTGGTGGCCCGCGTCTCAGTCACCGCGGACCGCCGGCGGTGTCGCCCGGCACCGGGTCCAGGAGACCGCGGTGCACACGTACGACGCCCAGCTCGCCGGGGGCGCCCCGCAGCCGCTGCCGGTCGAGTTGGCACTCGACGGTGTGGAGGAGTTCCTGTTCACCGTCTGCGCAACGCCGAGTGCCTGGCCGCACAAGCCCACGGCCTTCGACTTCCACGCCGCCGAGGGCCGCTCCTGGCGCCTCACCGTCGACGCCGACGGCGCACGCATCACCCGCATCCCCGCGCCCGCCGCCGCGACCGGCGAGGACTCGGACGCAGCCGGCGCCTCCGTCCACGGCACGGCCAGTGAGTTGGTCCTCTACCTGTACGACCGGATCCAGGCCGACTCTTTGGACGTTGACGGAGACGCAGGGCTGCTGGACCTGCTCCGCGCCTGGGAGCCGGAGGAGAAGTAGGGCGTAGCGGGGCCAGTCTCTCGCCAACGCGTGAGCGGGGATGCCCCACTCGTCCACTCCCGCTCAGCCACAGCCAGCTCCGCCTGGAGGCGGTCGGCCTCCTCCCGCAGATCGTCGACACGACGGTGAGCGGCGAGCTCACGCTGTTGCAGCAGGTACACGACCGACGGCGTTCTCGACCTCCAGCAAAACAACGACACGACACCACTGCCACGAGACCGCCGACTCGATACCTGACCAGCGAGAACGCAGTCCTCAAGCCCGGAAAGAGAACAACACGCCCAGAGGTGGCCGTTAGGCAGGCTGCGGGGCGGGCGTCGACGGAGGGGTCACGATCTTGCGGGTCTCGCGCAGCATGAGCAGGCCGTTGGCCACCATCAGCGTCGCGGTCAGGCCGTGGACGCCGAGCGCGGTGGCCACGGAGCCGTGGTGGGCGACACGGTGGCCATGTCGCCGTACGCGGCGAGGGCTTGCCGAGTCGTGCGGATCCTGATCAGGCTGCGCGGACGCGGGTACTCGAGGGCGTAACCGCTCCTCCAGAAGTGGGGAGTTAGGTGGCCGGCCGGCGCCCGGGGAGCGTGCGCCGCCGGCGCGGGGCTGGTCGGCGGGCTCAGGCGAGGGCTGCGACCAGCAGGGTGAAGGCGGCGATGATGACGGCAACGCGAACGTAGTGGAAGCGGTCCCAGCGGTGATTCTGCTCCTTCCAGTCATCGGGCCGGTTCTCAGGGGTCCACGTCTTGCCCTGGTTGTTGATCGGGACGAGCAGGAGAAGCGACATGATCACGCTGAGGACCAGCAGCGCGCCGGCGATGACGACCAAGCCGGCGCCGTGGTCATGCCAACCGACGATGGCCCAGACCGCTACGAGGGCGAGCGAGCCGAAGTACCAGACCGGCATCACGGCGCCGAGCATGCGGCCCCCGTGGCTGCGGCCGAGTTGGCCGCTGTCTTCAGGGAGTGCGCCGAGGATCGGGTTGATGACGAAGGCGACGGAGAACTCCACCCCCACCATCAGTCCGACGACCACGATGGTGACGACCTCAAGTACGTCGAGCATGGCGACCCCTCCGGATGCATCTAGCATTGCTAGCTGATGAGGCAACGCTAGTACTACTGCCGCTCGGTTGTCTAGCGATGCTAGGATCAATCCATGTCGGTACAGGAACGCAAGCAGCGTGAACGGGCTGAGCGCGAGCGCCTCATCGTGGCAACGGCCCGCGAACTCGCGGAGCAGCAGGGCTGGGACGCGGTCACCACCCGTCGGCTCGCCGAGCGCATCGAGTACAGCCAGCCCGTCCTCTACAGCCACTTCCGCGGCAAACGCGAGATCATCGGCGCCGTCGCCCTCCAGGGCGCCGCCGAGATGGCCGCGGCCGTGCGCGCCGCAGCCTCCGCTGCGGACGGCCCGCGCGACCGGGTCACCGCCCTGGCCCGTACCTACCTCGACTTCGCCGCACGCAACCCGGCGGTCTACGACGCGTTGTTCCAGCTCGACGGCGGACTGGCCTTCGCGGACGAGGACACCCCGGAACCCCTCAAGGACGCCTTCGCCGCCCTACTGGACAGCCTCGCCGAGGTCGCCGGGGACGGCGTCCACCCGGGACTGTTCACCGAGGTGTTCTGGGCGTCCCTGCACGGCCTGGCGACCCTGACCCGGGCGGGACGCCTGCCGCCGGAGGACATCGAGCCGAGAGTGGAGCTGCTGGTGAACCGGCTCGCCATGGTCTGACAACCCTCCCCGCGGGCACGCAGCCGGCGCACTCCCCCAGCCGCTGCCTGCCTACCTCCGCGCATACACGGCCTTGGGCGTGCCGGAGTGAGCTGTGCCGGCAGGGTGGAGGGGTGAGCCCTGACCTGCGCGTGGTCGAGCCCGCACCAGCAGGGTGGAGGGATGAACCCGCGCCGGTCCGACGGCGGCTCGGCAGGCAAACAGCTACAGGACAGGCCGATAAGCGGGGCTGTTCAGGCGTTCACGTGGTGCGGGGTGACGTCCCGTCGGGGCGCCGCTCGATGCGTCGGCCCGGGCGCGGGCTGGAGACGCCGAAGCCACATGGAGGCTGTCACGAGCAGGCCCGTGAATACCGTCAGGAGAAGGGCGGAGACCCACATCTGTCGGCTGCCCGGCTGCAGCCAACCCGCCCAGGCTGCCGCAGCCGCCCACAATGCGGTACCAGTCATGTAGAGGGTGCGGGCTCGGCGCAGCTGGCGTACGGCTCGCAAGGAGGTGAGATGTTCGCGCTTCGGTGCCATGCCCACCCGTGTACCCCGAAGCTTCGCGCGTCCACGGGTGCATGTGGAGGTGTTTCGATCGGGGTCCGGTTCTGGTTCTGGGTGTACAGAGTCCGATCGGTGCGGGCTGTCCTCGCTGCCCGCACCGCGCTAGCGTCAAGTCCATGATCGTATGGCTTAACGGCACGCATGGCGCAGGCAAGACGACGACCGGTGCGCTCGTACAGCAGCTGATTCCGGACTCACGGGTGTTCGACGCCGAGAAGGTCGGCGAGACACTCATGGACATCAAGCCAGGGCTGCCCGAGACGGACAACTTCCAACACTGGACGCCATGGCGGCCGCTCGTGGTCGAGACCGCCCGACGCGTCCTCGACTACACCGGCGGAACCCTGGTGATGCCCATGACCGTCCTGGTCGAGCGGTACTGGCGCGAGATCAGCTCGGGCCTCGCCCAGCACGAGATTGCGGTCCGGCACTTCGTCCTGCATGCCGATCAGGACACCCTCCGGGCGCGCATCGCGGGCGACACCGTGCTCGGTCCCGACTCCCCGTTCCGTCTCCAATACCTTGAGCCCTACGCCGAGGCGGCCCGCACGTGGCTGCATGCCGAGGCCGAGGTCGTCGACACCACGCACCTCACCCCCGCCCAGGTCGCCCAGCAGATCGCACAGGCCGTGAAGAGTTGAGAGCCCGGGCCGTCCACTACCCACCAAAGGCACCCGCTCCCGAACCCGCCGACCCGGCTGTCAGGCCGGGCCGGTGCGAACGCGACGGCATCGACCACATAGGAGGCGGGTGCGGCAGCATGCGGGCGGTCGTATTTCAAGCCCCGAGATGCAGGGGCATGACGTGCACGAGGTGGTCGGGCCCAATGGATACACGGGCCCTGGCTCACCAGAACCGGCCCCTCCCCCTTCCGTAAGGAGCCCCCTCATGTCCCGCACCCGGCGTCTGGTCCTGCTCACCGCTTCCACGGCTCTGGCCGCTGGAGCCGTCTCCATGTCGTCGAGCGCGATCGCCGCCCCGGCGACGACCCGCCCGGTCAGCATGACGACGCAGGACGGTGGTCACGGCGGCGAGGGCATCCTCACCGGCAATCCCTTCGGGGCCAAGAAGATGTGGGACAGCTCCCAGGGGCAGCTGGTCCACTGGGACAAGCGCTACTGACGCCGCCCCCTCGGTCCGGCTCGTTGCCGGGAGGGCCCCCGGTATCGGAGGTGCCCGGGTCCCGGCTGGCGTCGCCTGAACTCTCGACAGGAGTTCCAGAACGGGTACGGCTTGCAGGGAAGCCTGGTGGCCGACCTCAGATTGGCTTGCGCCACACGGAGATGTGCTTCGCGGAATCCTGGGCGAACGGCGCCCCGTCCCAGTCCGCGACGCGACGCTCCAGCTCGAGCCCGGCGATCCGTGCCATCAGGTCGAGCTCTGCCGGCCAGGCGTACCGGTGCCGGGAGTTGCCGCGACGGTAGCTGCCGTCGTCGCCGTCGCGGGTGAAGTGGTGTGAAACGAGAACCTGCTCGACCAGGTCGAAGGTGTCGAAGCCGAGATGCTGCTCGGAGACGTCGAACGGCACCGCAATCTGGCCGGGTGGCAGGAACCGCAGCGGCGGCACGCCCAGCTCGATGACGAATCGGCCGCCGGGCTTCAGATGGCGTGCGGCGTTGTGGAAGCACTCGACCTGCTCGTCCTGCGTGAGCAGGTTCGTGATGGTGTTGTAGACGAGATAGACCAGGGTGAACTCGCCGGGAACGACGGTGGTGGCCATGTCCCCGATGACTACCGGGAGCGTTTCCTCGTCGATCTTGCGCCGCAGTACCGCTGCCATGTGCTCGGACAGTTCGATGCCCACTACCGGCACGCCGCGTTTCCGGAGCGGGACGCCCACTCGTCCGGTCCCGATGGCGAACTCCAGTGCCCGGCCGTCTCCGGCGAGCTCGGCGAGGAAGGCGAGAGTCGGTCCGAGAAAGGCCGCCGAGGAGGTTTCGGACTCCTCGGCGTCGCAGCGGTCGGCGGTCGCACGGGTCCACAGTTCACTGCTCGTCACGGGCGGCTACTTTGCCGGGTGCCGAGGGGCGCTGTCGACGTGTTTACGTTCTGCTCGGCGCAGCGTGCACCGCCCACAGCTCTGGAGTGATCCAACCACCTTGGAGATCATTTCGTCAGAAATGAGCACGCCCAGCCGCGCCACCCTCTACGGCGGCCGCCGCGCCGGGCGAGGTCACCGTTCACGCTGCAGGTCCTCGTCCGGGAAGAAGAGATCCTCGATCGGTTCGCCGAATACGGCGGCGATCTTGAATGCGAGCGGCAGGCTCGGGTCGTAGCGGCCCGTTTCGATGGCGTAGACGGTCTGTCTGGAGACGTCGAGGCGGTCAGCCAGGTCGGCCTGGCTCCAACGACGCACCGCCCGCAGTTCCCTGAGTCGGTTCTTCACCGGGCTCGCGGGGTCTTGAGTAGCAGGGCTGCGATCCAGGTCAGGATGCCGGCGATGAAGCTGATCTGGACCAGCTGACGCAGGTCTCCGACCCCGGCCGCCTGGAGTAGCCCGGTGGCGTAGATGGCCATGATCAGTACGCCGAACCCGATCGCCAGGGCCTCGAGCTGGCACCGGCGCTGGTACTCGTCGGCGCGGCGCAGGCTCCTGATCACGGCCCGGACGATCCACAGCCCCGGGGCGAGGTTCAGCAGCGACCAGAACAGTTTCCACGAGTCAGCCGAACCGAAGAGCCCGAACTCTGCGATCACGCCGAGCAAGCCGAGGGCGATGACTGCCGGCAACCAGTCGAGGAACCATGCGCGGGTACGGACCGTGTCACTGCGGCTTTGCCGGTTCTCTGGTGTTGTCCCCATGCATCCAACGTAAAGGGAACTTGTCTCAATGTAAATGGTCCTTGTCAGATGGACAAGGACGGTTGCTGTTGACCTCACCCCTGGGATTGCCGGCTTTCGTGACGGGCGCTTGCAGTACGAGGCGGGGATCGCGAGCCAGGTCCCGTACCTGAGCGTGGGGACTTCACGGAGCTCAGTGGCCGCCTGCCTCGGGCCCGCGCTCCCCCGGTTTCCGGCGGGGGAACGCGGGCCCTTCTTCGTCCTCACCTGCTCATCGGCATACCCAGGTGGGGGTTTACCTCTGGTTGAGAGGAAGCGCGACGTCGAAGACCTGTCGGTTCGTGGGGAAGGCTCCTGCGTCGGTCGCGTCCCCGGTGAGCGGGTTGACCTTGTAGAAGCGGTATGAGCCGCCGGTGGAGAGGGCGGCGAAGCCCTGGTTGCTTCCGTCCCGGGCCGTGAAGTAGATGTCGAAGCCCGCGCTGGGTCCCGCGTCGACGCCGAGGTTGCCGGTCGGGGCGAGGGTGCCGGCGTTGGCCGGGGACTGCAGCACGACCTGGTCGTTCAGCGTGTCGATGTCGAACAGGCTGGTGGCCGTCGCCGTGTCCAGGTCGTTGTTGGTGTACGCGGCGCCGGTCACACCGGTTGTCGGGGTGGTGGCCGGGGGTGTGGTGAGCGGGGTGTCGGCGAGGGTTCCGCCGGTGGCCACGTTCACGTCGTGACGCAGGTTCTGCCCGGTGTCACTGATGATCCGCAGCCGGTCGGCGGCCGGGTTGAAGTCGACGCCGAAGGCAGTGCCCTCGAGCGCGATGTTCAGCTGGGAGACCTTCGTCGCGGCGGCGTTGCGGGTGTTGAGGGTGTAGATGCCGCCGGCGTTGCCGACGCCGTAGAGCAGGCCGTTCTGGACGCGGTAGTCGATGCCGACCAGCGTCGTGTCTCCGGTCAGACCGGTGACGGTCGCGGCTGAGGACAGCCGGTCGGGATTGCCGGCGCTGAACTGCACCAGACGCTGGTCGACGGTCAGGCCGGTCACTCTCAGGCCGTTGCGGGAGGGCTCGTGCTGGTCGTTGTCCGCGGCCGCCACCGGACCGGCCGCGGACAGGGCCACGGCGAGCGTCATCACGAGAACTGCCTTGCGCATGGAGACTCCACTGATCGATGTGCCCGCACAGCCGGGCGCCACCCAGCAGACACAACCAGCGACAGCATCACCCGGCCCGTCGAACACCGCCAGATGGCGGCCCTCCGAACCACGCAGGAAGGCAGCGGAGTCCCTCCGGGCAGGAGTACGTGTTTGCCGAAGATCCGCATTCCGAAGTGTCGACCGTCAGAGCACCGGCCGGAGCAGGTCGCAGCCCCCGTCCGTCCGGCCCCCGCCCGCGCTCATGGGGCGGGAGGCTCCGCATCGTGGGCGAGGGTCGGGGTGCGGTCGGCCGAGGTGTCCGGCTCGAGGTGGGGCCGGAAGAGGACGGACAGGTCGGACGGGGGCTGGGGCTGCGGCCTGTCCGCGCGGTAGAGCAGGGCCATGACCGACAGGACGGCGGTGAGGCCGGCGGCGAGCATCGCAGTGCCGGTGGGCCAGGGCACGAGGCCGCCTACGGCTCCGCCCCAGAGGTCGCGATCCGTCACCGTCGCCAGCGCGTGGATCGAGACGAGTGCGATCCCGGTCACGGTCGTCGCCGACCACAACCGGGCCCGATCCCGCACTGTCACCAGCACGGCCAGGGCCAGGCACACGCACGCCAAGCCCAGCAGGAACCAGGTCACCAGGCTGGTGGGGGTGAGGAGGCGGAGAGGGGAGCGCGGCAGGTAGAGGACCGCGGAGACGGCCAGCGTCATCGCCACCGGCCACCGCAACGCGCGGCCGGGCACGCCGGGCTCCGCGTCTGTCTTCAGCGCCTTCCTGACCGGCTCGTCCGCGCCTTTGTACGAGACCCGCGCAGCGGACCGTTCCGTCGCTGCTCGGGGCGCCTGGCCGGGCTCGTCCGCCGGCTCGAGCCGGGGCCCCGGCTCGGGGTGGGGCTGAGGATGGGGGTGCAGCTCCGGCCCCTGGCCGGGCCCGGGATCCTGCGGGGGCCCCGTGTGCTCTTCCTCCTTGGCCAGCAGCACGGCCAGCGAGATGACGTCTGTGATGGGGCGGCTGACCGCGGCGGCCCGCAACGCCTGGTCCGCCCCGTCGTGAAGCTGCCCCGATTCCCGCAGGAGCGTCACCAGATCGGCCACCTCGTCCACCGACCTGCCGGTCACCGCTGCCTCCAGCAAGGTCCGCAGGCTTTCAGCGCCGACGTCGGCGTCGCGTCGCGCCTCGTCCGGGTCCCCTCCTTCAGGGAGCGGGGCAGTGGGAGGCGCAGTGGCCTGCGGGACGGGCGCGGGATGCGCAGCGGCGCCCCGGGCCTGTGCTCGGTCGTCCCCGGCCTCGGGCTCGGGTATGGCGTGGTCGCTCATGTGTGTCTCGCTCCGTCGGAATGCGCGCTGTGCGCAGCCGCGCGCAACGCAGTCGCGCGGGGCACGAGGAAGGATGCCTACTCCACGAACGATGCGGCAGCCTGGAGGGCTCCACCATGCGGAGCAAGCAAACGGGTGTCGGGCCTTGCCCGGCCTGCGCTCCATTGGGCTGTCGGCCTGTGGGCCGTCCTGTCGGGCAGCTTGTGGCTGTGTGACGGCGGAGAGGGGCAGTGGGCGGTGCGGTCGGCGACGGCACCGGGGCCCCTGATCGAGCGGCCCAGCCGGGCGCCTCGTAATCTGCCGCCATGGCAACCACTCCTGTCTCCCCAGCTCAAGCCCTCGACGCTCTGCTCGCCGGGAACCACCGCTTCGTGACCGGCACCCCGCACCACCCCAACCAGGACGCCGCCCGGCGAGCCGAGCTCGCCCCGGCCCAAAAGCCCTTCGCGGTGCTCCTGGGATGCTCCGACTCGCGGCTGGCCGCCGAGATCATCTTCGACCAGGGCCTTGGGGACCTGTTCGTGGTACGCACCGCCGGGCACGTCCTGGGGCCCGAGGTGCTGGGCAGCATCGAGTACGGCACCAGCGTGCTGGACTGCCGCCTCGTCGTCGTTCTCGGCCATGACTCCTGCGGCGCCGTCGCCGCCGCCCGCGCGGCCGTCGAGGGCGGGCCGACCGCCACCGGCTACGTACGGGACGTCGTGGAACGGGTCACGCCGAGCGTGCTGGCCGCCCGCGCCGCGGGATTCAGTGCGGACAGCGACCTGATCGACACGCACATACGGCACACCGTGGACCTGCTCCTGGACCGCTCCCGGGTGCTGGCCGACCAGGTCGCCTCCGGCCACACCGGCGTCGTCGGCCTCGCCTACCAGCTCGCCGAAGGCAGCGCCCGCCTCGTCACCTCCCACGGCATCCCCACCACAGCAGCCACGCCCGCACTCACCGGCTGACCACCCCTCCGGGGGACTCAGCCGCCTGATGTCTCACCGGTGCGGGGGCACCCCGACCTCGCGGTATCCCCCGCACGCAGGGGCGGCCGGCCCTCCGGTCAGGGGGCGTCGACGAGTACCCGGCCGTCCGTCGGCACGGTTGCCGCGAGCCCGTTCGCGTACGCGTTCTGCACGCGGGAACGCTCGGTCGCGTTGGGCACGGCGTTGGTGCAGGCCGTCCCGGGGCTGGACCCGGACATCAGCTGGGAGCACGGCCCCGGCTTGGTGTCCGGGAGGCCCAGGCTGTGGCCCAGCTCGTGCGCAGCGATGCGCGTCTTGTCGTAACCCTGACTCACGGCCTGCGCGCCGAGTTCGACTCGCACCTGCCGCCCGGGACGGACCGGACCGAGGGTGGCCTGCGGCCAACCGGTGGTGGCCACGATGACGATCTCGGCCCGGACCCCGGGCGCGGCCTCCACCAGCCGGACGTTGCTGACGTTCGCGTTCCAGGAAGCGACCCCGGCCGCGATGGCCGATTCCCAGCCGCCGGCCCGACTGTCGTCATAACGGAGCGTCACTACCGCTGCATTGGCGTCCGGTATGGGCGCGGGTGCCGCGGTCGCGGCGGTTGCCGCCGCGAGGACCATCGCGGCGGCGGAGGTGCCGACTTTCAGCCAGGTGCCCAGAGACATGGTCGTCTTCCTTCATACGTGGGGGGACCCGGCCCCTCGGCGGAACCGGGGCATGGGAGACGCGGCCACCGCCCGCCTGTAGCCCGCGCGTTCGGACAGCCGCCCCTCCGGAGCCCTAAGAAGGTAGTCCCGCACCCCACCTCTTCGGCATGCGCATGTCAGCCAATTCCAGCAGGCGCTCCAGCCGATGCCCGATCAGCGGGCGGGGCGCCCCCGAGGGGCCCGCGCGGACGGGCGACCCCGGGACGCTCCCATCCGGTGCTCTTTGCCGTGGCCCGGGTGTGCCGTGCGTCCTCAGAGGGAACTTTGCGGTAGAGGCCGACGTCTAGGACGGGGCAGGGAAGACTGCTGTGGGAACCCGAACGTTCACCATTCCTCCGGTGCAGACCGGCTTTCGCTGGCGCATCAACCCGCACCATTCCCTCGAGACGGACGCCGCCGCGAACGCATGGGCGTACGGTCTGTTCAGCGACGACCCGCGCGTGCCGGTTCCGGTACTTGCCGACAACTACACGACGTGGGCAGCACTGTGCTTCCCCGACGTGGACCGCGGCCTGCTGACCTGTTGGTGCCGCTTCAACGCGCTGTACACGGTGGCCGAGAACAAGCAGGAGGCTCTGTACGAGACGAGTGGCGCCGGCAGCGCCCGAGAGATGTGGGCGCGCACGGCCACGCTGCTTTTGCGGCAGTCGCACGCTGACGACGTGTTCGCTGTCGGCGACTGGGGCGACGGACTGACCCGGCACTTCATGGCGGCGGCCATGACGATCGCCGAGAGGCTCCCGGAATCGCTGGCGCGGTACTTCTTGCGGCGCACCGCGTCCATGGCGCAAGCCCAGTACCAGGAGAACCAGGCGATCGGCTCACCCCGAATGGGGTGGGGGGAATACCTGGAGTACCGGCAGGTCAACTTCGGTGTCCCCCTGTTCACCGCAACCATTCCCGCGCTGCTGGAGCGAAACCTTTCCGCGGATGAGTGGGAGTCGGCCGAGCGGGAGCAGCTGGACCGGCTGACGGCGCATCACTGCTGCCTCGTGAACGACCTGTACTCGTTCCGGAAGGAGTGGAACGACAGGAACGGGAAGAAGGCGCATGTTCAGGCTGTGTCGGTGCTGCAACACGCCTACGGCCTGGGCCTGCAGGAGGCCCTGGACAGACTCGTCGAGAAGATCGGGGAGACGGAACGGAAGATTTTTGCGCTGCGCTCGCGCTGGGCCCTCACGGCGGAAGCCGACGAGTACTGCGACCGCCTGGAGGACATCAGCGCGGGGAACTTGCGCTACCACCAGATCTCGCCCCGATTCCATGGGAGTGGGTTTGAGGGTGTGTTCACTGGTGGGGAACTGCGAGTGACCTGAAAACCGACTGGGACGGAAGGTCCGGGATCTCATGACGGACCCGCCCGCGACTGCGCATGGCGAGGCTTCGACCTTGAGGCGGGCGACGACGCGTCCTGTTCATGGAGGCGCCGCGGGCAACTGCTGTAGCGATGCAACGTCGCTGTTGTGGACCTGTTCCATCCAGTCGAAGAGGTCGGGCACGGACGGGAACTCTTCCACCACGCCGCACCTGCAGACCGTCGCCCTGACCCCACGGCGGAGGCACCTGGTGCAACCGAACCTGCCGTTCGGCTGCAGCAGGGTGGGGACTACTTGTCGCAGGCGATGCCGTCGCCGTCCTTGTCGAGGGCCGACCGGTAGCCGGGCTGTCCCTTGCGGATGGGCGCCGCACCAGCCGCCTTGGCGGCGTCGCAGTTCTTGTAGGAGACGCCCCCGCCCCCGCCGGTACCGGAGGTCCCGTCAGCGTCCCCCTGGGTTGGAGTCGGGGCCTTGGTCGGGGCCTTCGTCGCCTCGGCGTGGAGCCGGGTGCCGGCGACGGCCGGGCACGTTTTGCCGGGCGCGATGAGGTGGAGGGTGGCGTCGGCGGGTCCCGCTCCGGCATCGGGGCTCTGGAAGCAGACGGCCCAATTGGGGTGATACGAGGCGAGGGGCACATCGGTGTACACGCTCAGCGCCTCGACCTTGGCCACCCCGGCGCCCTTCAGGGCCTTTTCGGCCTGATCGAACGGCATCGAGACCACGTTGGGCAGCACAGGAGCCGCGCTCGGTGCCGCGGCCTTGCCCGGCTCGATGGCGGCCGAACCCGGCGAGGCGGTCGCGGCGTTGGCCGCCCCGACCTTGTCGTCCTCCGCGCCCTTGTCGTCGCCACCGGAGAACAGCACGATCAGGAACCAGAGACCCGAGAGCACGGTGGCGACGATCTTCTTGCCCTGGGTCCACCGGGTCATCCAGGCCAGCGCCATCCCGAGCGGGGGCAGCAGCACGAGCGCGGTGACGATCACAGCCGTGCGCTGCCACCAGCGCTGGACGGGCTGCTGGGGTCTGGGGGCGTACTGAGTGGGTGGCGAATACACATTTCTCCTGGTGACGGTGTGACAGATGTTCAGACTGCAACCATTTTTGATCATGATGTTGATATGCGCCACCGAAATGGCTCATTCCGGATCAAAGGGCCGCTGCGGCTCGGACGGCCCGCAGAAGCGAGCTCATGGGCGCAGCGGCACGATCCGCATTTCCTCCCCGCGCCGCGCGGTCGTTCCGCCTCCGCCGCCCCGACCACTCCCCCGAGGTGCTGGACCGTGTGAGCGCCGGCAGTGGGGTAGGCGGGGAGCATGACACTGTCTGGGGAACTGCCGTCCGAATCGCAGGTTCAGGAGATGATCGGGTGGCTCGTCCACGTGATCGAAGCAGCCGGCGCGCTGATCATCTTTGCCGGTGCGGTGTGGGCTTTCGCCCGGTTCGCGTCGACCGGGATACACAGGCGATCCCTCGTCGGCGAGTTCAACAAGATCCGGCTCAGTCTGGGCCGCTTCCTTGTCCTGGGCCTGGAGTTCCAGCTCGCGGGTGACG
Source organism: Streptomyces sp. NPDC048270 (assembly GCF_040652335.1). NCBI lineage: Bacteria > Bacillati > Actinomycetota > Actinomycetes > Kitasatosporales > Streptomycetaceae > Streptomyces > Streptomyces sp. NPDC048270. Next base: position 21,985 of record NZ_JBEZLV010000061.1, read on the forward strand.
TCCTGCGCACCGCGGTCGCACCGAGTTTCGCGGAGATCGGGCAGCTGGCCGCCATCGCCGCCATCCGGACCCTGCTCAACTACTTCCTTACCCGGGAGATCGCACAGGAGCGTGCCGAGATCGAGGAGGAGCAGAAGACACCCGAACCTCGTCCGCTGAACGTCTGAACGGATCCCTGAGGGCGCGTCCCGCACCTCGTTGAGCACGCCCATGACGGTCCTTCGCGCCCTGCGGTTCCAGGTTGTGGACCGAGACACGGTGTCGGCGCGTCCGTGGACTCAGTGCGGTGACGGCTTCGGGTCCAGGGCGTTCCCGACGGTGCAGCCGCCCTCCCCGGGCATCCGCCCTCACGTGTCGAGGTACCCGTCACCCGCATCACCTCCACCCGTCGAGGTGGGAAGCGGAGCGCCCGACCTCCTCCGCCGTGCGCGGACTCTGGCCATAGAGCCGCTGGCCCGCCTTCCTGGCCACCTCCCGTGCGGCGTCCGTCGCCTCGCCCTCGGCGGACGGCACCATGCCGCAGCCAACGGTGAGCAGCAACAGCGGGGCGAGCAGCAGCAGTCGGCGCATGCGCCCACCCTTCCGGCGCCACGTGCGGCGGGCAACCGCTCACGTACTCAGCCGGGGCGGCATCCAGCCTGGTAGCGGTCGATGAGCCCGGGAGCAACCATCGCCACGTCCCGGCGACGAGCAAGCCGCACGGCTCGAGGGTCAGCCGGTCATGACGACGCCGGCAGTGATCCGCTTGCCGTGAGCTTCGCGGCGGGTCCGGATGACGTCGGCTGCGGCGACGATCACTTCGAGGCCGTGCTGACCGATCCGGTAGGGGTCGGTCGGCATCACCACCGGCGGGTCGGGGTTGCCGTCCCAGACGGACACCTCGACAAGCCCGTCCGCGAGTTCAAGGGTCAGCGTGCTGGGGCCGGGCGCGTACTTGCGGGCGTTGGACACCAGCTCTGTGACGATCAGCTCCACGGTCTCCCGCGTCCGGGAAGAGACCGACCTCCCGTGAACCGCCTGCACCTCGTCAAGGAACGACCGGGCCAGCCGACGGGCCTCGGCGATCTTCTCCCAGCCCTCGAACACGACCGTCACCACCAGACCGCGTGACGACGTGAGCTTGGAGGCTTCCATATCGTGCACGCGTCCCCCGCCCCGTTCCCGGTATCAGCGACTCAGCAGGCGCGGCCGCCCCGACACTCTACGACGCGCAGAAATTGACCGCCCAGGCCAATCAGCCTGCCACCGGGCCGGGCCGGTCTGCGGGGTCGCGGAGATCGAACAAGTCCAGCACCCCGGTCATCTCCGGCAGCCCGTGGAACCGGTTCGGCAGCGGGCCGGCCAGCGCGATGCGGCGCGTGTTGCGCAGGCGGAACCGGCGTCAGCGTCGCCTCAGGACCGGTGGCGACCTCGACGGCCCGGTTCACCTGTGGCCAGCAGGATGAGAGCCAGTCCGAGAGGCAGCAGGAACAGCAGCAGAATGGTCATGATGTCGCTCGTGCCCCGGCTCGGACCGCTGATGCCCCCGGCCGGGGGGGTGGTCGACTGCCAGGATGGTTGAGATCTCCGGCCCACGGCTCTGTCCAGTGACGGGACCCCGTGCCGGATGCCGAAGCGTGTCGGCGTCTCGGCCGGCCCCGAAGCACGCAGAAGATCGGATGGCGAAGGGCTCGGGCAGGGCGGTGGCCCCTTGTCCAAGCCGCCGCCCCTTAGGGAGGGCCGGGGGGAAGAGGAGGGCCAGGCCGGTTGCCGGTCGGGCTCTCGACGGTGATGGCGGCGAGCGCATCGGTGAGGTTCTCGTGGACGCGAAGGACCTGCCGGGTCCCGGTGATGAGCAGGCGCCGGGCGAAGCAGCAGCTCAGGGGGCCGACCAGGTGGAGGCTCACGCGCCTGCGCGCTGACAGCAGCAGTCCGAGGAGGATCGCGTCGGCGCTTTCGAGTGCACCGAGGTCGACGATCAGTGGGAGGCCGGCTGCGGTGGCTTCGGCAAACGCGGAGTCCAGCGTCTCTTCATCCCAGTAGCCGACGGTTCCCCGCAGCAGAAGGACGCGGGCCGGCGGGCGGGGAATGAAGGCGTCGATGATCATCAGTTCGTTGGGCGGGTCCGTTCCGTAATGCATGGCGCCAGCCTTCAGATCGGGCGGTGCGTGGGGACGCGCAGGGCGAGGAGGGCCGTGTCGTCGCTGGCCCAGCCTCCGTGCCGGGCGGCCAGAGCGTCGTTGATGTGGTCGATCGTCTCCTGTGCGCTCATACCCGCGGTGGTCGAAAGGGTGTGCGCCAGGTCGGCGTCGTTGAAGACGCTCTGGTGGCGGGCGGGGGCACCGGGGCGGGGGCGGGCTTCGATCGCCCCGTCGGTGTAGAGGAGGAGCAGGTCGCCCGGGGCGAGGCGGAAGCGGACGTCGGTCAGGTCGCAGGTGTCGAAGATTCCGAGGAGCTGGCCGGGCGTACCGATCTCGCGGACCGTTCCGTCGTTGCGGCGGATGAGCGCGGGCGGGTGGCCGGCCAGGGCCAGGGTCCCGGCGACGCCGCCGGGGGTGACGCGGAAGCGGGCGTAGACGGCTGTGAGGAAGCGGGGGGCGCCCTGGCGCAGCATCGCGGTGTTCAGGTGGTCCAGGAGGTCGGCGGGGGGTCGGTTCTCGCTGGCCACGGCGCGGATCGTGTAGCGGGCCATGGAGGAGACCTGGGCGGCTTGGACGCCCTTGCCGCAGACGTCGCCCAGAGCTATGCCCCAGGTGGAGCCGCGGGTGCGGAAGAGGTCGTAGAAGTCGCCGCCGACCTCGATGTCGGAACGACCGGCCCGGGAGGCGGGGCGGTAGGAGGCCGCGACCTCGACGCCGGGCACCTCGGGCGGGGTGGGGGGCAGCAGGCCTTGCTGGAGGGAGTGGGCGAGGTCCGCGGAGCGGGTGTGCGCTTCTTCGGCGGCGGCGAGGGACTGGCGCAGGCGGATCTCCGCGCTGACCGATCGGGCCAGGGTCTCCAGCGTGGCCAGGTCCGCCGGGGTCCAGGTGCGGGGGTTGTCGTCGATGACGCAGAAGCTGCCCAGGACCTCGCCGCCGGGCGAGAGGAGGGGGTAGCCCGCCCAGGCGCCGATGTTCATCGGGCCGACGGAGGGGTGGCCGCTGGTGCGGGGGTCGGCCGCAACGTCGTCCACGATGAACGGCTTGCCGTTCGAGCCGATCAGGAAGTAGCAGAAGCTCTCCTCGACCGGGTTCTGCCGTTCCTCGATCGAGGAGGCATCGACGCCTGTGCACGCCTTCCAGAAGGAGCGGTCGCCGTCGACGAGGGTCACGAACGCCCGCCCTGACCCGGTCACCCGGGCCGCCAGCCCCGACAGGTCCTCGAAGACCTGCTCCGGCCCGGTGTCCATCAGGCCCGTCGCCCGGACCGCGGCCAGACGGTCCCGGTCCCGGACTTGCCTGGGCAGGTCAGCGACCTGCTCCCGTACGTCCACCGTCATCTCGTTCCTCCAGCCCTTCTCCCAGAGGTGATCTCCGGCAGTCCCGCGATCGCCGACCGCGCTGTGGCTGCCACCCAACCACGCGGGGCCTGCCCGGATCCAATGCGGCGGCCGCGCCGCCAAGGCCGCGCTCCAGGGCGCGGGCCGCCTGGACGCCGTCGGTGGTGGGGAAGCAGCGGGAGGCACTGCGTCATCACCCTGAGCCGGTCCAGCTGCGCGGGGACCGCTCCGAAACCTAGCCCTACGAGCCCTGGCGCGGGCGCGTGGGGGGGGGCCCGCCCGTGGGCCCGGGGGGGGCCGGGGCCACCCCCCCCCACCGGCGCCCCACCGCCACACCCACCGCCACCCCCCCCCCCCCGCCCCCAACCCCGCCACCCGCGCGCCCGCCCAACGGCCGGGGCCGGACACCCCTAGGTGCCCGGCCCCGGCCGTGTACGCCGCCC
>NZ_JBEZLV010000062.1:0-25668 GCF_040652335.1 Streptomyces sp. NPDC048270
TCCCGTCAGTCCTTGTCTTTCCGTGCCGGGACGGCCTGTCAAGGGTGGCCGAAGGCCATCGCGAAGCGACGCGACGAAGGAGCGCCCTTGACAGGACGGCCCGGCACGGAAGGACAGTGGGACTGGCGGGAAACCCCCAAACCCTCCCTGATCGGCCCCAGCAGGAATCAGGCTCCCGCAGTACCCAAAGCCCGGGTACCCCTCGAACGGATCCCCGGGCGGGGGAAGCGATTACCCGTGGGCGGATTGCCGCGTTGCCCCGGCATGACCACGGTTGAGACTTCCACGCCACGGACGGGACGCCGACGGCGGCAGGTGCCGCCCGGTTACGAAGAATCGGTTCAGCAGGGGCCCGGGTCCCGGCAGCGGTTTCCCGACCCGCCCATCTACAGTGCGCTGGTCGCCCGCTGGAGCGAGGACGGCCGGACCGTGCCGGGGAGGCGCGACCCGGAGTGGCACCGGATCACCGCCTCGCCCATCTGGCCGAACGGTCCGCTCTTCGGAAGCTGACCCGCCGCCCGACCCCGAGCCCGTTCGGCCTCTAGCGCGTCTCCGGTCCCGCCAGGTGGCGGGCGATCACCATGCGCTGGATCTGGTTCGTGCCCTCGACGATCTGGAGCACCTTCGCCTCGCGCATCAGCCGCTCGACCGGGAAGTCCGCGGTGTAGCCGTAGCCGCCGAGGACCTGGACCGCGTCCGTGGTGACCGCCATCGCCGCGTCCGTGCAGAACAGCTTGGCCATCGCGGCCTGCCGGGAGAACGGCTTGCCGGCGTCCCGCAGCCGCGCCGCCGCGAGGTAGAGCGCACGGCCCGCCTCGATCTTCGTGGCCATGTCGGCCAGCATGAAGCGCAGCCCCTGGAAGTCCGCGATCGGGTGCCCGAACTGCTTGCGGTCCAGCGCGTACGCCAGGGCCTCGTCCAGCGCCGCCTGCGCGACGCCGATGGCGCACGCCGCGATGCCCAGGCGGCCGGCGTCCAGGGCGGCCAGGGCGATGGTGAAGCCCTGGCCCTCCTCGCCGATGCGGCGCGCGTCGGGCACCCGTACCCCGTCGAAGTGCAGCTGGGCGGTGGGCGAGCCCTTCATGCCCATCTTCTTCTCGGGCACGGCCGCCGTCAGGCCCTCCGCGTCCCCGGGGACCAGGAAGGCGGTGATGCCCTTGGGCCCCTCGACGCCGGTGCGGGCCAGGACGGTGTAGAAGTCGGCGACGCCGCCGTGGGTGATCCACGCCTTGGTCCCGGTGATGATCCAGTCGTCGCCGTCGCGCACCGCCTTGGTGGTCAGCGAGGCGGCGTCGGAGCCCGCGGCCGGCTCGGAGAGGCAGTACGCGCCCAGCAGGCCGCCGCCGAGCATCGCGGGCAGGTGCGCGGCCTGCTGTTCCTTGGTGCCGTAGCCGGCCAGCCCGTGGCAGGCCAGGGAGTGCACGCTGACGCCGAGGCCGACGGTCAGGCGGGCCGCGGCCAGCTCCTCCAGGACCTGGAGGTAGACCTCGTACGGCTGCTCGCCGCCGCCGAACTCTCCGGCGTACGGGAGGCCCAGCAGTCCGGCCTCGGAGAGCAGCGTGAAGACCTCGCGGGGGAAGCTCCCGGCGTCCTCCTCCTCGGCGGCCCGGGGCCGGATCTCGCGCTGGGCGATCTCGCGTACGAGGGCGAGGAGGTCCCGGGACTCCTCGGTGGGCAGCTGACGGTCCACCGTCTGCGGGGCGCGGTCTGTCATGGCGGCGCTCTCCTCCCTGGTCGGGGCACGGCGGCGACGCGTGCTGTTGTGGGACGCGCCGCCGGATCTCGGTGCTCTCACAGCCGATGCTGCCCTTCCGGATCACGGAAGGGGCTGTTCAGCGGCTGCGGCGGGTTGAGTATGCCCGATCAGGGGCTTCCCGTCACCGGTGCAAGATCGTCTCGCTGTCCGGCCGCCTCCCCGGGGGCGGGCGGAGCGGGGCACTCCGGGACGAACTCCTCGATCACGGCCAGTGTGGTGCGCAGCTGGCGCACCAGGAGCGCCCCGAGCCGGCCCCGGTCGGGCTGGTCGGTCGCGTCCGCGGCGAGGGCGCCGGTCCATTCCAGGGTGATCCCCTCGACCGAGGAGAGCCAGCCGACGAGTGCGAGCCGGGCGAGCGCGGGGACGGTGCGGTGTCCGTACGCGCCTTCGGCGATGGTGGCGACCAGTTCCTCGCGGACGGCGTCGCGGATGGCCAGTACCTCGGCGTCGGAGCCGACGCCGCCGGTGACGATGGTGCGGTAGGCGGCCCGGTGGTGCTCGGCGTAGGAGAGGTAGCCGTCGATGGTGCGCCGGACCCGCTCGGCGGCCGGGAGGTCGGGTTCGCCGCCGGCGCGGGCGACGAGCTCGGCGACGGAGTCCTCGACGATGGCGAGGTAGTAGCCGCGTTTGCTCTTGAAGTAGTAGTAGATCAGTCCTTTGGCGACGCCCGCCTGCTTGGCGATGTCGTCCATGGACAGGGCGTCGTACGAGGTGTCGGCGAACAACTTGCGCCCGGTCGCTATGAGTTCGGCCCTGCGGACCTGCGAACGACCGGTCGTGCCCCGCTGTTGACTATTATTCAAATTCGGCCCTAGCCTCGAACTGCCACCGGATGGCTGAAGTATGGCAGCCCCTGGCAGCACTTCCCCTGCGCACCGGACGACGTACGGGAGGCACCCTCATGGGCAACCGCAAGGACGACGGCAAGGGAACGGGCACGGGCAGGGGGCGGCCCCGCGAGGGCCGGGTCCGCTGGAGGAAGACGGCTCTCGTCGCCGTCCCCGCGGTCGCCGCCGTCGGCGCACTGGCCGTGGTCATGGCGCAGGGCGCGCTCGCCGCCTCCTTCGCCGTGTCGGGGACGAGTTTCCAGGTCTCCTCCTCCAGGCTGAGCAGCAAGGGCCTGGCCTCCTTCGTGCAGACGGACCGCTCCGTCGACGGCAAGGGGCATCCCGTCGCGCTCCTCGGCATCGGCGAGGCCACCCTCTCCGACATCTGCCAGGCCGCCGAGGCGCGGACCCCGCTCGGCACGGTGGTCTTCAAGCTGACCGCCGGGGGCCCGGCCGGGGAGGTCACGGCCAGCAATCTGGTGATCGACGGCGAGGACCTCCAGGGCGACGCCACCTTCGGCACGGCGCAGATCGGCCGGGACGCGTCGACCCTGGACCGGGTGGACGGGATCAAGGGCGAGCCGGGGCAGTTCGGCCTGCAGGCGGGGGACATCGAGGTGGTGGGCGTGAGGTCCCGCGCCTGGTCCGCGACCGGCGGGAACTTCAGGCTCAAGGGCCTGAGGCTGAGCGTCAGCCTGGACGGCACCAAGTGCTTCTAGGGCTTCCGGGCGTCCGGAAGGGCAGCCGGGGCGGGGTCCGCGAAGACGTCCGGGGCGGTATGCGGGGCGGTGTCCGCAGCGGGTGGCTCGAGCGGCGGCTCCCGCTGCCGGAGCACCGGGCCCGGCTGCGTGCCTGGCGCCGCACCCGGCCCTTCTGGGGCGGGCTGCTGGTGGTGCTGGGCGGGACCGAGCTGCTGCTGGTCCCGCTCTCCCCGCTGACCGTGCTGGTGAGCCTGGGCCTGGGCGGGATCGCCGCCATCGGGATCGGCGTGGCGCTGATCCTGGCGGGGCTGTTCCTGTGGTTCCTGCCGCAGGCCCGGGCCTACGTGTCGCTGCACGCCCTGCTGCTGTCGGTGCTCTCCTTCGTGGCGACCAACCTCGGCGGGTTCCTGGTCGGGATGGGCCTCGGCATCGCCGGGAGCGCGCTGGCCTTCGGCTGGACCCCGCTGTCCGGCGAAGGGGACGGGAGGGAGGAGGCGGCGGCGGACGGAGCGGGCCCGTACGTCACGAGGCCGGATGCCGCCGGCCCGCGGGCGCGGGCCGCCGTACTGCCCGTGGTGCTGCTGGCGGTACTGGCGGCCGGCGGCCCCCTGGCGGATCCCGCGAAGGCCGCGCCCGCCGCGGGGCCGCCGATGGCCGCGCGGACCCCGCCGACCGTCACCACCTCGCTGTTCGCACCCCAGGGCTTCGCGTTCGCGGGGGTCGCGCACGTGCCGACGGTCGACGGGCCGCTGAAGGTGCTGGTGCTCAGGATGCGGGCGGCCTCGCTGCGCGACTACCGGCTGCGCACGCGCGAGGGGCGGGAGGAGTACGGGCTCGCCGCCACCTCCCTGGACCTGCGGGGCGATGTCACCTTGTATCTGACGAGGTTCAGCGGCTGTATCGAGGGGCTGCTGTGCGTCACCTTCAGCCCGGACGGGCTGCCCGCTCCGCCGGTGATCCCGCCGTTCGTGTTCATGACCCGGGTCACGGCCGAGCAGGCGCTCGTCACCTCCGATGTGATCGTCACCGAGGGGCTTCGCCTGGAGGCCTCCTGATCCCCTTGCCCGCGCGCGGGCCGGCGCCGGTCAGCCGGCCGTGACGCGGATCTTGGACTGGCCGTGCCCGAGCCGCTCCCAGTCGTCCATGAAGCGGGCCTTGAGGCCGTGCCGGGCGGCGAGGTCCACCAGGGTCTCGGTGCGGTAGTAGAAGTCCTCGCGCAGGACCTGGTGCTCGGCGCCCTCGGTGCGGTCGAAGGTGAAGTCGAACCAGCCGCCGGGGGCCAGTACGCGCTCCACGTGCGCCAGGCACTCGTCGATGATCCCGATCGGGGAGTGGGAGAAGACGCTGTGGGCGTGCACCACGTCGAAGTGGCGGTCGGGCAGGAAGTCCAGCGTGAGGTTCCGGGTGATGGTCAGGTGCGGCAGCTTGTCCTGTAGGCGCTGCCTGGTCAGGGTCTCCTTGGCGGAGATGAGGATGTCGGGCGAGATGTCGATGCCGTAGTAGTGGCCGGGGTCGAGGTGCTCGATGAAGCGCCAGCCGGCCCGCAGGTTGCCGCATCCGATGTCGAGCATGCGGTGGGCGGGCGCGAGGCCGTGCTCCAGCAGGTAGTCGAACTGCATCTTGCCCAGGGCCAGCCAGCGGTCGTGGGTCTGGCTGCCGACGGCGGCCTCGGGGTTGCGGCCGGTGTCGGAGGCCATGACGGCCCGGTAGTAGGACACGTGGTCGGGGTGCTTGTGGCGCAGCCAGGCGTCGCGGGCGGCGCGCCGGACGTAGGGGGCGATGCGGGTCGGGTTGCTCAGCGCGTAGCGGACCTTGTGGGTGACGCTGGCGCGGTCGGCTTGAAGGTTCTTCTTCGTGGCCATGAGGGGTCCCCTGTGGGTGGTGTGGAGGGAGTTCAGACGCCGGCGGCCGTTCTGGTCGTGGCGGTCGCGGTCCGCGCGGCGGTGGTGGCGGCCCCGGCCGTCGCGGCGGGGCGGCGCAGGACGTACAGGACCAGGGCCACCAGGACGGCGGCGAGACCCAGGTAGAGCGCGGTCTCGATCCACTGGAAGGTCCAGAAGTCGCTGCTGGGGTAGACCTTGTGGTAGCGGGCGACGAAGCCGTGCTCCGCCATGCACTGCCTGAGGTCCTCGCCGGAGGTCTGGCAGACGGGGGTGTTGATGTCGTGCTCGCGCCCGTCGCTGGTGAGGTAGCCGAACTCGCCGGTGGACCAGGCGCTGCCGACCGGTGTCTTGGGGGTCATGCCCGGGGTGATCCGGGTCTCCGGGGCGATCCAGCCGGTACGCAGCGCCCGGGTGAGCAGGCCGACCGTGCCGATCGCGGCGAAGGCGACGGCCATGGCGGGCAGGGTGCGGCGGACCAGCAGGCCGACCGCCGTGCCGGCGGCGAGGCCGAACAGGGCGCAGGCCACGGAGGCGGGGCCGGTGGCGTTGTATATGTAGGCGTCGTACCAGTAGAGGCCGTCCAGGGTGTTGGACACGGGCGCCCACCACCAGGCGGTGAGGGCGGCGACGGTGCCCGAGGCGAACACGGCGAAGAGCGCGGCGAGGCCGAAGCGGGCGGCGAACCAGCGGTGGCCGCTGACACCCTGGGTGAGCGCCAGTTTGAGGGTTCCGCTCTCCAGTTCGCGGCCCAGCAGCGGGGCGCCCCAGAACACTCCGATCAGGGCGGGGAGGGCGAGGCCGAGGGTGCCGAGGGTCCTGATCGGGCCGGTGCTCGCGTCCAGGACCAGGAAGCTGCCCAGGCCCTCGCAGCCGCCGTTCCAGCCCTTGCAGGGGACGAAGCCGTAGTCGTCGATCAGCGTGGTCATCTCGGAGCGCAGGTAGGCGGCCCAGGCCGCGACGGCCGCGAGCAGCACGAGACCGGTGATGATCATCGCTCGCTGCTGGCGCCAGGCCAGCCACAGGACGCCCTTCACGCGGCTGCCTCCGTACGGTCGGCGCGCGGGGCGCGCAGGTGGGCGAGCAACAGGTCCTCCAGGGAGGGGGTTTCGCTGATCCAGCGGTCCTCGTCCGCGTGGGCCGCGGCCGTGGCGGGGCCGCCGCGGACGACGGCGGTGACCTGGCGTCCGGCGGTGACGGCGTGGACGACGGTGCTCCGGTCGAAGGTGTGGGGCAGGCCGTCGGTTTCGATGGGGTCGGCGCGGCCGGTGAGCCGGGTGTGCGCCGCGCGCAGTGCGTGGGCGTCGCCGGCGAGGCGTACGGCGCCGTCCTTGAGGAGCAGGACGTGGTCGCACACGTCCTCCAGCTCGGACAGGACGTGCGAGGCCATGACGATGGTGACGCCGCGGTCGGCGGCCTCGGCCATGAGCAGGGCGGTGACCTCGTGCCGGGCGACGGGGTCGAGGTCGGCGAGGGGCTCGTCCAGGAGGAGGAGGTCGGCGCGTTTGCCCACGGCGAGCGCGAGGGCCACACGGGTCCGGTTTCCGCCGGACAGGGAGCCGACGCGGGCGGTGAGGGGGATGCCCGCGGCCCGTACGAGGCGTTCGGCGAGGGCCTGGTCCCAGCCCCGGTTGAGTTCGCGGCCGAGCCGCAGGGTGTCCGCGACGGTGAACCGCGGGTGGAGCGGTTTCTCCTGGGCCAGGAAGGCCGTGCGGGCGCGGGCCTCGCGGGAGCCTGGGGCGTGGCCGAAGACCCGAATCCGCCCGGTGGTGGGGCGCAGCAGGCCGGCCGCGAGTTGGAGCAGGGTGCTCTTGCCGGCGCCGTTGGGGCCGACGAGTGCGGTGACGCGTCCGGCGGGGAGTTCGAGGTCGCAGTCGCTCAGGGCGCTGCGGCCGCGGAAGGCCCTGCCGAGCCCTGTCGCCCGGAGTGCGGCGGCGGTCGGGTCGCTCACGTGGTGTCCTCTCTGAAGCTCGCGTCCACGGTGGCCGTGATGAGCGCGGTGATGTCCTCGCGGTCCAGGCCCGCCTCGCGCGCCCGGGCCATCCAGGCCGACAGTTCGAGGCGCAGCGGCGAGTCGGCTGCCGCTTCGGGGCGGGAGAGGGAACGCCGTACGAAGGTGCCCGCGCCGGGGCGCGGTTCCACGAGGCCTTCGCGCTCGAGCTCCCGGTACGCCTTGAGCACGGTGTTCGGGTTGATCGCGGTGGCCTCGACCACCTCCCGGGCCGTGGGCAGCCGGTCGCCGGGCTCCAGTACGCCGAGTCGCAGCGCCTGTTTGACCTGGGTGACGAGCTGTAGGTAGGTGGCGACGCCGCTGCGCCGGTCGACCCGGAATTCCATGCCCTTCACCTCATTCCACTATCTGATTAGTGGAATAGTGCAGTCATGATCGCCCGGCGTCAAACAGGCCCGCCGTCCGGAGATGCGAAAACGCCCGCCACGGCGAACGTGACGGGCGTGCGGGGTGGGGCGGGGCGCCGAGGGGCGCTGCGGGGAGTTAGAACCAGCCGACCTGGGTGACGAACATGGCCACGACCACGACGAGCGTCCAGCCGAGGACGTGCTCCAGCCAGGAGGAGTCTTCCTTGGGTCCCCCGGTGCGGACGAGGGTGCGGGCGGGGGCGTCGGCTGCGGCGCTGGTGGCTGTCATGGTGTCCAATGTGCCAGCGTTCGCCCCCTTCGCGGTAGAGACGACGGTCACTGGTGGCGAGCGTCACGCCGCCGGACCCCGGCCGCCCGGGGCTGCCGGGGCGGCCGGGGTCCGGCCGATGAGGTCCCTCCGGAGAGCCGGTCAGATGCGGGTCTCCCGGTTGCGGCCGGCCATCGCCGCCATCGCGAGGCCGAGGCACAGGGCGACGGCTCCGGTGATGACGTTGCTGACGACCGTGCGGGTGGTGTCCATCTCGCCTGCGATGACCCACGGAGCGATGATCGTCCATGCACCGAGGGCGACCGCGGTCCACGCCATGGCGTGGGTGCGTTCGTAGGCAGAACCCAGACCGCCCATGCACAGGCAGAACGCCAGGCCGGCGATCAGGTTGTTGATGGCCAGCGGGGTGAGCGTGCTGAACCCGGCGATCCACGGGGATGCCGCCAGGTACAGGCCGGTGATCAGCGCCAGTGCCTCCACGGCTTGCGCCGCGGGGGTGCTGGTCACCCGCTCGAAGCGCGTGCGCATCTCGGCGAGGTCGGGGTGGTGCTCGATGCTTGATTGGGTGGTCATGGCTGGCCGCCTCTCCTTGAGAAGCCTTTATGTGCCATTTACCCCATTATGTTCCGCCTATCCCTGCAGGAGGTCAAAGGCGGGGCTCACAGGACTCCGACCGACCGCAGGGCCGCGATCCGAGCCGGGTCCGGCAGGGCGGGGGCGTAGAGGTAGCAGACTCCCCCGGCGCCGGACACGGTCTTCCCGGCCGCGTTGTGGCGCTTGGTCCGCAGCCAGACCGTCTCGAATTCGTGCCGGTCGTAGACGCGGCGCACGGACGGGTTGTCGGGCGCGTGCGGGTCGTTGACGACCACGTCCCCGGCGGCCGTGAACCCGACGACGGTCATCAGGTGGCCGGCGGTGCCGTAGCCGGCGCCGGTGAGCTCCTCGGCGCGGAAGGACTGGGAGGTGATGGCCGGGATCCCGGCCCGGACCAGGATCTCCAGGTCGGCGAGGGAGGTCAGGCGGGTGACGACGCCGGCGAGCCCGGGGTAGGTGGCCGCGTAGGCCGCGTTGAAGGGCCAGTTGCCGCAGCCCTTGTAGGCGGCGTCGTAGGTGGAGCGGGCCGCGTGGCACACCTGGGGGTCGGAGTAGCGCGGGTTGACCCAGGCCGTGGAGGCGGCGGCGGTCCGGTGGCCCCAGAACTCGATGACCATCTGGGAGGAGGTCGGGCTGCACCAGGCCTCTCCCCCGTTGTCGTACTCGGGATACCGCCCCGTGTGGACCTCCTGGGAGTAGCGCGGGACCTTCAGCTCGTGGGCCCGCCCGGAGGGGGCGGAGGCGGGGACGGTGAACCGGTCGGGGACGGCGGAGAGCATGGCGCCGGCCAGCCACACGGTGGGCCCGCGGTCGGCGCCGGGCCTGCGGTACAGGGTCAGGCGCAGCTGCCAGTCGGTCAGGCGCGGGCCGCCGGCCGGGGCGTCGACGGCCAGGGTGTCGGTCCAGACGGTGGACCGGCCGTCGGTCTGGCCGTCCACGGAGGTGCGGCGGATGTCGCCCTCGCCGGAGGCCCACCGGCCCATGACGTACCAGGGGGTGGCCGTGCCGTCGTCGTAGGTGGCCCGCAGTTCGGTCTGGATCCAGGTGCCGGCGGGGGTGCGGGCGTTCCAGGAGGCGACGGCCTCCGTGGCGGCGACGGCCGAGCGGTGGACGGGGGAGGTCCAGGTGGCGTACTCCCAGACGGCCTTCCTGCCGGTGTGCGGGTCGGCGTACTCGGTCCGGCCGGCCGGGGCCTTGATCTCCAGGCCTGGGCGGGCGCCGGCGACGGCGGCGGTGCCCTGGTGGGTGCCGGCCAGCCAGTGGGCGTACGAGAACCAGAACCGGTTGTCGACGGTCCGGCCCGGTCCCCGGGGGGTGGGCGGGGCGGCCGCGGAGGCGCTGCCGCCGCAGACGCCGGCGGCCGTGGCGGCGGTGGCGACCGCGAGGGCGGCGACGAGTACGGCCCTGCGCGGTGTGGGTGCGGTCATCGCGGGGTTCCCCCAGGGTGGGTCGGTGCTTCGGTGGCTTCACCCTTCCAGTTCCCGGCGGCCGCGGGCCGAAGCCGCGTGCCGTGTCGGCCCTGTCTAGTGCTGTGACCGCAAAGGTTCACCGGGTCGCGACGCCCGGCAAACCCTTCCGGACACAGCACTAGGCTGGTCGGGTGGAGCCACACCTGTCACTCGAGTCCCTCGCGCGCGAGCTGTGCGCGCTGCCCCCGTCCCTCGGCCCGGTCCGGCTCGTCGGGATCGACGGGCACGCCGGCTCGGGGAAGAGCACCTTCGCCGGGCGGCTCGCGGAAGCGGCGGGCGGGGCTCCGGTGCTGCACCTGGACGAGGTGGCCACCCACGAGGAGCTGTTCGGCTGGCAGGAGCGGCTGCGCACCCAGGTGCTGGAGCCGCTGGGCGCCGGCCGGCCCGCGCACTGGGCGCCGTACGACTGGGTGGGTCGGTGCTTCGGCCCGGAGCGGGTGCTGGAGCCGGCGCCGGTGGTCCTCGTGGAGGGGGTGGGGGCCGGGCGGCGGGCCCTGCGCCCGCATCTGGCGCGGCTGCTGTGGATGGAGACGCCGCGCGAGCAGTCCTGGGGGCGGGGGCGAAACCGGGACGGGCGTGAACTTTCCGATTTCTGGGACGGATGGGAGCGCGCGGAGCTCGCGCACTTCTCGGACGACCCTTCGCGCCCCTTCGCGGACACCCTGGTACGCCAGAGCGGTACGGGATACGAGTGGTCTTCCGGGACGGGTGCGACCGCCCGAACACCCGCTTCCGTCACGAAGGGTGACGGACTCCCCCGGGCCTGAGCCGTCCCGGAACTCCGCTCCGCCGGGGCTCCACCGACCTGCTTGACCCGGGGCCCGCACCGGCCTTACGTTCTCAATGCGGGGCTTTACCGGCCTCCGCGCACACGAAGCCCCCGATCGTTCCCCCGTGATCGGGGGCTTCGTCCTGCCCCCGGCCGCCCCCGCACCTTCACCCTGCGTCACCGGGTCGGCTCGGGACACACCCTCAAAGGGGCCTCTCGCACCCTACGTAAGGTGTGAAACCGCAGGTACGATGCAGCCCTGATTTCATCGGCGCAAGGGCAACTCGCGCACTCGACGCGGGGGTTGCCGCGCACCACGGGGGCAGGCTTGTGGGGGACGTGATGGATTTCGGCACGCCGGGCAGCACGCACGCCCCGGCCGAACTCGCCTGGCTGCGCGGGGTCGACGCCTGCACCATGGGCGCCTACCCGCAGGCCGAGGAGGAGTTCCGGGCGGCCGTACGACTCGATCCCACGATGGCCGACGCCTGGCTGGGCCTGCACGCGCTGCGGGTCGACACCACCGACGCGTTATTGCGCATGTACGCGCACCGGGACCGCTTCGGGGAGCAGCGGGCCCGGCACCGGCGGACCCTGAACTCCTGGTACTGGCTGGGGTGGTGGGTGCAGCCGGTGCTGGAGAGCCGCCGGGACCTGCTGCTGGCCCACGCCTCGCACTGGCTGGACGGCCGCCACGTTCCCGAGCTCGACCAGGCGCTGGCGGCCCTGCCGCCGGTGGACGCCGATCCGCAGGTGCGGTTCCTGCACGCCTGCCGGGCCTACCTGGTCAAGGACTGGGAGCAGCTGGTCCGGCACACCGAGCCGCTGGTGGACGATCCGCTGCTGGGGATCGAGGCGGGCCTGTTCGGCGGGATGGCCCGGGTCCGGCTGGAGATGTACGGGCAGGCGGAGCCGATGCTGTCGGCGGCGCTGATGCGCTGCCGCAGCGAGCAGCCGCAGCGCAAGGAGTTGCGGTACTGGCTGGCGCGGGCCCACGAGGGAACCGGGCGCAGCGCGGCGGCCCTGCCGCTGTACCGGGCGGTGCACCGGGTGGATCCGGCCTTCATGGACACCGCGGCCCGGCTGACGGCCATCGAGGACGGCGACGACACCGACGGCATGGCGGGGATGGCCGGGTACTCCGGGTTCGGGAGCTACGGCGGGCACGGTCCGCCGCCGGCGGGCGGGGACTTCGCGGCGGTGGCGCTGGGCGGGGGCGGGCCCCTCCAGGACATCGCGGCGGACGGCCAGGCGGAGTCCGATCCGCCGGGCGTGGCGCCGCCGCCCGCGGGCCGGGTGGAGGGCGTGCGGCGCAAGGTGTCGGTGCCGCCGCAGGGCGCCCCCGCGGGGCTGCCGGCCGGGCCGGCCGACCCGGAGGCGCTCGCCGAGGCGCTGGCCGAGCTGGAGCGGATGGTGGGGCTGGAGCCGGTCAAGCGGCAGGTGAAGGCGCTGTCCGCGCAGCTGCACATGGCGCGGCTGCGGGCCGGCCAGGGGTTGCCGGTGCAGCCGCCGAAGCGGCATTTCGTCTTCTCCGGGCCCTCGGGGACGGGCAAGACCACGGTCGCCCGGATCCTGGGGCGGGTGTTCTACGCGCTGGGGCTGCTGGGCGGCGACCATCTGGTGGAGGCGCAACGGGCCGACCTGGTGGGCGAGTTCCTCGGGCAGACCGCGGTGAAGGCGAACGAGCTGATCGATTCGGCGATCGGCGGGGTGCTGTTCGTCGACGAGGCGTACTCGCTGTCCAACTCGGGTTACAGCAAGGGCGACGCGTACGGGGACGAGGCCCTCCAGGTGCTGCTGAAGCGGGCCGAGGACAACCGGGACCACCTGGTGGTGATCCTCGCGGGCTATCCGGCCGGGATGGACCGGCTGCTGTCCGCCAATCCGGGGCTGTCCTCGCGGTTCACCTCCCGGGTGGACTTCCCCAGCTACCGGCCGCTGGAGCTGACCGCGATCGGCGGGGTGCTGGCGGACGCGAACGGGGACCGGTGGGACGAGGAGGCGCTGGAGGAGCTGCGCAGCATCAGCGGGCACGTGGTCGAGCAGGGGTGGATCGACGAGCTCGGGAACGGCCGGTTCCTGCGGACCCTGTACGAGAAGAGCTGCGCGTACCGGGACCTGCGGCTGGCCGGGTTCGCGGGGGATCCGTCCCGTGACGACCTCGCGACGCTGCGGCTGCCGGACCTGATGCAGGCGTACGGGGAGGTCCTGTCCGGCCGCGGCCCGCAGGACCGGCCGGAGCCGCCGCCGATGTGACCCGGCGACGGCTCGGCACGGCGGCGGCTACGCGCCCCGGACGTACGCCCGGTGTGCCGGGTCGCGGACTTCGCCGACCAGCATTTCCAGGACGTCCTCCATGGCGACGAGGCCGAGCACCCGGCCCGCCGGGTCGGCGACCTGCGCCAGATGGGTGGCGTCGCGGCGCATGACGCTGAGGGCGTCGTCCAGCGGGAGGGTGGCCGACAGGGTCGGCATCCGGCGCCACACGCGCTGCGGCACGGCCCGCTCCCGTTCCTCCAGGTCCAGGACGTCCTTCACGTGCAGGTAGCCCATGAAGGCACCGCCCGCGGAGCGGACGGGGAAGCGGGAGTAGCCGGTGCGGACCGTCAGCTGTTCGATCTGCCGGGGGGTCGCGGACGGGCCGACCGTGACCAGGCGTCCCGGCGGCAGGAGGACGTCGGTGACCTGGCGGCTGCCCAGTTCGAGGGCGTCCTCCAGGCGTTCCTGCTCGCCGGGCTCCAGGAGGCCCGCCTGCCGGGAGTCCTCGACGAGACGGCCCAGTTGGGCGCTGGTGTAGACGGCCTCCACCTCGTCCTTCGGCTCGACCTTGAAGAGCCGCAGGACCAGCGTGGCGCAGGCGCCCAGCGCGGTGGTGACCGGACCGCACACCCGCGCGAAGGCGACCAGGCCGGGGCTGAACCACAGGGCGGTCTTCTCGGGGGCGGCCATGGCGAGGTTCTTGGGGACCATCTCGCCGATGACCAGGTGCAGGAAGACCACGGCGGCGAGCGCGAGGGCGTAGCCGAGGGGGTGGATCAGGCCCTGCGGCACGTGGACGGCGTGGAAGACGGGCTCCAGCAGCCGGGCCACGGTGGGTTCGGCGACCGCTCCGAGGGTGAGCGAGCAGACGGTGATGCCGAACTGGGCGGCGGCCATCATGCGGGGCAGGTTCTCCAGGCCGTGGAGCACCTGCCGGGCCCGCTTGGAGCTCGCGGCGAGCGGCTCGATCTGGCTGCGGCGCACGGAGACGAGGGCGAACTCGGCGCCGACGAAGAAGCCGTTGGCGAGGACGAGGAGGAGGGCGAAGAGGAGTTGGAGGACGTTCATCGGGCAGCGCCCTCCAGCTGGGCGGGCTGCGGGGCCGGGCCGCCGGGGGCGGTGTGCCCGCCGTGGCCGACCGCAGCGCGGGCGGGCAGCGGGGCCGCACCGTAGGAGCCGGCCGGGGGCACCGCCGCGAGCCGGACCAGCCGGACCCGCTCCGCGCGGTTGCGGCCGACCTGGCGCACGGACAGCCGCCAGCCGGGGAGCTCCGCGCGGTCCCCGGGGGCGGGGATCCGGCCGAGGAGGTCCGCGACGAGGCCGGCGACGGTCTCGTAGGGGCCCTCGGGCACCTCCAGGCCTATGCGGCGCAGGGTCTGCACCCGGCAGCTGCCGTCGGCCTCCCAGGAGGGGCGGCCGTCCTCGGCGGCGACGGCGGCCAGCTCGGGCCCGGCGTCCTCGGCGAGGTCGTGCTCGTCGCGGACCTCGCCGACGAGCTCCTCCACGATGTCCTCCAGGGTGACCACACCCGCGGTGCCGCCGTACTCGTCGACGACCACGGCCATCGGCTGTTCGCTGCGCAGCCGCTCCAGCAGCGGCTGCACCGGCAGGGAGCCGGGCACCAGCAGCGGGGCGACGCTGATCCGGCCCACGGCGGTGCGGGCGCGCTCCGGCTCGGGCACGGCGAGGGCGTCCTTGAGGTGGACCACGCCGGTGATCTCGTCGATGCGGTCGCGGTAGACCGGGAAGCGGGACAGGCCGGTGGCGCGGGTGAGGTTGAGGACGTCGGCCGCGGTGGCCGTGTGCATCAGGGCGCTGACCTTCACCCGGGGGGTCATGACGTGCTGGGCCGTGAGCTCGCCCAGCGAGAGGGTCCGTACGAAGAGGTCGGCGGTGTCCTGTTCGAGGGCGCCGGCCTGGGCCGAATGGCGGACCAGGGAGACCAGTTCGCCGGGGGTTCGGGCGGAGGCCATCTCCTCGGTCGGCTCCACGCCGAGCGCCCGTACGAGGCGGTTGGCGACGGCGTTGAGGCCGGCGATGACCGGCCGGAACGCGCGGGAGAAGGCGTGCTGGGGGCCGGCGACGAAGCGGGCGACCTGGAGCGGCCGTGAGACCGCCCAGTTCTTCGGGACGAGCTCGCCGACGACCATCTGGACGGCGGAGGCGAGCAGCATGCCGATGACCACGGCGACGCCGGAGGCGGCTCCCCCGGAGAGGCCGGTCGCGGCGAGCGGCCCGGCCAGCAGTGCGGCCAGGGCGGGTTCGGCGAGCATGCCGACCACGAGGGAGGTGATGGTGATGCCGAGCTGGGTGCCGGAGAGCTGGAAGGACAGCTCCCGAAGGGCCTTGACCACCGTGCGGGCACGGCGGTCGCCGTCGGCCGCGGCGCGCTCGGCCTCGGGCTTCTCCACGGTGACGAGCCCGAATTCGGCTGCCACGAAGAAGCCGTTGGCGAGGATCAGGACGAAGGCCGCGCCGAGCAGGAGTAGCGGGATGGTCATGCCGCCGCCTCCGTGGGGAGGGCGGCGCGGGTATTACCGGACGATCCGTCCATTGCTGGAGGGAGTCACTCCTCAAGTCGCAGGGTGCCCGCGGGCCCCGGGGGGCCCGGGACCGGTGGGAGGGCGCACGGCTGCGCCCCGCCACCAGGGTAGTCATTGGGATCGCGGCCGCAACGGTACGCGGCCACGAGGATGGGCGGGCTCAGTGTTCGGTCGCGCCGGTGCCCCTGGTCTCGGCGAGGGCGCGCAGGGCGCGGGCGTCGCCGATCGCCTGGGCGCGGGCGACGCCGGGCTGGATGCCGAGGGCGGGCAGGCTGGTGCCGTCGCTGAGGTCGAGGAAGACCCAGGGGTCGCCCGGGCGGAGGTTGACGCGCAGGATCTGCGCCCACTCCAGGCGGCGGGTGCTGGTGAGGTTGACGACGGTGACCCCGGCCTCGTCCGCGACCACCTTGGGGCGGCTGAGCAGGACGAGGACGGAGGTCAGCAGGACCGCGGTGAAGACGAAGCTGATCCGCTCCCCCGCACTGAGGGTCTCCAGCAGGAGGGCGACCGCCGTGATGGTGGCGAACATGGCGAGCCCGACGCTCAGCAGGACGGCCCGGGTGCGGGTCGGCCGGAAGGTGACCGGCAGGGCGGGCGGTGCGGGCTGGGCGGCGGGCTCGGTCATGGTGTGTGCGCTCGGTTCTGCGAGAGGTTCCGCGAGGTGGGGGTCAGAGACGGCAGGCGTGGATCGAGGTGGTGAGGATCGCGCGCGCGCCGAGCTCGTACAGGTCGTCCATGATCCGCTGGGCTTCCTTGGCGGGGACCATGGCACGCACCGCGACCCAGCCCTCGTTGTGCAGCGGGGAGACGGTCGGCGACTCCAGGCCCGGGGTGAGGGCGACCGCGCGCTCCAGGTGCTCGGCGCGGCAGTCGTAGTCCATCATCACGTAGCTGCGGGCCACCAGGACGCCCTGGAGGCGGCGCAGGAACTGCTGGGCGCGGGGGTCGTCGGCGTCGGTCTGGCTGCCCCGGATGACGACGGCCTCGGAGGTGAGGATCGGCTCGCCGATGACCTCGAGGCCGGCGTTGCGCAGGCTGGTGCCGGTCTCGACGACGTCCGCGATGATCTGGGCGACGCCGAGCTGGATGGCGGTCTCGACCGCGCCGTCGAGGTGCACGACGGAGGCGTCGATGCCCTTCTCGGCGAGGTGCTTGGCCACGATTCCCTCGTACGAGGTAGCGATGGTCATCCCGTGGAAGTCCTCGGGGCCCTTCGCGGTGCCGGGGATGGTGGCGTAGCGGAAGGTGGAGCGGCCGAAGTTCAGCGCCAGGATCTCCTCGGCGCTGGCGCCGGAGTCGAGCAGGAGGTCGCGGCCGGTGATGCCGATGTCGAGGCGGCCCGAGGAGACGTAGATCGCGATGTCCTTGGGGCGGAGGTAGAAGAACTCCACCTCGTTCTCGGGGTCGACGACCACGAGCTCCTTGGACTCCTTGCGCATCCGGTAGCCGGCCTCATGGAGCATCGCCGACGCCGGTCCGGAGAGTGAACCCTTGTTGGGGACGGCGATGCGCAGCATGGGGCTTCCTTCGGTGCGTGGGTACGCGGATCAACGGATGGGGAATGCGGGTGGGGCGGCGCGCCCGAGGGGCGGCTGGGCAGGTCAGAGGTGGGAGTAGACGTCGTCGAGGGAGATCCCGCGCGCCACCATCATCACCTGGACGTGGTAGAGCAGCTGGGAGATCTCCTCGGCGGCGGCTTCCTTGCCCTCGTACTCGGCGGCCATCCAGACTTCGGCGGCCTCTTCGACGACCTTCTTGCCGATGGCATGGACGCCCTTGCCGACGAGCTCGGCGGTGCGGGAGGTGCTGGGGTCGCCGTTTGCCTTGCCCTGGAGCTCGGTGAAGAGCTCTTCGAAGGTCTTGGAGGGTTTGTTCGCCATGATGGTCCTCAGAATACGGGGTTCCCCCACGCCACTCAGCGCCAGGGTTCGCTGACCGTCCGCAGGGTCATGGCGGTGGAGACGGCGGCGGTGACCGCTTCGTGCCCCTTGTCCTCGTTCGACCCCTCGAGGCCGGCGCGGTCCAGCGCCTGCTCGTCGTTGTCACAGGTCAGGACGCCGAAGCCGACGGGGACTCCGGTGTCGATCGACACCTGCACCAGGCCCTGGGTGACGCCCTGGCAGACGTAGTCGAAGTGCGGGGTGCCGCCGCGGATGACCACTCCGAGGGCGACGATGGCATCGTAACCGCGACCGGCCAGTACCTTGGCCACGACCGGGAGCTCGAAGCTGCCGGGGACGCGCAGCAGGGTCGGCTCGTCGATGCCGAGTTCGTGCAGGGCGCGCAGGGCGCCGTCGACCAGTCCGTCCATGACCTTCTCGTGCCACTGGGCCGCGATCACCGCGACTCGCAGGTCTCCGCAGTTCTTCACGCTCAGTTCGGGTGCGCCCTTGCCGCTCACAGCTCTGCTCCTCGGTGGTTCGTGTTCGGGTTGGTGGTGACGGTGGTGCCGGGTGGTGCGTGAGTTGCCGGTACTACTGGTTGCCGCAGGTGGCGGTGGGGGCCACGGCCCCGTCCAGCCAGGGGAGGTCGTGGCCCATCCGGTCCCGCTTGGTGCGCAGGTACCGCAGATTGTGCTCGCCCGCCTCGACCGGCATGGCCTCCCGGCCGGAGACCTCGATCCCGTGCCGTACGAGGGCGGCGGCCTTGTCGGGGTTGTTGGTCAGCAGCCGGACGCTGCGCACGCCGAGGTCGGCGAGGATCTGGGCGCCGGCCCCGTAGTCGCGGGCGTCGGCGGGCAGGCCCAGTTCCAGGTTGGCGTCGAGGGTGTCGCGGCCGCGCTCCTGGAGTTCGTACGCGCGCAGCTTGGACAGCAGTCCGATGCCGCGGCCCTCGTGGCCGCGCAGGTAGACGACGATCCCCCGGCCCTCGGCCTGGATGCGCTCCATGGAGGCGTGCAGCTGGGGGCCGCAGTCGCAGCGCTGGGAGGCGAAGATGTCGCCGGTCAGGCATTCGGAGTGCATCCGGACGAGGACGTCGGTGCCGTCGCCGACCTCACCGTGGACGAGGGCGACGTGCTCGACGCCGTCGACGGTGGAGCGGAAGCCGTAGGCGGTGAACGCGCCGAAGGCGGTCGGCAGGCTGACCTCGGCCTCGCGGCGCACGGTCGGCTCGCTGGAGCGGCGGTAGGCGATCAGGTCCTCGATGGAGATGATCGTCAGGCCGTGCTTTCGGGCGAAGGGGATCAGCTCGGGCAGGCGC
Organism: Streptomyces sp. NPDC048270; assembly: GCF_040652335.1. Taxonomy (NCBI): domain Bacteria; kingdom Bacillati; phylum Actinomycetota; class Actinomycetes; order Kitasatosporales; family Streptomycetaceae; genus Streptomyces; species Streptomyces sp. NPDC048270. The sequence continues at coordinate 18,647 of NZ_JBEZLV010000062.1, forward strand.
AGCATGACGCCGTCCTCGCCGGCGATCTCCACGATGGCGCCGGCCGGGCGCAGGCCGGCGAGGCGGGCGAGGTCGACCGCGGCCTCGGTGTGGCCGTTGCGGACCAGGACGCCGCCGGGCTTGGCGCGCAGCGGGAAGATGTGGCCGGGGCGGACGAAGTCGCCGGGCTCGGAGGTCCCGTCGGCGAGGAGCCGCAGGGTGGTGGCGCGGTCGGCGGCGGAGATGCCGGTGCTGACTCCGTGGGCGGCGCTCGCGTCGACGGAGACGGTGAAGGCGGTCTGCATCGACTCGGTGTTGTGCTGGACCATCTGGGGGAGCTCGAGCCGGTCCAGCTCGGCGCCCTCCATGGGGGCGCAGATCAGGCCGCGGCACTCGCTCATCATGAAGGCGATGATCTCGGGGGTGGCCTTCTCGGCGGCGATGACGAGGTCGCCCTCGTTCTCGCGGTCCTCGTCGTCGACCACGACGATGGGGCGGCCCGCTGCGATGTCGCGGACGGCCTGCTCGACGGGGTCGAGGCGGAAGGGCTCGTCGAAGCTCTCGGGGACGGCGGGCACGGGCTTGAGGCTGGTCATGCCGTTGCTCCTTCCATGGCCGGGGCGGGGGTGGTGCGCGAGCGCTGGTACCAGTCGTAGGCGCCCCACAGCACGAGGGCGAAGTACACGACGTAGACGAGGCCGGAGAAGGCCAGGCCGTTGTTGAAGGCGAGGGGGACGCCGACCAGGTCGACGAGGAGCCAGGCGAACCAGAACTCGACGAGGCCGCGGGCCTGGGCGACCATCGCGACGATGGTGCCGACGAAGATGTAGGCATCCGCCCACGGGCTCCAGGACAGGTGCGGGAAGGCCGTGAAGAGGCCGCCGACGGCGAGGGTGCCGAGGGCCGCGCCGGCCAGGAGCAGTCCGCGCTCCTTCCAGGTGGCGGTGCGTACGGCGATGGATCCGTCCTGGGCCTGCTGCCGGCCGCGCTGCCAGGCGCGCCAGCCCCACACGGCCACGCCGATGACCAGGAGCTGCTTGCCGACGCCGCCGGAGAGGTGGGCGGAGGCGTAGGCGGCGATGAGGATCAGGCCGGAGAGGAGCTGGGCGGGCCAGGTCCATATGGACCGGCGCCAGCCGAGGGCCAGGGCGGCGAGGCCCATCAGGTTGCCGATCATGTCGGACCAGATGACCTTCTGGCCGAAGACGGTGAAGGCCTCGGCGTTGAGCCAGGTCAGGGCGCTCACTGCTCGTCTCCCGTCGGGCGCAGCGGGTTCACGCCGGCGGCGAGCAGGCGCTCGACGTACTTGGCGAGGACGTCGACCTCGAGGTTGACCGGGTCGCCGGGCTGCTTGGTGCCCAGGGTGGTCAGCGCGAGGGTGGTCGGGATGAGGCTGATGGTGAACCAGTCGGCGGCGGCCTCGACCACGGTGAGGCTGACGCCGTCGACCGTGATGGAGCCCTTCTCGACGACGTAGCGGGAGAGGTTCTCCGGGAGGGCGACCTTGACGATCTCCCAGTGCTCCGAGGGGGTGCGGGAGAGGATCTCGCCGGTGCCGTCCACGTGTCCCTGGACCAGGTGGCCGCCGAGCCGGCCGCCGAGGGCCATCGGGCGCTCCAGGTTGACGCGGGAGCCCTTGGCCAGGGCGCCGAGGCTGGACCGGTTGAGGGTCTCCTGCATGACGTCGGCGGTGAACTCGCCGTCGGCGGTGTCCACCACGGTCAGGCAGACGCCGTTGACGGCGATGGAGTCACCGTGCTTGGCGCCCTCGGTGACGAGGGGGCCGCGCAGGCGGAAGCGGGAGGCTTCCTCGAGCTGCTCGACCGCGGCGACCTCGCCCAGTTCTTCGACGATTCCGGTGAACACTTCAGCGCTCCTTGAGGGCGGCGGGGACGGAGGTGGCCGTGGGGACGGCGGTGATGCGGATGTCGGTGCCGATGCGGGCGGTCTCGGTGATCCGGAGCCGGAGCGCGTCGGTGAGGGTGGCGATGCCGGCGTCGGCGAGGGCGGCGGGGCCCGCGCCGAGGAGGACCGGGGCGAGGTAGCCGACGACCTTGTCGACGGCGCCCGCGGCGACGAAGGCGCCGGCCAGGGTCGGTCCGCCTTCGAGGAGGACGGAGCGGACGCCGCGCCGGTGCAGCTCGCCCAGGAGGGCGTCCACGCGGATGCCGTGCTCGCCGGCGGGGAGCCTGGCCAGCTCCACGCCCGTGAGGTGGCGGGTGTCGGCTTCTTCGGCGACCGCGATCAGGGTGGGGGCGGCCCCGTCCAGGACGCGGGCGCCGGGCCGGACGGTGGCGTGGGTGTCGAGGACGACGCGCAGGGGCTGGACGGCCCCCTCGACGCCGCGGACGGCGAGGTGCGGGTCGTCGGCGCGCAGGGTGCCGGAGCCGACGACGACGGCGTCGGACTCGGCGCGCAGCCGGTGGACGTCGGCGCGGGACTCGGGGGAGCTGATCCACCGGCTGGTGCCGTCGGCCGCGGCGATGCGCCCGTCGAGGGTGGCGGCGTACTTCCACAGGACGTAGGGGCGGCCCAGCCGTACGGAGGTCAGCCAGGCGGCGTTGCCCGCTTCGGCCTCGTCCGCGAGCAGCCCGGCCTCCACGGCGACCCCGGCCGCGCGCAGGGTGTCGGCGCCGCCGCGGGCCTGCGGGTTCGGGTCGGAGACCGCGTGGACCACGCGGGTGACCCCGGCCTCGACGAGGGCGCGGGCGCAGGGGCCGGTGCGGCCGGTGTGGTTGCAGGGCTCCAGGGTGACGTAGGCGGTGCCGCCGCGGGCTGCCGCGCCGGCCGCGCGCAGGGCGTGGACCTCGGCGTGCGGGCCGCCGGCCCGTTCGTGCCAGCCTTCGCCGACGACGGTGCCCGAGGCGTCGGTGACGACGCAGCCGACGACGGGGTTGGGGCTGGTGGAGCCGAGGCCGCGCGCGGCGAGCTCGACGGCTCGGCGCATGGCGCGGGTGTCCGCGTCGGGTGCTGCGTGCGCGGCGTGTGTCGCCACCGGGTCCTCCTGCCTCATCGGGCACGGACTCCGGGGCCTGTCGGGATACGACAGATGAAGCGGTACAGCGCACACGGGGACGCCGAGGCCGGAAAACGGTCCGCTGCGCCACATCCACGGGGATGCGCCGAGGAACCGCCGACGGCGGCGTACCGGTCACTGGCCCGCCGCGCACTGCCTCCCATCCGGACTTTCACCGTCGGTCCAGGAATCTCACCTGGTCAACCGGCCGCTGGCTGCGGACGGGTCGCGGACTATAACCGCCGGTTCGGAATTACACCGACCCCGGAGTGCGCTGCTTACTGGTACTCCAGCCAGTTTGCCATGGGCGATCGACGGCCATGCGGGTGAGGACGTGTGGCCTGGCTCACACGGGAGGGCGCGCGGGGCGGCCGGGGGGTGGACCTGGCCCTGTGGACGCGGGGTTGGTCCAGACCTATTGACGGGGTGGTCTAGTCCTCTTAACGTTCCCTTCATCTTCCCCGGGAGCAGCCCGTCAGATGTGCGCACGTCACGGGCCAACACGCTTCACGTTTCCGCATGTTGTGTCCTGCCCAGCCCGCCTTCCTCCCCTCCCCAGGAGGCACGATGCTGTCCCCCACACGTACGAGGGCGATGCTCCTGGCATCCGGCGCCGCAATCGCCGGACTGCTGGTGGCCGGGCTCTCGACGGGCGTCTCGCACGCCGCCGACAACGAGAGCTGCCGCCCCGACGGCCTGTACAAGACGGCCGGCGTCGACGTCCCTTACTGCTCGGTGTACGACGCCGAAGGCCGCGAGAAGATGGGCGCCGACCATCAGCGCCGGGTCATCGGCTATTTCACCGGCTGGCGCACCGGCAAGAACGGCGAGCCGGCGTACCTGGCCCACGACATCCCGTGGTCCAAGGTCACCCACCTGAACTACGCCTTCGCCCACGTCGGCGCCGACAACAAGATCTCCGTCGGCGCGGACAACGCGAACAACGCCGCCACCGGGATGACCTGGCCGGGCGTCGCGGGCGCCGAGATGGACCCGGCCCTCCCCTACAAGGGCCACTTCAACCAGCTGACCAAGTTCAAGAAGCAGTACCCGGACGTCAAGACGCTGATCTCGGTCGGCGGCTGGGCGGAGACCGGCGGCTACTTCGGGGACGACGGCAACCGGGTCGCCTCCGGCGGCTTCTACTCGATGGCCACCAACGCCGACGGATCGGTGAACCAGGCGGGCATCGAGACCTTCGCGAACTCCTCGGTCGAGTTCATCCGGAAATACGGCTTCAACGGCGTCGACATCGACTACGAGTACCCGACCACCATGAAGGACGCCGGCAACCCGCTGGACTGGCAGCTGTCCAACGCCCGCCGCGCCGGACTCGTCCAGGGCTACGACGCCCTGATGAAGAGCCTGCGCGAGAAGCTCGACCGGGCCGGCGCCGCCGACGGGAAGCACTACCTGCTCACCGTCGCCGCACCCTCCTCCGGGTACCTGCTGCGGGGCATGGAGACCTTCCAGATGCAGAAGTACCTGGACTACGTCAACATCATGTCCTACGACCTGCACGGGGCCTGGAACGAGTACGTCGGGCCGAACGCCTCGCTCTTCGACGACGGCAAGGACGCCGAGCTGGCCGCCGCGAACGTCTACGGCAGCTCCCAGTACGGGAACATCGGCTACCTCAACACCGACTGGGCCTACCACTACTTCCGCGGCTCGATGCCGGCCGGCCGCATCAACATCGGCCTGCCGTACTACACCCGCGGCCACAAGAACGTACAGGGCGGCACGGACGGCCTGTGGGGCAAGGCCCCCGCGACCACCTGCCCGGCCGGCGCGGGCCTGACCAAGTGCGGTGACGGCGCGGTCGGCATCGACAACCTGTGGCACGACAAGGACACCAACGGCGCCGAGTCGCCGGCCGGTTCCAACCCGATGTGGCACGCGAAGAACCTGGAGAAGGGGATCGTCGGCGACTACGTCACCAAGTACGGCTTCCCCGCCAACACCACGCTGACCGGCACCTACGCCCGCAAGTACGACGCGACGCTGGTCGCGCCGTGGCTGTGGAACGCGCAGAAGAAGGTCTTCCTGTCCACCGAGGACGAGCAGTCGGTGGCCGCCAAGGCGGACTACGTGGTCAACCGCGGCATCGGCGGCACCATGGTCTGGGAGATGGCCGGCGACTACGCCTGGAACGCCGCCAAGGGCCAGTACGAGATGGGCGACACGCTCACCTCGCTGATGTACGACAAGTTCAAGGCGGCGGCCCCGTACGGCGCGAAGAAGTCGAACACCGCGCTGCCGGCGCAGGCCGTGGACATCAAGACGCAGTTCACCGAGTTCAAGCTCGGCGACTCCAACTACCCGATCACCCCGAAGCTCAAGATCACGAACAACACCACGGCCACCCTGCCGGGCGGTACCGAGTTCCAGTTCGACTACGCGACCGCGGCTCCGAGCAACGCCTCCGACCAGTCCGGCTTCGGCACCAAGGTGATCCGCAGCGACCACACGGGCAGCAACGTCGGCGGCCTGAAGGGCGACTTCCACCGGGCCTCCCTGAAGCTCCCGGCCTGGCAGACGCTGGCCCCGGGCGCCTCGGTGGACCTGGCGTTCAACTACTACCTGCCGGTCTCCACGCCCTCCAACTGGACGGTGAACATCTCCGGCACGACGTACGCGCTCGCCGGCGACCTGGCGCGCGGCGTCACGGTGGTCCAGCCCGGCTCCACCACGCCGCCGACCACGCCGCCCACCTCGCCGCCGCCGACCACCACCCCGCCGACCACTCCCCCGCCGACGGGCGGTGCGTGCACGAGCCCCGCGTACGTGGCGGGCCAGGTCTACAACGCCGGGAACCTGGTCTCCCACAAGGGCCGCATCTGGAAGGCCCAGTGGTGGACGCAGAACGAGGAGCCGGGCAGCACCGGCGAATGGGGCGTCTGGAAGGACCAGGGCGCCTGCTGACTCCCCTGAGATGACTCCCCTGACACCCTGACAGCCGGGGGTGACCCGAAAACGCGAGGACCCGGTGGCCCGGCGGCCACCGGGTCCTCGCACGTGACGCGGGACACGCGAACCGACCGGGTCCGGCTGTCACGTTTCCGGGGGCCGTCCTGTCTGACTGGTGCCGGACATCGGTTCGGATCAGTACGGATCCAGGAAGGACGGACCACACCATGAGCACCATCCTCGTCACCGGAGGAACCGGAAACCTCGGCTCGCTGGTCACCGCGCGGCTGCGGGTGGCGGGCCACGAGGCCCGCGTGCTGAGCCGGCACGCCGCCGAGCACCCGGTGGACCTGCGCAACGGCAGCGGCCTGGACGCGGCGATGGCGGGGGTGGAGGTGGTCGTGCACTGCGCGTCCTCCCCGCGCGGGGGCGACGAGCAGGCCGCCCGGCACCTGATCGGCGCGGCCCGGCGGGCGGGGACCGTCCGCAACCTCGTCTACATCTCGATCGTCGGCGTGGACGTGGTCCCCCTCGGCTACTACCAGTCGAAGCTGCGGGTGGAGCGGCTGCTGGAGGAGTCCGGTCTCGGCGTGACGATCCTGCGCACGACGCAGTTCCACGACCTGGTGGCCCAGCTGGTCGACACCGCGGCGAAGCTGCCGGTCGTGCCGCTGCCGTCCGGGGTCCGGGTGCAGCCGATCGCGGTCGAGGAGGTCGCGGACCGGCTGGCGGAACTGGCCGTCCCGACCCCGTCGGGCCGCGTCCCGGACATGGGCGGCCCGGAGATCGCCACCCTGCCCGACCTGGCCCGCACCTACCTCGCCGCGACGGGCCGCCGCCGCCGGGTGCTCCCGCTGCCCCTGTGGGGCAAGGCGTACGCGGGCTTCAGGCGGGGCGGCCACCTGACGCCGTCACACGCGACGGGCCAGGGAACGTTCGCGCAGTACGCGGCACGGCGGGGGCGGTAGGGGCGGGGGGGCTTCGAGGGGCGGGGCTTCGGGGACTGCGGAAGCCTGATTCCTGCTGGGGCCGATCAGGGAGGGTTTGGGGGTTTCCCGCCAGTCCCACTGTCCTTCCGTGCCGGGCCGCCCTGTCAAGGGCGCTCCTTCGTCGCGTC
>NZ_JBEZLV010000063.1:0-22853 GCF_040652335.1 Streptomyces sp. NPDC048270
TGACCTGGCCGCCCCCGCCGTTCCGGCCCCCGGTGCCGGCCGTGACCGGCCCGGACGGCGTGCGCCGCTTCGACGGGATCACGTACGCGACCACGCCCGGCTACCGCCCCCGGCTGCTCGACGTGCAGGTGCCCGCAGGCGAAGGCCCCTTCCCGGCCGTCGTCTGGATCCACGGCGGCGGCTGGCTGGACGGCGACCGCCGCTACCCGCCGCCGACCGTGCCCGCCGAACTGCTGCACGGCGCGGTCCTCGCGGCCGGGCTCGCACTGGTCTCCGTCGACTACCGGCACAGCCTCGAAGCACCGTTCCCGGCCCAGCTGCACGACGTGAAGGCCGCGATCCGCTACGTCCGCGCCCACGCGGACGTGCTCGGCATCGACCCCGGCCGGATCGGCGTCTGGGGCGAGTCGGCCGGCGGCCACCTGGCCGCGCTCGCCGGCCTCGTCGGCTCCGGCACCGCGGACGCCGCGGCGCTCGAGGGCACCGAGGGCGTCGGCTCCGGGGAGACCGGAGTGCTGGCCGTCGTCGACTGGTACGGCTGCTCCGACCTGGTCGCCCTGGCCGCGCACCCCATGCCGCCGATGCCGTCCGAGGTCGCGTTCCCCGACCCGTACGAGGCCCTGCTCGGCGCCCCGGTGGCCGAGGACCCGGGGCCGGCCCGGGTCGCCAGCCCGGTGACGTACGCCGGGGGCCCGCACCTGCCGCCGTTCCTGCTGGTGCACGGAACCCACGACGGCCTGGTCCCCTACAGCCAGAGCGAGGCGCTGGCCGAGGCCCTGGAGGGCGCCGGGGGCGAGGTGGCCCTGCGGCCCGTGGAGGGCGCGGACCACATCTTCCTCGGCTCCCCGGACGTTCCCGGGATCGTGGCCGAGAGCGTGGCCTTCCTCGCCCGCCACCTCGCTCCCGCCACCGCGAGACACGGCCGTGACCAGTAGTCCCGCCACCGCCGCCGCCGCCACCGCCGCCGCCGTCCGGCCCGAGGGCTCCGAAGGCTCGGCCGCCGGGGCTCCGCGTGAGCGCGGCCCCCTCCTCCTGGGCCTGCTGCTGCTGGGAGCCGCCGCGCTGGCGGCCCTCGTGGTCCGCACCGACGTCGCCGATCCGCCCTTCCAGGCCCTGGACGAGCGCTGGCTGGTCTGGATGGGCGGCCCGCACGAAGGGCTGTACGCGGCCGTCGCCTCGGTCCTGAACTGGTTCGGCGGCCCGTTCGGCGCGGTCGTACCGCTCGGTCTGCTGGCCCTGCTGCTCCTGCGGGGGCGCCGGGTGTCGGCCGGGTTCCTGCTGCTCGCCTTCCTCGGCGGCAACATGCTCGTCGTGCAGGGGCTCAAGCACCTGGTGGACCGGCCTCGGCCGGCGAACCCTCTGGTCCGCGTCGACCACGGCTCCTTCCCGTCCGGTCACGCCGCTACGGCGGCGCTCCTGGTGGTCGTGGCCGGGGCGCTGTTGGTCCCGGTCGCCCGGCGGCGGCTGTGGTGGGCCGCCGGGGCGGTCTTCACCCTGGCCATGATGTGGAGCCGCACCTGGCTGCACGCGCACTGGCTCAGCGACACCGTGGCCGGGGCCGCGGCCGGCGCCGGGGCGGGGCTGGTGGTGTGGTGGCTGCTGATGCCGGCGCTGGCCCGGGAGCGTGCCCGGCTCGGGGCGCGCCGGGGGCCCTCGGCAGATCCGGCCGGCTGATCACCGGGACGGTGGCCGGCGGGGCCGTCGGGACGCGGACGCACGCACCGCGCCCCGACGGCCCCGCGACGTCGGGCCCGCGGCGTCGGGCCTGCTCCATCGGGCCCGCTTCGTCGGGCCCGCGGCGTTGGATCGGGGGCGTCGGATCGGGGGCGTCGGACCTGCGGCGTCGGCCCCGCCGCAGCCGACCCGCGCATCGGGCCCGCGGCGTCAGGTCCACGGCGTCAGGTCCACGGCGTCAGGCCCGCGACTGGAGCGCCTTCGTCAGGAGTCCGCCGGCCACCATCAGGGCCACGCCGAGCCACCACACGTTGTCGTCGAAGACGAGGACGGCGATCCCGATCGGCACCAGCAGTCCGGCCAGCGGCAGCAGCAGCCCCGCCGGGCGGGGCGGTTCGGGTCCCTGCCCGGCCGCCTCCCGGGTGGCGCGGGCCCGGACGACCTCCGGGTACCAGCCCGTGAACCGCAGGGCCGCGACGATCGCCAGGATCTGGATGATCCAGCCGGTCCAGATGTTGTTCGGATTGTGCAGGACCAGGTCCCCGTAGGCGCCCGCGAGGGCGGCCACCACGAAGGCCAGCCCCCACACGGCCGTGATGACGTAGTTGGTGCGGATGAACGCGGGGGTGTGCCAGAGCGCCGGGTCGACCTGCTCGCGGGCGTACTGGAGGGTGAAGGGCATCCCCACGGCCATGGAGCCGAAGGCGATCACGGCGAGGGTCACGTTCGCGACCTCGCCCGCGTAGGTCTCCAGCCAGCGCAGCGTGCCCGCGCTCGCGGTGGCCCCGACCACGGCGAGCGCGGCGAAGAACACCACATCGGCCAGTTCCAGCAGCTTCCAGGTGCTCCCCCGGTTGACCACCCGGCTCAGCACGGTGAGGGTCACGGCCGTCGCCAGCGCGATGCCGACCGCGATCTCGAACCGCCCCGGTCCCACCAGCAGGGAGAAGACGATCCAGGGCGCCATTCCGACGACCGGGTTCTCCAGGAATCCGGACACCGTTCGGGTACCCGTGCCGTTCGCCTCGGTACGCACGCCTCCATCGTCCGTGCCCCGCGGTCGGCAGGCCATTCGAGGACGGCGCGGCCGGCCGCGGGGCGGCCCGGGCCGCGTCAGGAGGTCTGGCGGTGGACGAGGACCGCCTCGACCGGCGCCACCGGCGGGGCCGTACCCGTTTCGATCAGCTCGTGCACGGTGTCCGCGATCCGGGCGGCCGACGGCAGGTCCAGGCGCACCGTGGTGAGCGCCGGCTGCTGGAGTGCGGACAGGACCAGGTCGTCACAGCCGACGAGGGCGACGTCGTCCGGTACGGACACGCCCTCCGCCTGGAGCGCGTGCAGGAGCAGGGCCGCGTACTCGTCGTTGTAGGCGAAGACGGCGTCCAGGCCCAGGGTCCGCCACCGCCGGGCGAGCGCGGTCGCGGATTCACGGGTGTAGGCCAGCTCCAGGGGGGTGACCGTGGCCATGTGGCGGGCGGCGACCGACTCGGCGCCGGCCAGGCGCGGCTCGGCGAGCGTGCCCAGGCCGCGCTCCAGGGGCATGACGACGCCGATCCGGCTCCGGCCCCGGGAGATGAGGTGCCCGGCCGCGGTGGCGCCGATCCGGGCGTGGTCGAAGCCGACGGTGTGCACGCCCTCGACGGGGTGGGCGGCGAAGGCGAGCAGCCCCCGCACCCCGGCCCGGCGCAGCAGCTCGGCCGCCTGGCCGCCGAAGCGGTCGCCGTCCATGGCGACGACGGCCGCGGGGCGCATTTCGGCCCAGGCCCGGGCGGCGTCGAGGGGGTCGGCGAAGCGGCCGGCGTGGAGCACGGCCGTGTAGCCGTGCCGGTCGAGCTCGCTGTGCAGGTCGTCCACCCAGTCGCTGACGAGACGGCCGATCGCGGAGATCGACGCGGGCATCAGGACGAGGTTGCTGCGGCCGGCCCGCAGGGACCGGGCCGCGGCGTGCGGGACGTAGCCGAGCTGCCGGGCCGCGTCGCGCACCCGGGCGCGGGTGGTCTCGCTGACGCGGTGGCCGGGGGTGTCGTTCAGCACGAAGGAGACGGTGGCGCGTGACACCCCGGCGAGCCGGGCCACGTCGGCACTGGTGATGGATGCGGGGACGCTCGTCTGCTTGGCCATGACGTCCCTCGGAGCTCCTTCTGCCGGACTGTGCTGCCTCCTTTCAGGTTACACGAGTCATATGCAGGAGCCGGGAGCCGCCGGCCAGATCGTCGAGGGCGCCGCTGACCGAGTCGAAGCGCATCGTGGCGCGGGTTGCGGTGTCGTACGGGTCCCATCGCGGCAGGTCGCAGTGGTTGGGGTCGCCGGTGCGGACGAATGCGATCCAGGCCTGGTGCATGGCGTGGGCGAGGCCGTCGCGGACGGCGGGGGCGATCCCGGCCAGGAAGGGCGCGTGCGACCACTGGTCGAAGTTGTCGAAGACGAAGGGGAGTTCGAGGCAGTGTGCGGCACCGAGCCGGCCCTCGCAGGCGGGGGTGGGCAGGTCGAACTGGTAGGCCCAGACGGGTCGGCCGAGCTCGGCCCTGGCCTCGGCCAGCCGGACGGCGGGGACCCGGAAGAGCTCGTCCGTGATCAGGTCCATCAGCACGTCGTGCGGGCGGGCGCCGGGGCGGGTCCGCTCGTACGCCGCGTACACCGCGAGGGCGCGGGAGCCGCCGAAGGTCTCCGCGATGCGCTCGGTGACCTGCTCCCGCGTCGCGGCCGCGTACCCCTCGTCGAGCGCGAAGCCGAAGGCCGCCTCCTCCCGCGTCCAGCCGATCATGACCTCGATCCCGGCCGCCGCCCCGTGCAGCAGGGCCTCGGCGGGGTGCAGCGGCAGGGTGGCGCCGTCGATCACGGGCAGGAACGGGGTCGGCCAGTACCCCCATCGCGCGGTCCGGGCGAACAGCCCGAGGCCGGCTCCGATCAGCGCGGGCCAGGGCAGGGTGCGCAGTTCCGCCTCGTCCTTGGCCCCGGCGAGCTCGAGGTAGGCGGCGGTGCGCCGCAGAGCGGCGTCCGGGGAGGGGAGGTCCAGGCCGAGGGGCGGGCTCTGCAGGATCACCCGCTTGACCAGGCCCTGCGCCCGCGGATGCCCGGCGAGCGCGGCGGTGGAGAGCGCGCCGCCCGACTGTCCGGCGACGGTGACGCAGTCCGGATCGCCGCCGAAGGAGGCGATGTTCTCCCGGACCCAGCGCAGGGCGGCCAGCTGGTCGGTGAGCCAGTGATTGGCGTCCTCGCCGGGGCCGAGACAGAGGTAGCCCAGCGGTCCGATGCGGTAGTTGATGCTCACGACGACGAGGTCGCCGTCGCGTGCGAAGGTCGCGCCGGAGTATCCGGGCAGCGACCCGGAGCCGGACACGAAGCCGCCTCCGTGGATCCAGATCAGCACCGGCCGGCGGGCTCCGTCGGCGGCGGGGGTCCAGACGTTGAGGGTCAGGCAGTCCTCGTCGAAGGGGGGCTCACCGTGTCCGCCGAGCACCGGGTCGCCGCCCTCCTGGTAGGGCTGCGGCGCGCTCGGCCCGTCGGTGGCGGCGTCCCGGATTCCGCTCCAGCCGGCGTGCGGCCGGGCGGGCCTCCAGCGCAGGTCGCCGACCGGCGGTTCGGCGTACGGCACGCCGCGGAATACGAGGAGCCCGCCTTCGGCCGCGCCGCGCAGCCGCCCTGCGGGCAGGTCCACGACCAACTGGTCGCCGCCTGGGGAGTGAGCCATGAGCCGGTCCTTCCTGGCCGCGCGCCTGGTGCGCGCCGACACCACGAGACTATTGCGCAAAATTCTCGACCGTCAACATTTCGCAATATGGCGGCCTCGTCCAGGACCCCTGGCCCACGCGGCCCCGCCCTCACAGCCACAGGCTGTCCGAGGCCATGCGCTCCGCCTCCGTTCGCAGCAGCGGGGCGAAGAGGCGCCACAGCACCAGGCAGGTCCCGGCGCCGAGCAGGGCGCCCGCGACGGTGTCGCTGAGCCACTGGGCGTGCAGCCAGGTCCTGCTCCCCATCATCGCGAGGACGTACACGGCACCGACCGCCCGCCACCAGCGTCGCGCACGGGGCGGGAACACCACCAGTCCGGCCGCGACCACCAGGGTCACGGCGCTGAACACCTGGCCGGAGGGGTACGCGCCCTCGTTGACCAGGACCCACGGGTGCGGCGGGCGCGGCCGGTCGGCCAGCTCCTTGAGCGGCAGGACCACCACCACGGTGGCGGCGACGGACGAGGCGAGGACGAAGAGCGCCGAGCGCCAGCGCCCGTACACGCACAGGACGCCGATCAGCGCCAGCGGCAGGACCGTACCGATCGGGCCGCCGAGCCGGTCGAGGACGAGGGCGAAGCCGCCGTCCCCGCCGGCGGACGAGCTGTTCACGGAGGCCTCCCACCAGTCGTCGAGCCCCTGGAAGAAGGGCCGTTCGACCACGCGGAGCAGCAGGGCGGCGAGGAGGGACACGAGCAGGAGGGCGATCCCCCAGGGCAGCGCATGGCGGGGCGGCGCGGCCGGCAGGTGGTGCGGCGGCACGCGGGAGGGCGAGGGCGGCATGGCGGGGCCTTTCACGATCGTCCCGGAGAGCGGACACGGGAGGGCGGGCGGCGAACAGCGGGGCGCGCAGCGGGGCGGGCAGCGAACAGCAGGGCGGGCGGCGAACAGCGGGGCGCGCGGCGGAGGCGACAGCCGGGACGACCGGCCGGGCGCAGCGCACGGCGACGGGACGAGCGGCACGCGACGACCGGCACGCGACGAGCGGCCCCGGAGGCGTGCGGAGGCGGCCGCGGAGCGCCCTCACCGGAGACGGGCACACGACGGGCGGAAGACGAAAGGGAGACGAACGGCAGAAGAGAGACGAGCGAAACGACGAGCGGGGTGAACGAGCCGGACACGCACGCGGGAGGGCCGGGACCCTGGCCGGGTGGCGCGGATCGTCGCACCGCGGCACGGAGTATGGCCGAGACCCGGCCCCCGCACAAGCATGGTTACACGTCATGGCACCAAGGGATCTCCGGGCGGTCACGATCTGCACCGCCTCCCCGCACAACCCCTGGCGGCGGCTGGAAATGGGTGCTACACAGTGTCCAGCGCGCCAGGTGACACGTGTAACAACATCAGGTCGACCGCGCTTGTCCGCCGCATCTCCGGCGTCCCCGGCCGCTGCCGCGTGCCCCGCCACCCCTCCCCGCGCACGCGGCGCCCCGCTCGTCCGCCACCTCCCCGCTCCGTCCCCCGAGGAGTCGTCATGGCCCTGCCCGACGTCGTCGATCCCGTCCCCGCCGCCCCCGAACCACCCCGCCAGCGCGGGCTGTTGCCCCTGCTGCTGTTCGCGAACTCCGCCATGATGGCGGTCTACATGGGTGTGGGCTCGGTCCTGCTGCCCCTCCAGGTCGCCGCGATCGACCCCGTCAACAAGGTCGCGGTCCTGGGCCTGATCGGCGGAGTCAGCTCGATCTTCGCCACCGCGTTCAACCCGATCGCGGGCGCCCTCTCCGACCGCAGCGGTCGCCGCGGCCCCTGGATCCTGGGCGGCGCCCTCGCCTCGCTCGCCGCGCTGGCCTTCCTCGGCAGCGTGAGCACCGCGCTCCTGGTCGGCACCGCCTGGTGCCTGGCGCAGGCGACCATGAACGTCTTTCAGGCGGCGGTCACCGCGATCGTGCCCGACCGGATCCCGGCGGCCCGCCGCGGCACCGCGTCCGCACTGGTGGGACTGGGCCTGCCCATCGGCGGCACGGTCGGCGTCCTCATCGCCTCCCAGACCGCGGACCACCTGCGCACGGGCTACCTGGTCTTCGGCGCGCTCGTCGCCGTGGCGGCGCTGCTGCTCACCACCATCTGCCGGGACGTTCCGCGCACCGCGGCCGCGGCCGAGGCGGCAGCCGCCGCAGCGGCCCGCCCCAAGGGCGCCAAGCTCGCGGCCTTCCTCTCCTCGCTGTCCCACCACGACTTCCGGTGGGCGTTCATCGGCCGGGCCCTGATGGTCCTCGGCTACTTCTCGGTCGTCGGCTACCAGCTGTACATCCTCGACGACCACATCGCACTGCCCGCCGGCCTCTCCGCACCCGCCGCGATGGCCGTCCTCACCCCGGTGTCGATGGTCGCGATGGCCCTGTCGACCGTGCTCGGCGGCCTGCTGTCCGACCGGTGGGACCGCCGCAAGGTGTTCGTCGGCGTCTCGGCCGCCCTCGCCGGACTCGTCATGGCGGTGCCCGTGGTGAGCCCGACCTGGACCGGCATGCTCGTCTTCAGCGCGCTCAACGGCCTCGCCTTCGGCTGCTTCATGGCCGTCGACACCGCGCTGGTCACCCTGGTACTCCCCCGGGCCGAGGACGCCGCCCGCGACATGGGCGTCCTCAACATCGCCAATGCCGGGCCGCAGATCATCGCCCCCTTCGTCGCCTCGGCCATCGTCACCGGACTGGGCGGCTACACCCCGCTCTTCCTGGCCGGCGGGGCCCTGTCGCTGATCGGCGCGCTCGCCATCCTCCCGATCCGCAGCGTGCGCTGACCCCGGGCCCCCGCCCGGACCGCCATCCGGGCCCCGCACTCCGGGACTCCACGTCTCCGGACCCCGATCCATCCGCGCCTCCGCCCCACCACCCACCCCTCCGAAGGAGCATCCCCGTGACTCGCAAGCGCGTTCTGCCGCTGGCCGCCCTGCTGCTGTGCACCCCGGCCCTGGCCGGTACCGCTCCCGCGGCCGCCGCCCCGCGGACCGCCGTCCCGGCAAGCGAGCGCACCACCCCGCTGCGGATCCTGCTCACCAATGACGACGGGTACGACGCGCCCGGCATCCGGAAGGCCTTCGAGCGGCTGACCGCGGCCGGTCACGACGTCACGATCGTGGCCCCGCTCACCAACCAGAGCGGAACCGGCACCAAGATGTCCAGCGCCCCCACCGTCGTGGTGAAGCACCCCGAGCCCAAGGTGTGGGCGGTCGACGGCACGCCCGGCGACTCCGTCGCCTTCGGTCTCGCCGAGGTCTTCGCGGCCAAGGCCCCCGACCTCGTGGTCTCCGGCACCAACTTCGGGCCGAACGTCGCCGGGCTCGCCAGCCACTCCGGAACGGTCGGCGGCGCCGTCGCCGCGCTGGAGTCCGGCGTCCCGGCCATCGCCCTGAGCACCGGCGGCCTGACCGTGCCCGACCCGGTCACCACCGTCAACGCCATGGGCCCGACCCTCGACTTCACCGTCAAGCTGATCGACCGGCTGCGGGCGCGGGCCCGCTCCGGGCGGCTGCTGCCCGCCGGGGTCGGCCTCAACGTCAACCACCCGGTGGTCGGCCCGGACGGCAAGGGCACGGCCGCCGGTGTGGCCACGACCTTCCAGGATCCGCAGAACTTCCTCCAGCCGGACTACACCGACTCCGGTGACGGCACCTGGAAGGTGTCCGTGAAGGTGGCGCTGCGGCCGGCCGCCAAGGGCGGCGACCTCGAGGCGGTCGCCGCGGGCCGGATCGCCGTGAGCCCGATGAACGCCGACTGGAACGCGGGGCCGGCCGACCACGCCGTGACCGCCGCCCTGATCGCCGGCCTCCGCCCGTGAAACGCCGCACGGGACCCCTGCTCGGCGCCGTCCTCGCCCTGGGGCTGGCACTGATCGCCCCGGCGGCGCCGGCGGCGGCGCAGGGCGGCGGAGCACCGCACCCCGTGGTCACCCTCGCGCAGGGCGCCCTGCGCGGACAGGCCCGGGACGGGGCGCAGGAGTTCCTGGGCGTCCCCTACGCCGCTCCCCCGGTCGGGGACGCCCGTCTGCGGGCGCCGCGGCCGCCGGCACGCTGGTCCGGGGTGCGGGAGGCGGCCCGACAGGCGCCCGCCTGCCTGCAGTTCTCCCCGTTCGGGCTGCGCGATCCGGCGGCCGTCAGCGAGGACTGCCTGTACCTGGACGTGTACCGGCCCCGGTCGGCCCGCCCCGGAGCCCGGCTGCCGGTGATCGTCTGGATGCACGGGGGTGCGTACAGCCAGGGCACCGGTACCCAGTTCGGGGGGCGGACCATGGCGGAACTGACCCAGACGGTGGTGGTCAGCATCAACTACCGCCTGGGACAGCTCGGATATCTGGACCTCCCCGAGTTGAACGGGCCGCGCGAGGTGCGCTCCGGCTCCTTCGGGCTGATGGACCAGATCGCGGCGCTGCGGTGGACCCGGGAGAACATCGGCGCCTTCGGCGGGGATCCGCGGAGCGTCACCGTCTCCGGGCAGTCCGCGGGCAGCGGGTCCGTGTGCGCGCTGCTGGCGGCCCCCTCGGCCGCCGGCCTGTTCCACCGGGCGGTGCTGCAGAGCGGCCCGTGCACCTTGCTGCGCACGCCCGACCGGGCCCGGGCCGAGGCCCTGGCGCGGGAGTTCGCGGCGCAGGCCGGGTGCGGCGGTCCGGCCGGGGTGGCGGCGTGCCTGCGCGGCGCCCCGGGGGCGGCTCTGGTGCAGGCCGCCCGTACGCTGCCCACCCCCGGTCCGGCGTCGGGCGACGGGCTGCTGCCGGTCGATCCGGAGCGGGCCGTGCGCTCGGGCGCGTGGAACAGGGTGCCGGTCATGATCGGCAGCACCCGTTCCGAGGGGCGGTTCTTCGTCGCGCTGTCGCAGCCGGGCCTGACCCGGGAGCAGTTCACGGCACAGGTCCTCGCGGGGTACGGGGCCGCGGGGCCCGAAGTGCTGGCGCGCTATCCGGTCGAGGCGCACGGCTCGCCGTACCTGGCGCTGTCGGCCGTCCTGACGGACTCGGCCTTCGCCTGCCACACCGCGTGGACGGCGGAGCTGTTCGCCGGTCAAGTTCCGACGTATGCCTACGAGTTCGACGATCCGCGGTCGCCGACGCTGGCCGGGGCCCAGGTACCGGGCCTGGACCAGTCGAACGGGCACAGCGCCGAACTTGCCTACCTGCACGACTTCACCATGGGTGAGCGGGAGCTGACCCCGGTGCAGGTGGCGCTGGCGACCCGGATGAAGCGCTACTGGGGTGCCTTCGCGCGCTCGGGTGCGCCCGTCGTGCCGGGTCAGGCGCCGTGGCCGGCGGCCGTGCCCGGCTCCGGGGTCGCCCCGGTGCTCACCCTGGGCCCGGTGCGGACGGGTCCGGGCTCGTCGTTCGGGGCGGACCACCAGTGCGCGTTCTGGCGGACCCAGCCGGACCGGCCGATCTGATCACGCGGCCGCGGGGCGGCGTCGGCGCCGCAGGACCACCAGGGCCGACGCCGCCGCGACGAGGGCGGCGGACACCGTCAGGAGCCAGACCGGGACGCCGTCCCCCACCGTGAGCAGTTCGTCCCGGTAGACGACGCGGCGGTACGGGGTGTCGCGGGAGGCGGCGCGCAGTTGGTGGTCGGCGTCGATGCGGCCCGGTTCCGGGAAGCGCTGGTCGATGGCGGTGAGGAACACCGGCTCGCCGCCGGTGAGTTCGGCGAGCGGCCCGCCCTTCGGGGTGATCTTCCCGGCGAAGGTCACCTCGGGGGCGGACCCGCCGATCGTCGAGCTCGGCTCCATGCGGTGCTCGGCCAGTACGTAGAGACCGAGGGACTGGGGGGTCCTGGCCATCCGGGAGAGCCGCATCGGGTAGACCAGCACCGGGCTCTCGAAGCGGATCCTCAGCGGGTCCAGGTCCCCCCCGCAGCGGCCTGCCCTGCTGCCGGGGGGCCAGCCGTACCGCCACGTACTCCCACTTCTGGTCGACGTACGGCTTGACCTCGGCGGCGAGCCGGTCGGGAAGCTCGAACCCGTTGGCCTCCAGCCAGTCCTTCAGGGCGTCCGGGTCGGTGGCGGTCAGGCGGGCGACGTCGAAGTCGCCGAGCTGCTCGCGGCCGACGACCCCGACGCCCGGGTCGGCGCTGCCGGGCGGTGGCGCGCCTGCGGTGTCCCCGCCCCCGGAGGAGAAGGGCCAGTCGCCGTCGCGCGGCCAGAAATAGCTCCGGGTCCGGCGTTCGGGCCGGGTCAGCCGGGAAAGCTCGCCGAAGACCTGCCCGTCGCCCAGTTCCACCGTGGCCCGGCCCGGTACGGGCATGATCCAGGCGGCCCGGTGCGCGTCCCCGCCGACGGTGAACCGCATGACGATCTGCTCCGTACGGCCGTCCCAGCGCACGACGGAGGTCTCCCGGTCGACGCCGATCCGGGACTGCCGGTCGGCGACCATCGCCCCGCAGCCGCACGCGTAGGCGGGGTTGACCAGGGCGCCCACCTGGGTCGCGAGCAGGGCGATCAGCAGGGCGGCGATTCTTCTTCTCATCCACACGGGGTCTCAGACGACGGCCCGGGAGATCCGGTTCCGCGCAACGGCCGAGGTCGTCCGGCCACATCGGCGCCATCCCGCGGCCATCCGGCGCTGCCGGCATGCCGTCCGGAAAGCTGTCCGTACAACTCTGAGGGGAGCACCGGTGCCCGCGACGCGAACCCCCCATCCGCCCGCCTGCCGGCTGCGCGACACCTGTCCGTGCGCCGACTGCCGCGATCCGCGCACCGGCCAGAAGCTCTTCCAGATCACCGACCTGCCCGCGGACCTGGCCGTCGGCGCGGTACGGGACGGCGTACCGGCGGCGGACCGCAACCCCGGCCGGGCGGTGCGGTGGGAGCCCGACGGCCTCCGGTCCGTCCACCCGCGGGCCTGGCCGGCCGCCCACGCGCCCGGCGCCGGCGACGGCCGGACCGAGGCGGACCAGGAGCTGTGGGCCGCGGCAGACCCGCGCGGGCGCCTCCCCGAGGCGGCTGGGACGCGTACCCTGCTGGTCAGGGCCTGAGCCTGCGTCCCGGCGCACCGGCCGCCGAACTGTGGTCGGTGAAGGCCACCGCCCCCGGCAGGTACCGGTCCTGGGGCCACGGCCGCCCGGCCGCTCCCCCAGCGAGCGCGGCCGGCGCCCGGCGGACTTTTACCCCGCGAGACCCCGTGGCGACGGGCCGGTTCGTCCTCCGCGGGGAGCCGGGCGCCCCGATCCGTACTCGCCCGCCGCGATGGCGGTCCGCAGGTCCGCGGCGACCTGGGGGTAGAGCGGGGTCCGGGGCGGTGGCGCCTGGTTCACCGGAGCGGGCCGCGGCTCAGCTGCCCGCGCCGGAGCGGACGGCGTTGCGCCAGACCGTCACGTCCAGCGTCATGTACTTGCTGGGCGAGTTCTCCGGGGCGAAGCCCTGCACCGTCACGAGGGCCAGGTGCCCGGTGCCGGTGGTGACGCAGATCTGCCGGCCCTTCGAGAGCTTGGCCAGGGAGATGTTCTTGGTGAAGCGGGTCTCGGCGCGGCAGACGGCGAGGGTTCCCTCCTGTCCGGGATCGAGCAGCACCAGGTTCCCCTCCGAGGTCTCGGCGTCGAGGTAGCCGCCGGTGTCGTAGGAGAGTTCGTAGCCGCTGTCCTCACCGACCTGGGGCCGGATGTCCTCGTCCCCGAGGGTCAGGTGGTAGCCCGCGGTGAGGTTGATGCCCTTGTGGTCGGTGGGCCTGGGGTCGGACGGGGTGCTCGGCTTGGCACCCGGCTGGGCCGAGCCCGTCTGGCCTCCCCCGGCCTGGTCCGCCCCCTTGCCCTTGTCCTGCGACGTGGAGCCGCTGCCCTGCGCCTGCTCCGCGCTGCCCTTGTCCTTGTCCTTGAGCAGGGCGTAGGCCGTGGCGCTGCCCGCCACGGCGAAGACCAGCACGGCGGCCAGCGCGATGAGCGCGCCCTTCTTGCCCGCCCTCGCGGGGGGCTGGTGGGGCTGATGGGGCTGCGGCATGAACCCGCCGGGGTACGACTGGTGCGACTGCTGTGGCTGTGGCGGGAACTGCGTCGGGGCGTAGGCGTGCGCGGGGGCCTGCGGCGGCGCGGTGGGGCGGGGGGCCGGTGCGGGCGTGGGGTACGACTGCGGGGGCTGGTGGTGCTGCTGGTGCTGCGTCGGCTGGTGCTGCGTCGGCTGCTGGTGCGTCGGCTGCTGCTGGTGCGTCGGCTGCTGGTGGTGCGGTGCCGGCTGCTGCTGGTGCGGCGCCGGGCCGAAGCCCGGGGGCGGGGTGGCCGGGGCCGCCGGGGCGGTGGGCGCGTACGCCGGCACGGCCGGGGCGGCCGCCGGGGGCGGCGGGGTCTGCACCGGAGCGGGGGCCGCGGCGCGCACGGTGATGTCGGCGGCGACCGGCGCGGGGAGCCAGTCCTCGGGACGGCGCAGCACGGTCTCGGCGTTGGCGGCCTGGCAGAGCGCGATGATCTCGGACAGGGACGGCCTGGCCTCGGGGTCCTTGGCGAGGCATCGGGTGACCAGTTCGGTCAGCCGCTCCGGGACCCCGCTGAGGTCGGGCTCCTCGTGGACGATGCGGTAGAGCACGCCGTGCGAGGTCCCCTCGCCGAACGCCGGGGTTCCGGTGGCGGCGTACGCGGCGACCTGGCCGAGCGCGAAGACGTCGGTGGCCGGGGTCACCCGGCGTCCCGCTGCCTGCTCCGGGGCCATGAACGACGGGGTGCCGATGGTCACCCCGCTGCCGGTCAGGGAGGTCGCGTCGGCGGCGTAGGCGATGCCGAAGTCGATGACGCGGGGCCCGTCCGCGGCGAGCAGCACGTTGGACGGCTTCAGGTCGCGGTGGACGATGCCCGCCCCGTGGATGACGTGCAGGGCCTCGGACATTCCGGCGATCAGCAGCAGCACCGCCTCCACCGGCAGGGCCCCGTGCGCCACCACCGCGTCGGCGAGCGACGGCCCCGGCACGTAGGCGGTGGCCAGCCAGGGCTGGGCGCTGTCGGTGTCGGCGTCGATGACCGGGGCGGTGAACAGCCCCTGCACCCGCTGCGCGGACTGCACCTCCTGGGTGAACCGGCGGCGGAACTCGGCGTCCTCGCCGAACTCGGGCCGGATCACCTTGATCGCCACCGGCCGGCCGCCCGGGGTGTAGGAGAGGTAGACCTTGCCCATGCCGCCGGCGCCCAGCTTGGCGGCCAGCCGGTACCCGGCGATGGTGGTGGGGTCGTCTCCGGCCAGCGGCTGGAAGACCTGAGGGGAACCGTCCCTGCCCGGCTGCTGACCACTCATCAACTCATGTCTCCCACGCAGTTCTCACCCGACCACCGGCACCCTACCCAACCGGGCGGGCCGGGCCTCACACGGGCGGCCCCGCCCGGTTCCGCAGCAGCGCGGGGGTGACCTCTTCCAGGGAGCGCGCGAAGGTCCGCCGCGGGGACGGCGGAACGGGCAGCAGCGAGGGGACCACGAGGACCGCGCATCCGGCGGCCTCCGCCGAGGCGGCGCCGTCGGGCGAGTCCTCCACCGCCACGCAGGCTCCCGGTGCGAGGCCGAGGCGCACGGCGGCCGCCCGGTAGGGGTCCGGATGCGGCTTGGTCCGCCCGGTGTCGTCGGCGGACACGGTGAAGGCGAAGGGGACATGGGCCAGCGAGCCGCCGACCACCGAGTCCACGACCAGCCGCGGCGAGGCGCTGACCAGCGCGAAGGGAACGCCTTCGGCCTCGAGGGCGGTGAGCAGCCGCTGGGCTCCGGGCCGCATCGGCGCCCCCGCCTCGACCCGGCGGAAGAACCGCTCGGTGAGCAGGGCCGCGATCCCGGCCGGGTCTCCCCCGCCCGCGGCCCGGACGAGGTGCGCCGCGGTGTCCTCGACGGCGCGGCCGACCACCTCCGGCGCGTCCGCTTCCGTGAGCCGGTGGCCGAGGCCGCCGGCGACCTCCTCGGTGGCCTCCCACCACAGCACCTCGGTGTCGACGAGGGTCCCGTCCATGTCGAACAGGACCGCGCCGAGGCCGCCCGGGCGCCCGCTCATGCGGTCCTGGCCACGACGAGCACGGGACGCTCGGCCAGTCCTACGGCGGCCCGGGCGCCCGGCACCAGGGCTCCGGCGTCCCGGGAGGGCAGGTCGGCCTTGACCGGTATCCCGCCGGGAAGTTCCAGGTGGAGGCGGGTCACCGAGCCGAAGAAGGAGGCGGAGACCACGACGGCCCCACCCTCGGCGTCGGCGGTCGCGGTCACGTTCTCGGGGCGTACCAGGACCTCCACCTCGGGGGTGGAGGGGACGGGGCCGTCCACCGGCAGCCGGGCGCCCGCCACCGCCACCAGGCCGGAGTCGGTGAGCTGCCCGGGCAGCCGGTTCATGGTGCCGACGAACTCGGCGACGAACGGCGTCGCGGGCCGTTCGTACAACTCGGCCGGGGCGGCGCACTGTTCCAGCCTGCCGGCCTTCAGGACGGCGACCCGGTCGGCCATCGACAGCGCCTCCTCCTGGTCGTGCGTGACGAACACGGTGGTGATGCCCATCGAGAGCTGGAGCCGGCGGATCTCCTCGCGCAGGTTGGCCCGTACCTTGGCGTCCAGCGCGGACAGCGGCTCGTCGAGCAGCAGCACGCGCGGGCGCAGGGCGAGGGCCCGGGCCAGGGCCACGCGCTGCTGCTGCCCGCCGGACATCTGGTGCGGGTAGCGGTCGCCGTGGTCGGGCAGGCCCACCAGGTCGAGGAGTTCGGCGGCCCGCTCGCGGCGCTGCGCCGCTCCGGCCTTGCGCACGCGCAGGCCGAAGGCCACGTTGTCACGGGCGTTGAGGTGGGGGAAGAGGCTGTACGACTGGAAGACCATGCCCGCTTCGCGGCGGTTGGCCGGGACCCGGGTGATGTCCGCTCCGTCGACGAGGACCTCGCCGGAGTCCGGCTGCTCGAATCCGGCGACGACGCGCAGGGCGGTGGTCTTCCCGCAGCCCGACGGGCCCAGCAGGGCCAGGAGTTCGCCGGGCTCGACGGTCAGGTCGAGGCCGTCGAGGGCGATGGTGGAGCCGAACGCCCTGCGCAGGCCGCGGAATTCGACGCGCGCGCCCGCGGGCTGCGCGGAGTCGGCCGTCGGCTGCGCGGAGCGGGCCGTCTGCTTCCCGGCGGCGGCCGCGTCGGCGGGGAGGGGGGTGGGCGTGGTGGACATCGGGGTCAGGACTCCTTGCGGGAGGTGGTGGCGGGTGCGGCCGCGGCGGTGGCCGGGGCGGTCCCGGCCCGGGAGAGGGCGAGCAGCAGCAGCCAGGTGATGAGGAGGCTGAGGACGGAGACGGCCACGGACATCCGGGCCTGGGCTCCGGAGATCGAGACGATCCACACCGCGAAGGGCTGGAAGCCGAGGAGGGAGGCGATGGTGAACTCGCCGAGCACCAGGGCCAGCGTGAGGAAGGCGGCGCCGGCGATCGAGGCCCGCAGGTTCGGCAGCAGCACCCGCAGGACCACCTGCGGCCAGCCCGCGCCGCAGCTGCGGGCCGCCTCGACCAGGGTCGGCACGTCCACGGCGCGCAGTCCCGCGTCGAGCGAGCGGTAGACGAAGGGCAGGGCCAGCACGGTGTAGGCGAGGACCAGGACGAGGGGGAACCTCTCGTCCTGCACGGCGAGGAAGGTCTGGTAGAGCGGGGTCCGCGACAGGTGCTCCGGTCCCCAGCGCAGCACGGTGGTGATGCCGGTGACCAGGGCGATGGGCGGCACCACCAGCGGCAGCATGCACATGATCTCGACGACGGGGCGCAGCCGCGGCGAGCCGATGCGTACGGCGAGCAGCGCGGGCACGGCGAGCAGCAGCGACAGCGCGATGGTGGCGGCGGCCAGCCCGAGGGAGAGCAGCAGGCTCTCGGTGAACCCGTCGGCGGAGAGCAGCTCGGTGTACGCCTCGAAGCCGATGCCCTGGCCGGGGACGTGCACGGTGAAGACGAAGGAGGCGAGGAGCGGGACGAGGAAGTAGGCGCCCGCCAGGGCGAGTACGGCTCCGCGCCAGATGCCGGTCCGGCGGCGGGCGCCGGAGCGGGGGCGGGTGACGGCCGGGCGCGGCGCGGAAGTGCGTGCCGGGGCCGCGGTGTCCGGGGCGGTGGGGGTCATCGCAGCCATCGGGCGCTCCGTCGCTGGAGGGGCAGGTAGACCGCCATGACCAGGCCGGCGATCAGGATCATGTCGAGGCCCAGGGCGAGCGCCACGTTCTCCTGGCCGGTCAGCACGTTGCCGGACAGCGCGTCGGCGATCTTGAGGGTGACCAGCGGGACGGATCCGCCGACGAGGGCGGCGGCCGTGGCGTGCGCGGCGAAGGCGGTGCCGAAGAGCAGGACGAAGCCGCCGAGCAGGGAGGGGGCGAGGACCGGCAAGCCGACGTGGCGCCAGAACTGCCCGCCGCTCGCCCCGCTGTTCTGGGCGGCCTCGCGCCACTGCGGGCGCAGGCCCTCCAGCGCCGGGGCGATCACCAGCACCATCAGCGGGATGAGGAAGTACAGGTAGACCACGGTGAGTCCGGTGAAGGAGTACAGGCTCCAGCCGAGGCCCGTGAGCCCGGCGAGCTGGGTGACCACTCCGGAGATCCCGACGGTGGCGATGAACGCGAACGCGAGCGGGACGCCGCCGAAGTTGGCGAGCACGCCGGAGGCGGTGAGCGCCGCACTGCGCAGGGCGGTGGAGCGCGAGGTGACCACGGCCTGTGCGATGAGGACGCCGAGGACTCCGCCGATCAGCGCGGTGAGGGCGGAGAGCTGGACGCTGCCGATGAGCGAGCCGAGGTAGGGGCCCTGGAGGGAGCGCGCGAGGTGCTCGCCGGTCAGCCGGGTGGCGCCGTCCGCCGGGTCGGTGCGGGTGACCGCGCCGAAGGCGATGGCGCCGAGCGGCAGGCCGAAGCAGAGGCCGGTGAAGGCCAGCAGCGGGAGGGCGGCGAGCCAGGTGCGGGGGCCGCGCCGCCGGCGGCCGGTGCCGGCGGCGCGGGAGAGGGTGGTCGGCATCAGGAGAGGGCCTTGTCCCACTTCTCGGCGAGGGTGGCCTTGGCCTTGTCGAGCTCCTCGGAGGCCGGGAAGGCCGGGGTGCCCTGGACCTGCGGGAGCCCCGCGACGCCGTCCTTGTCGGCGGTGCCGTCCTGGGCCATGACGGGCAGCAGGACCGGGCGGGCGTACCCCTTCAGCCACAGGTTCTGGCCTTCGGCGCTGTAGAGGAACTCCATCCACAGGCGGGCGGCGGCCGGGTTCGGGGCCTCCTTGTTGATGGCCTGCGAGTAGAACTGGGCGTAGACGCCGTCGGTGGGGACGGCGACCTTCCAGTCGACGCCCTTGCCCTTGAACTGCTCGGCGTAGCCGGCGTTCAGGTAGTCCCAGTCGATGGAGATGGGCGTCTCGCCCTTCTCGACGGTGGCCGGGGTGGACTCGACCGGGATGAAGTTGCCGCTCTTCTTCAGCCGGCCGAAGAAGTCGATGCCGGGCTGGATGTCGGCGAAGGAGCCCTGGTTGGCGAGGGCGGCCGCGTAGACGCCGCCGAAGGCGGAGCCGGACTTGGTGGGGTTGCCGTTGAGGGCGACCTTGCCCTTGTACTCCGGCTTGAGCAGGTCGGCGAAGGTCTGCGGGCAGGTGGGGATCCTCGCGGCGTCGCAGCCGATGGAGACGTAGCCGCCGTAGTCGTTGTACCAGCGGCCGTCGGCGTCCTTCTGGCCGGCCGGGATCTTGTCCCAGGCGGTGACCTTGTACGGGGCGAAGAGGTTCTCCGCGGCGCCGCTGCGGGCGAAGGCGATGCCGAGGTCCAGGACGTCGGGGGCGCGCTTTTGGCCCTTGCGGGACTTGACGGCGGCGATCTCGTCGGCGCTGGAGGCGTCCGGGTTCTCGCTGTTCACCTTGATCTTGTACTTGGCCTCGAAGGCCTTGATGATCTCGCCGTAGTTCGCCCAGTCCGGCGGCAGCGCGATCACGTTGAGCTCGCCCTCCTTCTGCGCGGCGGCGGCGAGCGCCTCCATGGAGCCGAAGTCGGCGACCGAGGCGGCGGCGCCCGGCTGCACCTTGCCCTGCGCGTCGCCGGCGGCGGCGGGCTTGGGCTCGGGTGCGGCGCCGCACGCGCTGAGCGTGGTCAGGACGGCGGCGCTGAGCAGTACGGCCGCACCGCGACGGGCGGAGGAACTGAGCACGGTCTCTCCCGGAGACTAAGGGGGGCATCACTTGTCTGGACAAGTTGGCTCCAGTTCGCCCGGGCCCGCTGTACGCACGGTGAACGCCGGCTGTCCCCCGGAGCACGGCTCGACGAAGAGACGAGAAGGTCGGCGGCAAACCGTGCGGCAGCTGCTGGAATGATCATGAGGAGCGCGGGCGGCACACACGATCAGGGGGCGAAGGGCATGGGCACGGTCCGGCATGTGGAGATCGCCGAGGCGCTGCGCGCGGCGATCGTCTCGGGCGAGCTCCCGGTGGGCGCGCGGCTGCCCTCGGAGAGCGATCTGGCGGCACGCTGGTCCGCCTCGCGCGGGACGGTCCGGCAGGCGGTCGCCACGCTCGCCGCGGAGGGGCTGATCGGCTCCCGGCAGGGCGCGCGGCGGATCGTACTGCGCCAGGAGCGACGGCACAGCTTCGGCGAGCTGAACAGCTTCGCCCAGTGGGCCGAGGGGGTGGGGCACCGGGCGGACAGCCGCTTCCTGTCCCGGATCCGCAGAACCGCCACGCCCGAGGAGGCCGAGCGGCTCGCACTGGACCCGGGTACCGAGATCCTGGCCGTGCTGCGGCTGCGGCTGCTCGACGGGGAGCCCACCATGGTGGAGCGGACCGCGTACGCGGACTGGGTGGCGGCGGCCGTCGAGGCGCTGCCCGCGGACTGCCGCTCCGTCATGGACAGCCTGGCCCAGGACTCCGGGATCGTCGCCCACCACGGCGAGCACCTCATCGACGCCCTCGCCGCGGGCAGCGAGGACGCCCGGCTGCTGGAGATCCGGCGCGGCAGCCCGCTGCTGCGCCAGCGGCACGTCTCCGCGACCGCCGCGGGCCGCCCGATCGAGTGGTCCGACGACCGCTACCGGGCGGGCAGCGTCACCTTCGGTGTGAACAACTCGGCGGTGGCAACCCCGTTGGAGCGGCGGACGGGCGAGGGCTGAGCCCCCGCAACCGACGCTACCCTTCGGCCGCTTCGGCCGCTTCGGTGATCGCCCCCGGCAGCCGCTCGGCGAGCCGCCGGCGACCAGCTCGCACAGGCCGGTCGCGTCCAGCGCCCCGAGGGAGGCCGCGTTCACCGGCCCGGCGAAGCTCTGCCCGGCCGCCGCCGAGGACGTGGGCGGTCCGTACCGAGACGAACGGGAAGGCGGGCTCGCGCAGGAAGCAGACCTGGTCGACGACGGTGTCGATCATGCGCGCGACTCTGCCGCTATAGGGTCCCCAGCGGAACCGATGATCCGCTGAACCGGTATGAAGGACTACTGATGATCGATGTGCAGCGGCTGCGCGTCCTGCGGGCCGTCGCGGAGCACGGCAGCTTCAACAGGGCCGCCGGCGCCCTGCTGCTGACCCCGTCGGCCGTGTCCCAGCACATCGCCGCCCTGGAGCGCAGCCTCGGGCACCCGGTGGCCGTGCGCAGCACCCGCGGGGTCACCCTGACGGAGCCCGGGCGGCTGCTGGTGGAGGCGGCGGAGGCGATCTCCGCCGAACTGGACCAGGTCCGCCACGCGATCGACCGGCTCACCGCACCCCGGCCGCGCCTGACCGTGGCCACCTTCACCAGCGGCGGCCGCCATCTGCTGCCCGCCGCGCTCGCCCGGTTCGTCGCCGCGCACCCCGAGGTGGAGCTGACGGTGCTGGAGAGCGAGCCGGAGGCTGCCGCGCCGATGGTGCGCGGCGGGACGGCCGACCTGGCGCTCGCCTATCACTTCGACGGGCCGCCGCCCGTCCGGCCGGGGGAGCGCCCCGCCCTCGACTGGGTCCCGCTGATGGAGGACCCGCTCCGGCTGGTCGTACCGCGCGGACACCGGCTCGCCGGCCGGGCCTCGGTGGGCCTGGCCGAACTGTCCGCCGAACGCTGGGTGATCGGCTGCCTCAAGACCGAGGCGTTCCTGCGCCGCTACGCCGAACTCGCCGGATTCGAGCTGCGGGTGGGCGCGTCGACCACCGACTACTTCTTCGCGCAGAGCCTGGTCGCGGCGGGCGTGGGCATCTCCCTGATCCCCACCGTCTCACTGGCCCCGTCCGCCGGGGCGAGGGTGGTCCAGCTCGAACCCCCGCGTCCCACCCGCCACATCGGCCTCCTGCTCCCCCACCGCCGCCGCCCCCACCCCTACGCCCAGTCCCTGACCGAAGCCCTGACCGCCACCGCACACGAGCAGGTCCGCCCGTGATCGCCGTCCGAGGGCGACGCGGGCCGCGGCGGGAATCCGGCGCCGCCGCTTCCCGTGAGGGCGGGGCGGGTCACGGCGAGCCGGGGGTGACCAGGCCCGTCTCGTAGGCGAGGACCACCGCCTGGGCGCGGTCGCGCAGGGACAGCTTCGCGAAGATGCGGGCGACGTGGGTCTTCACCGTGGCTTCGCTGAGCGTCAGTTCGGCCGCCAGTTCGGCGTTGGAGCGGCCGTGGCCCAACAGGGTCAGCACCTCGCGCTCGCGCGGGGTCAGCGCCTCCAGCTCCCGGGGCGCGGCCGCCGGCCGGGACGCCGCGGGGGCGCAGCGCTCCACCAGGCGGCGGGTGATCGACGGGGCGAGCAGCGCGTCGCCGGTGCCGACCAGGCGGACTGCGGCGGCGAGGTGTTCGGGGGTCACGTCCTTGAGCAGGAAGCCGCTGGCACCGGCGGCGAGGGCGGCGTAGACGTAGCTGTCCAGGTCGAAGGTGGTCAGCATGATCACCCGGCAGCCGGGGACCTCGGCGAGGATGCGCCGGGCCGCTTCCAGGCCGTCCATGGTCGGCATACGGATGTCGAGCAGGGCGACGTCGGGGCGCAGCCGGCGGGCGGCGGCCACCGCTTCGGCCCCGTCGGCGGCCACGCCGGCCACGTCGATCCCGCGGGCGGTCAGGATCATCCGGAAGCCGGTGCGGACGTGTTCACGGTGCTGCTGACCCTCGTCGCCTCACTCGGCGTCTTCAACACGGTCCTGCTGAACACCCGCGAGCGCCGCCGGGACCTGGGCATGCTGAAGTCCATCGGGATGACGCCCCGCCAGGTGGTGGTGATGACGGTGACCTCGGTGGCCGGGCTCGGCGTGGCCGGCGGGCTGCTCGGGATACCGCTCGGGATGCTGGCCCACCGGCTGGTCGTGGACAACGTCGGGGTGGTCGAGTTCCCCGAGTCCATGAAGGACGTGTGGCAGGCGCCGCAGCTGGCCGCGATGCTGCTGGCGGGTGTGGCCATCGCCGTCCTCGGGGCCCTGCTCCCGGCCCGGTCGGCGGCCCGGATGACGATCGCCTCGGTGCTGCACACCGAGTAGCGGTCACACACCGAGTAGCGGTCACCGAGCGGCCCGCCGGCCCCGTCCGCCGCCCCGCCCGCCGCCCCGGGCCCTGCCTCCGGTGCCGCCCTCGGCCCCGCCCTCGGCCCCGCCTTCGGCCGTCAGCGTGTGCAGGAGCCGCTCGGCGGTCTCGGC
>NZ_JBEZLV010000064.1:0-21627 GCF_040652335.1 Streptomyces sp. NPDC048270
CCTTCTGGGACCACTATCCCGGTTCGTATGTGACCTAGGTCCTGTGGGGCGGGTCACCGCCGAGGCGCCGGAATGTCACCTTCTGTGGTCGATTCGTGCCTTTTGTCGGTGTGGTCCGGGCCACTCCCCGCCCCCGAATCGAAGGTGACGGGCGCATCGAACGCTGCTTTGCGAGTCGCCCTGCGCAGCGCGCGCAGCAGCGTGCCGCCGAGGGTGAGGGTCAGGACGACGGTCAGCGCCGCCCGGCCCAGGTCCCAGCCCACCGAGGTCGCCAGGCAGTACGCGACGAAGCGCGCCAGGTTCGCCGCGACCGGCTCGCCCGGGTGGAACGAGATGCCCTGCCCCATGCCCTGCAGGATCACCCAGCCCTGCAGGTTCATGACCGTGCCGTACGCGAACGAGCCCGCGAAGCCGTACACCGCCAGC
Organism: Streptomyces sp. NPDC048270; assembly: GCF_040652335.1. NCBI lineage: Bacteria > Bacillati > Actinomycetota > Actinomycetes > Kitasatosporales > Streptomycetaceae > Streptomyces > Streptomyces sp. NPDC048270. Next base: position 427 of record NZ_JBEZLV010000064.1, read on the forward strand.
ATCCAGAGCTCCGCCCGGCCCCGGAGCCGCTCCGCGCCCGGCAGCAGCCCGGCGCCCAGCGCGAACCAGCCCATGGCCAGCATCTGGAACGGCATCCACGGCCCGACCCCGCCGGTCAGCAGGGCGGACGCGAACATCGTCACCGAGCCGAGTACGAAGCCGAAGCCGGGGCCGAGGACGCGGCCGCTGAGCACCATCAGGAAGAACATGGGCTCCAGGCCGGCCGTGCCCGCGCCCAGCGGCCGCAGCGCCGCCCCGACGGCGGCCAGCACGCCGAGCATCGCCACCGCCTTGGCGTCCATGCCGTCGTCGGCGATGGTCGCGACGACCACGGCGACGAGCAGCGGCAGCAGCGCGGCGAAGAGCCAGGGGGCGTCCTGGGAGTGGGCGAGACCAGACTGCCGGTCGGCGAGCAGCGGCCAGCCGAAGGCGGCGATGCCGATGAGGGTGACGAGGACCAGGGCCGCGGCGGCGCGGGGGCCGATGCGGACGGGGCGGACGGGGCGGTCGGGGCGGTCGGGGCGGTCGGGGTGGGTCGGGCGGGTCGGGCGGTCCGGGTGGGTCGGGCGGTCCGGGTGGGTCGCTGTGCGGCTCATGCGGGGGCCGTCCCGGGGGCCGGGGGTTCGGGGGTCGAGGTGGTTTGGCTCGAGGGGGTTTGGGTCGTGGGGGCCGCGGGAGCCGCGGGGGCCGTCCCCGGGGCCTCGGATGCCAGGGCCGCCGCGACCTGGCTCACCGTGAGCCAGTGGCCGGGGGCCAGGATCTTCGCGACCTGGGGTGCGAAGGCGGGGGAGGAGACGACGACCTCGGCGGTCGGGCCGTCCGCGACGATCTCCCCGCCGGCCAGGATCACCACGCGGTGGGCCAGCTCGGCGGCCAGCTCCACGTCGTGCGTGGCCAGCACGAGGGCGTGCCCCTCGGCCGCGAGCGCCCGCAGGATCTCGATCAGGCGGACCTTGGCCGCGTAGTCCAGGCCGCGGGTCGGCTCGTCGAGGAGGAGCAGGGCCGGGCGTCCGGTCAGGACCAGCGCCAGGGCCAGGGCCAGGCGCTGGCCCTCCGAGAGGTCCCGGGGGTGGGTGTCGTCGGGGACGTCCGGGAGCAGGGCGCGGACCAGGTCCCGGCAGGTGCCGGGGGGTGCGGCGGCGTCGGAGTCGGCCGCGGCGCACTCGGCCGCCACCGTGTCGGCGTACAGGAGGTCGCGGGGCTCCTGCGGGACGAGGCCGACGCGGCGGACCATCTGGGCGGGGGCGGTCTTGTGGGGGATGGCGCCGGCGACTGTGACGGTGCCGGTGGCGGGGGCGAGGGTGCCGGTGAGGGCGGCGAGGAGGGTGGACTTGCCGGCGCCGTTGCGGCCCATGAGGGCGATGGTTTCGCCCCGGGCGACGGTGAGGTCGATGTCGCGGAGCACTTCGGTGCGGGTGCGGCGGACGCCTAGGCCGCGGGCCGCGGCTACGGTCGGGCCGGGGGGTGCGGGCGGGGCCGAGTCCGGGGCCGGTTCGGGGGTCGGCTTGGCGCGCCGGAGCAGCCGGGCGAGCAGCCCGGCGGCGGCCCGGCCAGGGGCTCGGCGGTCGGAGTCTCGCGGCTCGGGTGTCGGCGGGGTGGGGTGCTGGGAGGCGTTGTGGTCGGGGGCTCGGCCCTCGGGGCCCTGCGCCTGGGGTGTCGGCGGGGTGTGGCGGGGTTGCGGGCGGGCGTCGGCGGTGGCTGGGTGCGGGGTCGGCCCCGGGGTGGGTGCGGGCGTGCTTGGGTGCGGGGTCGGCCCCGGGGTGGGGTGGGGGCCCTGCGGGCGGCTTTCCCCACCCCGCCCCTTCCCGAAACCGGGCTCTGCCCGGACCCGCGCCTCAAACGCCGGCGGGGCTGGATGTGACTGCGGCCGTGCGTCGGGTGCCGCTTGGGGGGTGGAGGGCCCGGAGGGCGATTCCAGCCCCGTCGGCGTTTGAGGCGCGGGGTCCGGGGCGGAGCCCTGGGAAGCGGCGGCGCGGGCCGGGGCGGACAGGAGGGGCGCGGGGTGCTCCGCAGCCGAGGGCGCAGCCGGGCCATCGGCCGCCCGTGCAGCAGAGCCATCGGCCGCAGGCGCAGCCGGGCCACCCGCCGCCCGTGCAGCCGGGCCATCGGCCACATGCGCAGCCGGGCCATCGGCCGCCCGTGCAGCAGAGCCATCGGCCGTAGCCGCAGCCGGGCCATCGGCCGCCCGTGCAGCCGGGCCATCGGCCGTAGCCGCAGCCGGGGCGCCGGCCGCCCGTGCAGCCGGGCCATCGGCCGTAGCCGCAGCCGGGGCACCCGCCGCAGCCAGGGCACCGGCCGCAGCCGGGTCGCCCGCCGTAGGCGTGTTCTGGTTGCCAGGGGTGGCCGTCAGGCGGGTTCGGAGGGGGGTGGCCTTGCGGCGGGCGTCGCGGATGGAGAGGGGGAGGGGGGACCAGCCCGCCAGGCGGCCCAGAGCCACCACCGGCGGGTGGACCGGGGAGACGGCCATGACCTCCGACGGCGTGCCCAGCACCGGCGCCGCGCCCGGGGACGGCAGGAGCAGCACCTGGTCGGCGTACTGGACCACCCGCTCCAGGCGGTGCTCCGCCATCAGGACCGTCGTCCCGAGGTCGTGGACCAGCCGCTGGAGCACCGCCAGGACCTCCTCCGCGGCTGCCGGGTCGAGCGCGGAGGTGGGCTCGTCCAGGACGAGGACCCTCGGATGCGGGGTCAGGACCGAGCCGATCGCGACCCGCTGCTGCTGCCCCCCGGACAGGGTGGCGATCGGGCGGTCGCGCAGCTCGTTCAGGCCGAGCAGGTCCAGGGTCTCCTCGACCCGGCGGCGCATCACCGCGGGCGGGAGCCCGAGGGACTCCATGCCGTACGCCAGCTCGTCCTCGACCACGTCCGTCACGAAGTGCGCGAGCGGATCCTGGCCGACCGTGCCGACCACGTCCGCGAGCTCCCGCGGCTTGTGCGTGCGCGTGTCACGGCCCGCGACCGTGACCCGCCCCCGCAGCCTGCCCCCGGTGAAGTGGGGGACCAGCCCGGAGACGGCACCCAGCAAAGTCGACTTGCCGACACCCGATGGGCCGACGAGGAGGGTCAGCTCGCCTTCCGGGATCACCAGGTCGACGCCCTGGAGCGAGGGCCGGGCCGCTCCCTCGTAGGTCACCGAGACCTGTTCGAACCGGATCACGGGGACGCCTCCTTGGGCGGTACGGGTGCCACGAACGCGGGCAGCAGGCCGATCAGGACCGCGGCCGCCGGCCAGAGCGGGAGCGCGGGCGCGACCAGCGGGACCACGCCCGGGTGCAGGGACGCGGGGTCGACGGTGCCCGCGTGGACGATGAGCGCGGCGACGGCCGCACCCGATCCGGAGACCAGCCAGGCGCGCGGGCCCCAGCGGTCGGGCCGGTAGCGGGTGCGGACGGACCGGCGGCCGCCCAGGCGCAACCCCGCCAGGGCCAGGACCAGGCCGATGAGGAGGACGGGCAGGCCGTACACCGCGCCCTCGGCGGCGAGCAGCCCGTACGTGCCGGCGCACATGCCGAGCAGGCCGCCGAGGGTGAGGACGTTGGTGGTGTGCCGGACGGCGGGCGGGACCTGCGCGGTACGGCCGTAGCCCCGCGCGTCCATCGACGCGGCGGTGGCGACGGAGCGCTCGAGGGCGCCCTCCAGCACCGGCAGCCCGATCTGGAGGATGGCCTTGATCCCGCCGGTGGGGCGCCCGCGCAGGCGGCGGGCGGTCCGCAGGCGGACCACGTCGGCGACCATGTTCGGCGCGAAGGTCATCGCGACGACGACGGCGACCCCGGCCTCGTACAGGGCGGCCGGGAGGGATTTCAGCAGCCGGGCCGGGTTGGCGAGGGCGTTCGCGGCGCCGACGCAGACGAGTAGGGCGGCGAGCTTCGCGCCGTCGTAGAAGGCGAAGACCAGCTGCTCGGCGGTGACCCGGCCGCCGAAGCGGATGCCCTGGGCCCAGGCGGGGAGCGGGACCTCCGGGAGGGTGAACAGGGTGTGCGAGCCGGGGATGGGGGAGCCGAGGAGCATGGAGAAGAGGAGGCGCAGGCCGATGACGAACAGGCCGAGCTTGAGGAAGGCGCCGTAGGAACGGGCCCAGGGGGCGCTCGTGCGGCGGGCCGCGACGACGTAGCCGGCCACGCCGACGATCAGGCCGAGGAGGAGGGGGTTGGTCGTGCGCGAGGCGGCGGTGGCCAGGCCGAGGGCCCAGAGCCACCAGGCACCCGCGTGCAGGGCCGTGGCCCGGCTGGCGTGCGGGGTCCGCCATTTTTCGTACGACGGCCCGTGCGCGGGATCCGGCGCCGCGGGGCGGCTCCGCGGGGGCCGGGTCGCGGGGGTGGGTGCGGGTGCGGTGGGGGCGGGCCCGGCGGGTCGGCTCCGCCGGGGTGGGGTGGGGTCGCTGGGGGCGGGCCTGGTGGGTCGGCTCGGTTCGGGTGGGGTCGCGTCGCTGGGGGCGGGCTCGGGGGGTCGGCTCGGTTCGGGCGGGGTCGCGTCGCCGGGTGCGGGCCCGGGGGGTCGGCTCGGTTCGGGCGGGGGTGCGGCGCCGGGTTCGGCGCCGGTGGGGGTGCGCCCGGCCTGCGGCCGGGCGGGGTACCCACCCGCACCACCCGTGCGGGTCGTCGTCCGGGTGCGGGTGGCCCCGGTGGGCGGCTGGGCGCCGTCGGCGGCCGTCCCGCCGTGGGTGTCCGTCCGGTCGCCGGCGTCTGCTTCGCCGTCGGCGGCCGGCCCGCCGTCGGCGTCCGCCTCGCCGTCGCCGTCGGCGGCCCGTCGGTCGTCGGTGGGGGCCTCGCCGTCGGTGGCCCGTCGGTCGTCGGTGGGGGCCTCGCCGTCGGTGGCCGTCCGGTCGTCGGTGGGAGCCACGCCTTCGGCGGGCGCTCGATCAGCCGTGGGTGCCACGCCTTCGGCGGGTGCTCGGTCGGGCGTGGGGGCCACGCCTTCGGCGATCCCTCGGTCCGGTGTGGGTGCCACGCCTTCGGCGGTCGCTCGGTCGGGGGTGGGGGGTGTGGCGTCGGCGGGGGGCGGGTTGTGGGGGGTGGGGGTGGTCATCGGGTGCGGCGGCGGGATTGCCAGAGGCCGGCCGCGGCCAGGGCGGCCACCGCCGCGATGCCTGCCAGGAGGCCTGCCGACGGGCCGCCGTCGCCGGCGTCGGCCTCGGCCTTCGGGCGGGGAGAGGCGGGCGGGGTGTCCGGGAGGGGTTCGCCGCAGCCCTGCTTCGGGAAGCCCGAGACCCCGCACAGCAGGGCCGCGCTGTTGTAGCGCAGCGGCTTCGCGACCGAGGCCAGGGCCTCGGCCGCCGTGGCCTCGGGGGCCACCTGGGCGCAGGCCGTGCGGGGCTGCGCCTGCGGCGCGGCCTCGTCCGGCGGGGTGTCCTCGGGGAGGCCGAAGTCGATGACCAGGGCCACCCGCTTCCTGCCCTCGGCCGCCGGGGTCGCCCCGCAGATCGCCGTGAAGTCCGCCGCCGCCCGCGGCCGCGCCGCCTCCGCCGCCGCGTCCTTGCTCACCGCGAAGCGGAAGCCCTGCACGGAGCCGTCCGCCGGGCGGGCCATCGAGGGCCCGACGGTGGCGTACGCCCACGTACCGCCCGCGCCGTCCCAGAACGACCAGTAGCGGTAGCTCGCGGCCAGCGCCGGCCCGGCCGCCAGCACGGCCAGGACGACGCCGAAGGCGAGGGCGAGGGGAAGGAGACGGCGGCGGCGCATCAGAGCTGGTTCTTCTTGCGGCGACCGCTCAGCAGGATGCCGATGCCGACGCCGGCCGCGGCGCCCGCGCCGATGATCCACCACACGCTCTGGCCGCCGGACGGCTTGTCCTTCTCGCTGTCCACCGTCGTCGCGGAGGTGTCCGTGCCCTGCGGCGCCGGGCCCGTCGCGTTCAGCGCCGCGACCAGGTCGGTGCCGCCGAAGGACTTCGGGTCGGTGCCGGTGGCGTGCGCGGCCAGGATCAGCGTGCCGAGGCCCGCCGGGCTGCCCTTCGACCACTCCGCCGAATGGGACTTGAGCCACTCCAGCGCGCCCGCCGCCGACTGCTTGTGCCCGGCCGCGGCCAGGGCGATCACCGCGTCGGCGGTGTTGCCGGTGTCCGGCGTCGGCTGGTCCGCGCCCGGGGTCACGGCCGTCAGGTGGCCGTCCTTCTTGAGGACCTCGGCCAGGTAGCCGGCTGCGCCCTGGGCGGCGGCCGCCGGGTCAGCGGCGCCGGCCGCCGGGCAGACCAGCGCGGCCGCCGGGGTGTCCGTGGTGGACGGCACGACGGCCGCGCCCTTGCCGAGGCCGGCCAGGGTCGCCGCGGCCGTGGCGTCGGCGTTCGCGAGCAGCTTGCCGTCGACCGGCTGGTAGGCGAACGCGCCCCGGTCGGCGGCCGGCTCGGCGGAGCAGCCCAGCTGGAAGGGGAGCAGCCCCTCGTACGCCGACTTGCCGGCCTTCGACTTCACCTCGGCGGGCTTCTCGCCGGCCACGGCGAGGGCGCTGATCACCAGGGCGGTGGAGTTGGCCTCGCTGGGCGAGCCGGGTACGTACGCCCAGCCGCCGTCCTCGTTCTGGACGGACTTGAGCCAGCCCACGGCCTTGGTGACGGCCGCGTCCTGGCCGCCGAGGGCCTTCAGCGCCTGCACGGCCGCCGCGGTGGCGTTGGTGTCGAACATGGTCGTCTCCGCGCAGGCCGTGCCCGCCTCCGCGCGGAAGGAGGCGAAGCCGCCGTTCGCGCACTGCTGGCCCAGCAGCCAGTCGACGGCCTGCGGGGCGGGCTTGAGGCCGACGGTGTGCTGCGCGAGCAGCGCGAAGGACTGCCGCCACACGCCGTCGTACGTCGGGTCGTTCTTGCCGAACAGGCCGGAGGGGATGACCGGCGGCGCGGAGGGGGAGGCGGGCGGCGCGGTGTCGGCGAGGGCTGCGGGGGCGGCGCCCACACAGAGCACGGCGGAGGCGGCGAGCGCGGCGGCGCTGCGGCGGACGTTCATGGGGGCGGGTGCCTCTCCTGCTGGGGAGCTGGAGGCAGGCACGCTCAGGCACCGGGCTCCGGCTCCGTATACCTCGACGGTGCCGGCCGCCGGGGGACCCGGCGGCACGAGCCGCGCACCTCCGGGACGGGGCGTTCCGACTTCCCGCCGCCGGGCTCGGCCGGGGCGGGTCACGGTTGCGGGTCAGTGCCGGATTCGCACCGGCTTTCCCCCGTACGGAAGTGTGGACGACGGGTTCACTCTACCGGCCCGTAGCGTGCGGGCCCCGGACACCGGCCCGGGGCTACAGCGCGCGGTACGTCACCGGGTCGCTGCCCGGGACCGCCTCCGCGCGGCCCTGTTTCACCAATCGCCGCAGGTGGGCCTCGGCTTCGGAGACGGCGATGTTGCGTGAGCCGTACGGGATCTGCTCCCAGGGCCGGTTCCATTCCATCCGCTCCGCCAGTCCCCACGGGGTCAGCGGTTCGGCCAGCAGTGCCCACAGGCCTGTCAGCCGCTCCTCGTGGTGGTCGAGGAGTTCGCGTACGCGGGCGGGGGCGTCGGTGAAGGCGTGCTGGTGGGCCGGGAGGACCTCGGCGGGGTCGAGGCGGCCGATGCGTTCGAGGGAGTCGAGGTAGTCGCCGAGGGGGTCGGTGACGCGGGTGACGCCGTTCTCGTCGGGGGCCTCGTACAGGCCGATGTGCGGGGAGATGCCGGGCAGCAGGTGGTCGCCGGAGAAGAGGCGGCCGTTGCCGGGGAGGTTCGCCGGGTGCGCCTCCTCCAGGTGCAGGCAGACGTGGCCGGGGGTGTGGCCGGGGGTCCAGATGGCGCGCAGTCGGCGTCCGGCGAGGGGGAGCAGCTCGGCGGGGACGATCTCCCGGTCGGGGACGGCGGCGTGCAGGCCGGGCAGGGTGCGCAGGCGGCCGCTCGCGCGGGCGGCGCGCAGCGGGGCGACGTGCTCCTCGGGGGCTCCGGCGGCCGCGAGCTTCTCGCTCATGTAGTCGAACCACACGCCGGGCTCGGCGGCCCGGGTGCGTACGACGACCTCGGTGTCGGCGGCGTGCATGGCGATCCAGGCGCCGGAGGCCTCGCGGACCTGGCCGGACAGGCCGTGGTGGTCGGGGTGGTGGTGGGTGATGACGACGCCGTGGACGTCGGCGACGGCGATGCCGAGGGTGCCGAGGCCGGCGGTGAGGGTGTCCCAGGAGGCGGGGTCGTCCCAGCCGGTGTCGACGAGGACCGGGCCGCGGTCGGTGTCGAGGACGTGGACGAGGGTGTGGCCGAGGGGGTTGTCGGGGATGGGCACCTTGATCGCCCACACTCCTCCGCCGTGGTCGGTGACGGGGGGCGTGTCCGGTGCGGGGCGCCCGGATGCCGGGCCCGACTCCCGCGCCTGCCCGGCGTCCCGTACCTTCCGCGCCTGCCCGGGTGCCGGGCCCGACTCCCGCGCCTGCCCGGTGTCCCGCGCCTGCCCGGCGTCCCGTACCTTCCGCGCCTGTCCGGCCTTCCGCGCCTGCCCGGCGTCCCCCGCCTCCTGCGTTCCCCCCGCCCCCCGCGTCTCGTTCGTCTCCTGCGCCTCGTCGCTCGACATGAGATCCCCTGCCCGCTCGTCCCACCAACAAGAACCTGTTCCAGTAGTAGCCCAAGTCGACCACTTTCAGGTGCTCCTGACTAGTCGTTGGATCTTCCGGGCCTCCCCGCGGGCGGTTCCGTCCTGGCCGTGGACTCCTCTAACTAGAACTGGTATCAGTTCTGCAACGCCAAGCCGCAGGAGGCCTCAGCCATGACCGAGCTCGTGGAACACGGACAACTGTTCATCGGCGGGGAATGGACGGATCCGCTGGGCACCGACACGATCCGGATCGTCTCCCCCCACACCGAGCAGGTCATCGGCTCCGTCCCGCACGCCTCCGAGGGGGACGTGGACCGCGCCGTGGCGGCCGCCCGCCGGGCCTTCGACGAGGGCCCCTGGCCGCGGATGAGCCTCGAGGAGCGCATCGCCGTCGTCTCCCGGATCAAGGACGCCATAGCCGTCCGGCACGAGGAGATCGCCCGCTCGATCAGCTCCCAGAACGGGTCCCCGTACTCCTGGAGCGTCCTCGCCCAGGCGCTCGGCCCGATGATGGTCTACGACGCCGCGATCACCGTCGCGCGCGCCTACCCGTACGAGGAGCACCGCCAGGGCGCCCTCGGCCCGATCCTGGTGCGCCGCGAGCCGGTCGGGGTCGTCGCGGCCGTCATCCCGTGGAACGTGCCGCAGTTCGTGGCGGCGGCCAAGCTCGCCCCCGCGCTGCTCAGCGGCTCCACCGTCATCCTGAAGCCGTCCCCGGAGGCCCCGCTCGACTCCTACATCCTCGCCGACATCGCGCGCGAGGCCGGGGTGCCGGAGGGCGTGCTGTCGATCCTGCCCGCCGACCGGGAGGTCAGCGAGTACCTGGTCGGCCACCCCGGCATCGACAAGGTCGCCTTCACCGGATCGGTCGCCGCGGGCAGGCGCGTGATGGAGGTGGCCGCGCGCAACCTGACCCGGGTCACCCTGGAACTCGGCGGCAAGTCGGCCGCGGTGATCCTGCCGGACGCGGACCTGGAGGCCGCGGTGGCCGGGATCGTGCCCGCGGCCTGGATGAACAACGGGCAGGCGTGCGTGGCGCAGACCCGGATCCTCGTCCCGCGCAGCCGGTACGAGGAGGCGGCCGAGGCCCTCGCGGCGGCGGCCGGCGCCCTGGTCGTCGGCGACCCGCTGGACCCGGCCACACAGCTCGGCCCGCTCGTCGCCCGGCGCCAGCAGCAGCGGTCCCTGGACTACATCCGGATCGGCCAGGAGGAGGGCGCGAAGGTACTGGCGGGCGGCGGGCGCCCGGCGGGCCTGGACCGCGGCTGGTACGTGGAGCCCACCCTGTTCGGGGACGTGGACAACTCCATGCGGATCGCGCGCGAGGAGATCTTCGGCCCGGTCGTCTGCCTGATCCCGTACGGGGAGGAGGCGGAGGCGGTACGGGTGGCCAACGACTCGGAGTTCGGCCTGAGCGGCAGCGTCTGGACGGCCGACGTGGACCACGGCATCGGCTTCGCCCGGCAGATCCGCACCGGCACCTTCAACGTGAACACCTTCAGCCTGGACATGCTGGGCCCCTTCGGCGGCTACAAGAACAGCGGCCTGGGCCGGGAGTTCGGCCCCGAGGGCCTGAGCGAGTACCTGGAGCACAAGATGATCCACCTGCCCGCGGGCTACGAGGCGGGTGCCTGATGGGCGATCGCTGGCAGGTCGAGGTGGACCGGGGCGTCTGCATCGGCTCGGGCATGTGCGTCAACCACGCCCCGGAGGGCTTCGTCCTCGACTCGGCCCGCCAGTCCCACCCCCGCACCCCGCAGTCGGACGCGAACGAGCCGATCCTGACGGCGGCGGAGGGCTGCCCGGTCGAGGCGATCACGATCACCCTGGCCGAGACGGGCGAACCGGTCTTCCCGCCGGAGGAGTAGGCCCGCAACCGCACGACGGCACGACGTGTGCTCCGGTTCCGCCGTGCCGCGGTGGCCGAGACGGCCCCCAGTGCCCCTAGCCACCCCCCGTCGTGCGTCGGGGGGTGGCTTCCACGGTGGTGTCAGAGCTTCCATTGCTGGTCGGCGTACCTGGAGTCGCAGTCGTACTGCTTGACGACGGCATCGTTGCCGGCCGTCTGCCAAGGGACCCACATGCAGCGGTTGCGGCTTCCATCCTTGAGGTGAAGCCGTGGTGAAGCGCACGCAGGCGCCCGGCTCCCCTCCGGCCCGGCAGCCGGCCCGAATCCCGGGAGCGCACGGCCAACGTTACGATCAGGGGTCTCCATCCCCATGAACGCGTACCGGTGTCGTGACACCGCAGGAATCCCAGAGGTGTCATGTCCGACAGGTCCGTCCTTGCCGGGGACCGTGTCCCGGTGGCCGCTGGGGCACCACAGGGAGCTCCCGACCCTGCCTCGCGCCGCCGGGTGTTGCTGCGGGTCGGCAGGTCTGGTCGGCGCGGTGCGGGCGGGGCCGGGCGGGCGCCGCGCATCGCCGTGCTGGACGGGCTGCGGCTGCTTGCGGCGTTGTCGGTGGTGCTGTTCCACTACCTGGCTGGCTCGGGGACGATCCCCTGGCAGCGCACTGCGGTCGAGCTGTTTCCCGCGCTGCACCGCATAGCGGCGTTCGGCTGGCTGGGCGTGGTCTTCTTCTTCATGATCAGCGGGTTCGTCATCTGCATGTCCGGCTGGGGCAAATCGCTTCAGCAGTTCTGGCAGGGCCGGGTCCTGCGGCTGTTCCCGCTCTACTGGGCGGCGGTCGCGCTCTCCTCGGTGGCCGCCCGTCTGGGCCCGCAGACGCCCGGCGAGCCGAGGGTCACCGTCGGCCAGATGCTCACGAACCTCACGATGCTGCACGAGCCCCTCGGTGTGAGCCACGTGGACACCGTCTACTGGACGCTCTGGGTCGAGCTGCGGTTCTACCTGGTCTTCTCGCTGGTCGTCCTGCTGGGCACGAGCTACCGCCGGGTCGCGAATTTCTGCTGGGTCTGGGCGCTGGGCTCGGTCCTGGCGCCGGCGTCGGGCATTCCGCTGCTCGACCAGCTCCTGGTGCCCCAGTGGGCGCCCTTCTTCATCGCCGGGATCGTCTTCTACCTGGTCCGCCGTGCGGGCCGGTTCGAGGCCGAGACCCTGGGCCTGCTGGCGCTGTCCTGGCTGCTGATGCAGCACCGGCTCCCGGCGGTCATGGCCTGGGAGGGGCACGGCATCAACTGGAAGGTCTGCCTGGCCGCGATCACCGTCATGTACGTGGTGATGGGACTGGTCGCGCTCGGCAAGCTGGACCGGATCCAGTGGCGCTGGCTGCCGGTCGCGGGAGCGATCTCGTACCCGCTCTACCTGGTGCACCAGTCGCTGGGCGTGCGGGTGATCTGGCGGTGGAACGAGCAGTGGGGTGCCTGGCCGACCCTGGTCGGGGTGACCGCGGCGATGGTGCTTCTCGCCTGGCTGCTGCACCGCGTGGTGGAGCGACCGCTCACCCGGCTGCTGCGCCGCCTGATGGCCCCGCAGGCCGAACGACCGCACAACGAGGCCGTATAGGCGCCGGCCCAGCCCGCCCCCAGCGGCGGGTTCAGGACTTTTCCGGGGTGGGGGGCGGGGCCGTCAGGTCGATGAGGCGGCAGACCGTCTCGATGTCGATCTTGACCTGGGCGATCGAGGCGCGGCCCGAGAGCCAGGTGATCAGGGCCGAGTGCCAGGTGTGCTCGATGACGCGGACCGCCGAGAGCTGTTCGGCGGTCGGCGGGGCGTCCAGGCCCATCGCGTCCAGGATGATCGCGGTGGTCAGCCGGGAGACCGTGTCCACCTCGGGGCTCACGCTGCGGTCCGCGAAGGTGAGGGCCCTGACCATGGCGTCGGCCAGGTGCGGTTCGCGCTGGAGGGCCCTGAAGGCCCGCATCAGGGTCTCCGCGACCCGCGCCGCCGGGTCGTCGCCGGCCGGCGGGCGCTTGCGCAGCGTGGTGTGCATGTGCTGGAGCTGGTCCTGCATGGTGGCGACCAGCAGGTGCACCTTGGACGGGAAGTAGCGGTAGAGGGTGCCGAGCGCCACGCTGGAGGACTCCGCGACCTCGCGCATCTGGACCGCGTCGAAGCCGCCCCGGCTGGCCAGCTGGGCGCTGGCGTGCAGGATCCGGCGGCGGCGCGCCTCCTGGCGCTCCGTCAGGGGAGGCGACGCCGGTGTGGTCACGGCCTTCACTTCCGCTGTCATCTGTCCCGTTGTCCCGTTCCGTGTCGTCGCGCGCGCTGATTCCGGGCCGATCGGGGGCCAGCATGGCAGGCGCCGGAGCCGTGGCGCGAATCACCTGCTCCGCCTCTTACGGTGTAGTTTCCGGCCGGTAGATTCAATGGTCTTCGACGGATCAAGTCTGAAACTTGTTCTACATTATCCGAGCGGTTACGCTCCGGCGAAAGTTGCAGGGAGAAGGGGGCCGAGAGTGACCGCTGAGGCCATCGTGACGAGCCCTTTCGCGGGTTCCGCCACCGACGGCGACCGCCCGTTGCGCATCGCGCTCCTCACCTACAAGGGGAACCCGTTCTGCGGCGGTCAGGGGGTCTACGTCCGCCACCTCTCGCGCGAGCTCGTGAAGCTGGGCCACTGCGTCGAGGTCATCGGCGCGCAGCCCTATCCGGTGCTCGACACCGGTGCCACCCTCACCGAGCTGCCGAGCCTCGACCTGTACCGCAGCCCCGACCCCTTCCGCACCCCGAAGCGCGACGAGTACCGGGACTGGATCGACGCCCTCGAGGTCGCCACCATGTGGACCGGCGGCTTCCCCGAGCCGCTGACCTTCTCCCTGCGGGCCCGGCGCCACCTAGCCGCCCGCGCGGGCGAGTTCGACGTCATCCACGACAACCAGACCCTGGGCTACGGGCTGCTGGGCGACCTCGGCGCGCCGCTGGTCACCACCATCCACCACCCCATCACCGTCGACCGGCAGCTCGACCTCGACGCCGCGAAGGACCGCAAGAAGCGGCTCTCCGTGCGCCGTTGGTACGGCTTCACCCGCATGCAGGGCCGCGTCGCCCGCCGGCTGCCCTCCGTGCTCACCGTCTCCGGCTCCTCCCGGCAGGAGATCTCCCAGCACCTGGGCGTCCGCGACGAGCGCATCCACGTCGTGCACATCGGCGCCGACACCGCGCTGTGGTCGCCGGACGCCTCCGTGGCCGAGGTGCCCGGCCGCATCGTCACCACCTCCAGCGCCGACGTCCCGCTCAAGGGGCTCGTCCACCTCGTCGAGGCCCTCGCCAAGCTGCGCACCGAGCAGCCCGACGCCCACCTCGTCGTCGTCGGCAAGCGCGCCGAGAAGGGGCCGGTCGCCCGCGCCATCGAGACGTACGGGCTGGGTGACGCGGTGCGCTTCGTCAAGGGCGTCACCGACGCCGAACTCGTCGACCTCGTCCGCAGCGCCCAGGTCGCCTGCGTGCCCTCCCTCTACGAGGGCTTCTCGCTCCCGGCGGCCGAGGCCATGGCCACCGGCACCCCGCTCGTCGCCACCACCGGCGGCGCGATCCCCGAGGTCGCCGGACCCGACGGGGAGACCTGCCTCGCGGTGCCCCCCGGCGACGCCGGAGCCCTGGCCGCCGCACTCGGCCGGCTGCTGGGCGACCCGGAGCTGCGCGCCCGCCTCGGCGCCGCCGGACGCGAACGGGTCCTGAGCCGCTTCACCTGGGCCAAGGCCGCCGAGGGCACCGCCGCGCACTACCGGGCCGCCATCGAGCAGGCAGCCGCCCGCACCCGCCGCCCGCGGTGACGTCCCACCCCACTCCGCCCCCTCCTCACCACCCCCGCGACCGCGAAGGCAGGACCCCGTGCTGACCGTCGATTTCTCCCGGTTCCCGCTCGCCGCAGGCGACCGTGTGCTCGATCTGGGCTGTGGCGCAGGCCGGCACGCCTTCGAGTGCTACCGGAGAGGCGCCCAGGTGGTCGCCGTCGACCGCAACGGCGAGGAGATCCGCGAGGTCGCCAAGTGGTTCGCCGCGATGAAGGAGGCCGGTGAGGCCCCGGCGGGCGCCACCGCCACCGCCATGGAGGGCGACGCGCTCGCGCTGCCCTTCCCCGACGAGTCCTTCGACGTCGTCATCATCTCCGAGGTGATGGAGCACATCCCCGACGACAAGGGCGTCCTCGCCGAGATGGTCCGCGTCCTCAAGCCCGGCGGGCGCATCGCCGTCACCGTGCCGCGCTACGGCCCGGAGAAGGTCTGCTGGGCGCTCTCCGACGCCTACCACGAGGTCGAGGGCGGCCACATCCGCATCTACAAGGCGGACGAGCTGCTCGGCAAGATGGAGGCCGCCGGCCTCAAGCCCTACGGCACCCACCACGCGCACGGGCTGCACTCCCCGTACTGGTGGCTCAAGTGCGCCTTCGGCGTGGACAACGACAAGGCGCTGCCCGTCAAGGCGTACCACAAGCTCCTGGTCTGGGACATCATGAAGAAGCCCGCGCTCACCCGCCTCGCGGAGCAGGCCCTCAACCCGGTCATCGGCAAGAGCTTCGTGGCGTACGCGACCAAGCCGCACCTTCCGGTCCTCCCCGACGGCGACACGAAGTGAGCTCGCCCGGGCGCACCGAACACCTCGTCCTGGACGGGGTGCTGACGGCGGAGCAGGCGGCCCAGACCGTGGCCGGGATACGCGCGGCGCAGCGCGCCGACGGGGCCATACCCTGGTTCCGCGGCCACCACCTCGACCCGTGGGACCACACCGAGGCCGCGATGGCCCTGGACGCGGCCGGTGAACACGAGGCCGCCGAGCGGGCGTACGCGTGGCTGGCCCGCCACCAGAACCAGGACGGCTCCTGGTACGCGGCCTACGCAGACCGGCCGGAGGGCGTGGACACCGCCGAGCCGCAGGACGCGAGCCGGGAGAGCAACTTCACGGCCTACATAGCCGTCGGCGTCTGGCACCACTACCTGTCCACCGGCGACGACGCCTTCCTGGACCGGATGTGGCCCGCCGTCCACGCGGCCGTGGAGTGCGTGCTCACCCTCCAGCAGCCCGGCGGCGAGATCGGCTGGAAGCGGGAGGCCGACGGCACGCCCGTCACGGACGCCCTGCTGACCGGCTCCTCCTCCATCCACCAGGCACTGCGCTGCGCGCTGGCCATCGCCGAGCACCGCGAGGAGCCGCAGCCCGGCTGGGAACTCGCGGCGGGCGCGCTGCGCCACGCCATCCGCCGCCACCCGGAGCGCTTCCTCGACAAGAACCACTACTCGATGGACTGGTACTACCCCGTCCTCGGCGGGGCCCTGAGCGGACCCGAGGCCAAGGCGCGCATCGAGGAACGCTGGGACGAGTTCGTGGTGGCGGACCTCGGCGTGCGCTGCGTCCTGCCGAACCCGTGGGTCACGGGCGGCGAGTCCTGCGAGCTGGCGCTCGCCCTGTGGGCGACGGGCGAGTCGGACCGGGCGCTGGAGATCCTGCGCTCGATCACGCACCTGCGCGCCGACAACGGCATGTACTGGACGGGGTACGTGTTCCAGGACCAGGCGGTGTGGCCGGTCGAGCAGACCACCTGGACCGCCGGCTCGCTGCTGCTCGCCGTCGCGGCCCTGGGCGGGGACGAGGCCACCACCGAGGTGTTCGGCGGGGCCTCGCTCCCGGCGGGGCTGGAGCCCGACTGCTGTGCCTGATCAGCGGCGGTAGAGCCACCCGGCGACGGCGTGGCCGATGAGGAGGTAGGCGACGGCGGCGATGCCGTAGCCGACGACGACCTGGACCCATTCCTTGCTGAAGGTGAACAGGTCGTAGGACCAGGCGGCCAGCCAGCTCGCGGCGTCGTGGATGAAGTCGACGAGGCCGTTGCCCTGGTTGGCGTCCAGGAGGTAGAGGAGGATCCAGAGGCCGATGATGAAGGCGAGCACGTCGGCCACCAGCGCGACGGCCCGTCCTGCCTGACTGCTTCCCCTGGTACGTGCTCGCGTGTGAGTGCTCATGTCAAGCGTGTTGCCGCGTAGGGGCGGCGTAAACCCGAACGGGCCGCCCCGGGTGGCGGGGGCGGGGGGCCGGGGCGAGGCTGCTCGGGACCCCTCATCCCCGGAGGAAACCGTGGCCGTTCGCCGTACCACCGTCCGCATCCGCCGCGCGTTCACGGCGGTGCTCCTGTCCACCGCGCTGCTGGCCGGTGGGACCGCCTGTGGCAGCGGCAGCGGCGGCAGCAGCGGATCCCAGGCGCAGGACGTGGTCTCGGTGGCGCAGGCCGACGAGCTGGCCGCGCTCGCGGCGGCGCTGCCGGCCGCGGCCGAAGCCGACGAGGCGGCCGCCCCGACGCCCTCGCCGAGCACGACGGCCGAGAAGCAGAAGTTCGCCAAGACGCGCTTCGTCGCCAACGCCGGGCTCGCGGCCGGGGCGACCTACCAGTGGATCATCAAGCCGTACAAGGCGGGCAAGTTCAAGAAGGGCGCCAAGGGCCGTACGTTCGCCCTCATCAAGGCCGGACTCGCGGGTGCCTTCGCGTACAACCGGCTGAAGGCGGCGGCCGAGAACGCCAAGGGCGACCCGCTGCTGTCGAAGGCGATGGTCCCGCTGACGGCGGGCATCGAGTCCCTCAAGGGCCTCGGCAGCAAGCTCCGCAAGGGCGAGGCGGGCGACGCCGACATCGACGCCTTCAACAACGTCATCAGCGGGGTGAAGGAAGCCGGCAAGGGTGCGGGCGCCCCGGTGACCGACCAGGTGCCGAGCGTCTCCCAGCTGGGCGGATAGACCGGAGCGGCCAAAGGCCCGGCGCCTGTTTCAATGGTCGCGTGATCGAGATCGTGGTGGTCGTCCTCGCCGCCGCAGGAGCCGGCTGGCTCCTGCGGCGCAAGCACCTCGCGCGGACGGCCGCCGGCCCCGTGCCCGGCATCCCCTGCATGGCCCGGCAGCCCGCCGGCCAGGGCCGGTGGCGGCCGGGCCGCGTCTACGCCGACGAGGCCGCGGCCCGCTGGGTCCCGCAGCGCGGCGAGCCCGTACTCCTGCCCGGTGGCCGGGCCACCGGGGTGCGGGCGCCTTCCGTGAAGGAGGGCATGTCCATCAACCCCGGCTCGCGGATCGTCAGCTGCGCCTACGAGGGCGGCGGGACGATGGAGATCGCCGTCATGCCGCTGGACCTGCGCGAGCTGCTGGCGGCGGTGGCGCGGACCGGGGACGGCGGGGAAGCCGGGGAAGCCGGGGAAGCCGGGGAAGCCGGGGGAGCCGGGGAGTCCTAGAGGGTCCGTGCGGGGCCTGGGTACGGCTCCTACCGGCCGTTGAGCTCCGCCAGGACGCGCAGGGTGTGCGGGTCCGGGGCGGTCAGGAGCAGGTCGGTGACCGGCCCCTTGCGCCACACTTCGAGGCGCTCCGCGATCCGCTCGCGGGGGCCGATCAGCGAGATCTCGTCGGCGAACGCGTCCGGGACGGCGAGCACCGCCTCCTCCTTGCGGCCGGCGAGGAACAGCTCCTGGATCCGGCGGGCCTCCTCCTCGTACCCCATCCGCGCCATCAGGTCGGCGTGGAAGTTGCGTGCCGCGTGGCCCATGCCGCCGATGTAGAAGCCGAGCATCGCCTTGACGGGGAGCAGCCCCTCGGCGACGTCGTCGCAGACCTTGGCCCGGGCCATCGGGGCGATCATGAACCCGTCGGGGAGGTCGGCCAGCGAGGCCTGGTAGACGTCGGTGCGGCTCGGCGACCAGTACAGGGGGAGCCAGCCGTCCGCGATCCGGGTGGTCTGGGCGATGTTCTTGGGGCCCTCCGCGCCGAGCAGCAGGGGCAGGTCCGCGCGGAGCGGGTGGGTGATGGGCTTGAGGGCCTTGCCGATGCCGGTGCCGTCCTGCCCGCGGTACGGGTGCTGGTGGAAGCGGCCCTCGAGGGCGACGGGCCCCTCGCGGCGCAGCACCTGCCGGATGACGTCGACGTACTCGCGGGTGGCGGTGAGCGGGCTGGAGGGGAAGGGGCGCCCGTACCAGCCCTCGACGACCTGCGGGCCGGACAGGCCCAGGCCCAGCATCATCCGGCCGCCCGAGAGGTGGTCCAGGGTGAGGGCGTGCATGGCGGTGGCGGTGGGGGAGCGGGCGGCCATCTGCGCGATGGCCGTGCCGAGCCGGATCCGCGAGGTGTGCGCGGCGATCCAGGTGAGCGGGGTGAAGGCGTCCGAGCCCCAGGCCTCGGCGGTCCACACCGAGTGGTAGCCGAGGTTCTCGGCCTCGGTGGCGAGGTCGAGGTGGTCGCGGCCGGGGCCGCGGCCCCAGTAGCCGAGTGCGAGTCCGAGGCGCATGCGGTCCCCTCCGGCGCTACAGTCCTGACGGTGCGTCAGGTGACTGTAGGGCAACGGCCCCCCGCCCGGAAGGGCGGGGGGCCGTTGCCGAAAACGCCGACGCGGTGGGAGCTCAGCCGCGCTGGATGCCCGAGGTGTCGTTCAGGACGCCGCGGCGCCCGTCCTGGGTCTGGGCGATCAGGGTGGCGGCGCCGCGCTGCTCGACGGCCAGGTACCAGGTGCCCGGGGCCAGTTCGGCGATCGGGGTGGGGGAGCCGTCCTCGGCGAAGAGGGGGCGGGCCACCGGGACCGCGAACCAGAACGGGGTGAAGTCGGCGGCGGGAGCCGGGGCGGCCTCCTGCGGAGCCGGGGTCGGCGTCGGCGCCGGCGTCGGGGTGCCGCCGTACGGCGGGGCCGGCTGCGGGGTGGAGCCGTAGGGCTGCGGCTGCTGCCCGCCCGGGTAGCCGTATCCGGCGCCCGGCTGCGGCTGGCCGCCGTAGGGCGGGACGGCGGCGGGCTTCGGCTCCGGCATCAGGGCGCCGGCGAGCGCCGGGACCTTGGCGCCGAAGAGGGCGACGCCGGCCAGGGCCAGGGTGGCGAGGAAGGCGATGATCGAGCCCGCGCCGAGGTCGATCTGGCTCGGGCAGGTGATCAGCGCCCACAGCGCGGACCAGGCGGCCGAGACGGCGAGCACGGTGCCCCACGCCGCCAGCGGCAGGCCCAGCACCTTGCGGCTCTCGGGCTGGAAGCGGCCGGCGATCAGCAGGCCGGCGGCGATGAAGCCGATCAGGAAGACGCTGGGGAGCACCAGGCGGTAGGAGTCGGTGTCCCACGCGCTCGGGAGGTCGCCACCGGTGGTGGAGTAGAAATCGAGGAACGAGGCGATGAACAGCAGCACCGCTGCTCCGATCACCACGCCGTCGCCTCGAGTGAGGGAGCGGATGTTCACGTCTTAGGTGTCCTTCTCGGTCTCGGTCGTCTCGTGGTGCCGCGGTCGCAGAACGTGCCTGGAGCGGGGCGGGCGGCACCATGGTACGGAGTGTCCCGCGGCCGAGCGGATCGGGGCTGCGAGCAGTCCCGATCCGGGACTCCCGAGGGGACTACCCGCCGAGGAAGCCTACGATGCCGTCGGCGATGCCCTGGGCCGCCTTCTGCCGCCAGTCCGGACTCGTCAGTTGCGCCGCGTCCTTGGCGTCACGCATGTTGCCGCATTCGATGAACACCTTGGGCTGAGTTGACAGGTTCAGTCCACCGAGGTCGTCGCGGACGACCAAGCCGGTGCCGCCGCCGAGGTAGTTGGCGGGGGAGGAGCCGGTGGTCCGGGCGAAGTTGGACGCGATGCGCTCGCCGAGCCGGCGGGAGGGCTCGACGATGGCCGAGGTGTCGGCGGCGCCGCCCTTGACCTTGGCGGGGAGGATGATGTGGTAGCCGCGGCTGCCGGAGGAGACGCCGTCGGCGTGGACGGAGACGACGGCATCGGCCTTGGCCTCGTTGCCGATGCGGGCGCGCTCGTTGATGCAGGGGCCCCAGGGGCGGTCGGCCTCGTGGGTGAGGACCACCTTGGCGCCGGTCGCCTCCAGCGCGGTCCGCAGGCGCTGGGAGACGTCGAGGGTGAACTCCGCCTCCATGTAGCCGGAGTTGGTGGTGGTGCCGGTGGTGTCGCATTCCTTGCGGTTGGTGCCGATGTCGACCTTCTGGTCGATCTCGTCGGTGTGGTCGAAGTTGCCGGTGTTGTGGCCGGGGTCGATGACTACGGTCCGGCCGGACAGGGGGCCCTTGGCGGGGGCGGTCGTGGGGGCGGTCGTGGGGGCGGGGGTTGCGGTGGCCGTGGCGGCGGCCGCGGGCTTCGGTGCGGCCGCCGGCTTGGCGTCGCGGCCGTCGGGCCCGGCTCCGGTCAGCACCTGGGTCAGGACCCAGCCGGCCAGGGCGGTCGGTGCCAGGGCGGCGGCCGCGATGACGAGGGTGGAGCGGCGCGTGAACCAGGGCCGGTGGTCCGGCCCGGCCGACGCGGCGGTGGCTTCGGGGCGTGGGGGGCTGTCGTCGTTGCGCACGCCGCGATGCTAGACCGCGGTGCCGCGGGGGGGTCGGAGTGGGCCGTTCGGGGGCGTGGTGTGCTTATACGCCTGGCCGGCTGGGGGTGCGGTCCCGTGCCCGGGGGCCCGTTGCTCTTTCGCCTCAATCGCCGGCGGGGCTGGGTTTGTCCCCCTGGGCGGGGTCGGCTTGCGGGGCCGCGGCCCGTTCGCCTCAATCGCCGGCGGGGCTGGGTTTGTCCCCCTGGGCGGGGTCGGCCTGTGGGGCCGCGGCCCGTTCGCCTCAATCGCCGGCGGGGCTGGGGTTGTCCCCCTGGGCGGGGTCGGCTTGTGGGGCCGCGGCCCGTTCGCCTCAATCGCCGGCGGGGCTGGGGTTGTCCCCCTCAGCGGGATCGGCTTGCCGGGCGTGTCCCGGGTGGTCCCCTGGGCGGGATCGGTCTGTCGGGCTGTGCGCGGGGTCCCTCCGGGGCGTCTCCTCGGCTCGCGCACCAAGCCGTGTCCCGGCCGCTGGGC
>NZ_JBEZLV010000065.1:0-20140 GCF_040652335.1 Streptomyces sp. NPDC048270
GGCCAGCCGCCCCGGTCCTGGAGGGCCTGGGGCAGGTCCCAGTGGTAGAGGGTGACGTTGGGCTCGATGCCGGCCGCGAGCAGTCCGTCCGTCAGGAACTCCCGCATCCAGCGCGAGTGGTCGGGCCAGGCCCGGGCCGAGACCAGGGTGCCGTCGACCACGGTCTCGGAGTCCTCGAAATCGGCCCCGGCCGCCCTCATGTCCGGCTCCAGCGCCGGGTAGGCGGTCACCCGGCGGCCCTCGAGCCCCCCGGCCGCGGCCGTGATCAGCGGGCCGTGGCAGATCTGGGCGATCGGCTTGTCCGACTCCGCGAAGGCGGCCAGGATCCGCCGCACCTCGGGGTCGTTGCGCAGGTACTCCGGCGCCCGGCCGCCCGGGACGACCAGGGCCTCGTAGTCCTCGGTGACCACGTCGGCGAAGGCCAGGTCGGCCGGCCACGTGTAGCCGGGCTTCTCGGTGTAGGTGTCGAACCCCTCCTCGAAGTCGTGCACCACGAAGCGCAGCCTCTTCACCGAGGGCGCCGCGATGTGCACCTCGTACCCCTCCTCGCGCAGGCGCTGGTACGGATACAGGACCTCCAGCGACTCCGCCGCGTCACCGGTCACGATGAGGATCTTCACTGCCATGGGCTGCTCCAGGGAAGGGCTGTTCGCGGACGGACGGGGCCCGTGGGGCCACCGCTACCCTGCCCGCGGCGCACGGACGGCACACCCGCCAAGGTCCTCCCTCCCGACACATGGTCTTCACCTGTACGGCACATGACAATGTGAGCCTCGCTCTGCCACCTGACACCCCGCCAATTCCCCGGGCGGGGACGGTGCTTGTGGAGAGGTATCCCCCACGTGATGAGAATCTCGCGCCTGACTCCCTGGGCCGCCGGCCTCGCGGCGGCCGCCCTGTTCGCCGTACCCGCCGCCGCCTCGGCCGGCCAGCAGCGGGCGGCGGAGCCCTCGTCGGCCGCGGCCGACGACTACTACGCCGCCGCCCAGGGCAAGACGGGTGCGGCCCTGAAGGCCGCCCTGCACGGCATCATCAAGAACCAGTCCAAGGTGACCTACGACGGCGTGTGGAACGCCCTGAAGGCCACCGACCAGGACCCGGCGAACCCGAACAACGTCATCCTCGTCTACTCCGGCCGCTCGCAGTCGAAGTCCACCAACGGCGGCGGGGCCAACGACTGGAACCGCGAGCACGTCTGGGCCAAGAGCCACGGCGACTTCGGCACCGCGACCGGCCCGGGCACCGATCTGCACCACCTGCGGCCCGAGGACGTATCCGTCAACAGCACCCGGGGCAACAAGGACTTCGACCGCGGCGGCAGCCCCGTCGGCGAGGCCCCCGGCAGCCTCACCGACGCCGACTCCTTCGAGCCGCGCGACGCCGTCAAGGGCGACGTGGCGCGGATGCTCCTCTACATGGCCGTCCGCTACGAAGGCGGCGACGGCTTCGCCGACCTGGAGCTGAACGACCGGGTCGGCAACGGCTCCGCCCCCGCCCACGGGCGGATCAGCGTGCTCGAGCAGTGGCACCAGGCGGACCCGCCGGACGCCTTTGAGCGGCGCCGCAACCAGGTCATATTCGATGTCTACCAGCACAACCGGAACCCGTTCATCGACCACCCGGAGTGGGTCGCCGCCATCTGGTGACCGCACCCCGCGAGCCCGGAGCGGTCCTCACAGGGCCGGGTAGTCCGTGTACCCGCGGGCGTCTCCGCCGAAGAAGGTGGAGGGGTCCGGGGTGTTGTACGGGCCCTGCGCGCGCAGCCGCTCCGGGAGGTCGGGGTTGGCCAGGAAGAGGGCCCCGAAGGCGAGCAGGTCGGCGGTGCCGTCCTCGATCAGCGTCAGGGCCCGGTGGTCGGTGGGGCCCTCGGTCGCCGGGTTCAGCACGAACGGGCCGGAGAACTGCTTGCGCAGCGCCAGCGTGGTCTCCCGGGCCTCGGGGCCGTGCTCCAGGACGTGCAGGTAGGCCAGGCCGAGCCCGCCGATCTCCTTGACCAGGGCCTCGTAGACGGGCTGCGGGTCGGGCTCGGAGATGCCGTTGTACGGGTTTCCGGGCGAGACGCGCAGCGCGGTGCGCTCGGCGCCGATCGCGGCGGCGACCGCCTTGACCACCTCGACGGCGAAGCGGATGCGGTTCTCTGCGGTGCCGCCCCACTCGTCGGTGCGCAGGTTCGAGCCCGGGGCCAGGAACTGGTGGATCAGGTAGCCGTTGGCCCCGTGCAGCTCGACGCCGTCGAAGCCGGCCTCCACCGCGTTGCGGGCCGCCTCGGCGTAGTCGGCGATGGTCGCCCGCACCTCGGTTCCGGTCAGCTCGTGCGGGGTGACGAAGTCCTTGAGGCCGTCCGCGGTGAAGACCTGGCCCTCGGCGGCGACCGCGGAGGGTGCCACGGGGATCAGGCCGTCGGGCAGGAGGGACGGGTGGCCGATCCGGCCGGAGTGCATGATCTGCGCGAAGATCCTGCCGCCCGCGGCGTGCACCGAGTCGGTGACCCGGCGCCAGGCCGCGACCTGCTCGGCGGTGTGCAGGCCGGGGGTGAAGGGGTAGCCCTGCCCGACGGCGGAGGGCTGGATCCCCTCGCTGATGATCAGCCCGGCGGAGGCGCGCTGGGTGTAGTACTCGGCGACGAGGCCGGTGGCGAGCCCGCCCTCCGCCGCCCGGCTGCGGGTCATGGGAGCCAGGGCGATGCGGTTGGGGAGCAGGCCGCCGGCGATGCGGACGGGCTCGAATGCACTGGTCATATCTGCCTCACACAAGTTAGTTGGTCGGCCAATAAATAGCCTTCGGAGGCAGCGTACCGTATTACTTGGCCGACCAAGGTAAAATCGGCGGGGCAGGTAGGATTTCCAGCCCGAGACGAGAAGAGGACCGCCGCCATGACCGCGCAAGCAGCCGGGGAACCGCGCACCGAACCCGTCTGTCCGATGCCCGGGGCCGTGCTGGACGGGCCGGTCAGCCACGCCATCAGCCGCGTGGCCCGGCTCCACCGGATCGCCGCGGGCCGCGCGCTACGGGATCTGGGACTGCACCCGGGGCAGGAGTTCCTGATGATGCACCTGTGGGACAGCGGGGCCGTGCGCCAGTCCGAGCTGATCAAAGCGGTGGGCCTCGACCCGTCGACCGTGACGAAGATGCTCCAGCGCCTGGAGCAGGCCGGACACGTCCGCCGCCGCCCCGACCCCGCCGACCGCCGCGCCTCGCTGGTCGAGGCCACGGAGACCAGCTGCGGGCTGCTCGTCGAGGTGCGCCGGGCCTGGGGCGAGCTGGAACGCCAGACGCTGGCCGGCCTCGACGCGGCCGAGGGCGCGGAACTGACCCGCCTGCTGGGCAAGGTGGAGACCACGCTGTGCACCGAGCTCGCCCGCAGCGGCGAGGGGGACTGCGCCTCCGCCTGCTGAGCCGCACCGGACCCCGGGGACCGGACGCGGCCTCAACCGGCCCCGGGCGGGTCCAAGCGGTCGGCCAGGCTCCGGAACCCGCTCCACGGCAGGGTGGGGGTGCGGGCGTCCCAGACCTTCTGGGACAGCGCGGCCAGCGGCAGCCGGATGCCGGCCGCCACCTGGTCCTGGGTCTGGGCGCCGGACAGGTCGGCCCAGACGGCGAGCCGCCCGCCCAGGATCTGGTCCGCGTACTGCGCCGGGACGGCGGTGCTGCCGCGCAGCACCAGCGGGGTCCACTGCTCGTAGATGCGCTGCCCGGTGGGATAGGTGAACTGGTTCGGCTCGCCGAGCACGTAGTACAGGTACTCGTCGTTGAGGTTCACGAGCTTGCGGCCCTCGCGCAGGTACTCGAGCGGCGGGCGGGCGCCTACCTCCTTGCCGGTCCAGTACTCGACCTGGATGTCGTCGGCCGCCTTCGCCACTCCCCCGGCGAAGAACCCGTCGTTCCACGCCTTCAGCGCCTTGCCCGACGGGCGCACGGTGTCCGCCCGGTCGTTGAGCCAGCCCGTGGCCAGGTCCTGCACCCGGGCGTTCGCCCCGTACCGCTGCCGGGCCGCGGTGGCGAGCTGCGGGAAGGAGGCCTCCGGGTCGCGGACCACCAGCGCCTGGTACTCGTCGGCGCCCAGGTGCCAGGCCCCGCCGGGGAACAGCGTCCGGTACTCGCGGAGCAGTTCGTCGATGAGCTTCGCGGACGCGGGGTTCGCTATGTCCACCGCTCCCTTGACCGCCCTGCCCTGTGCGTCGCGCAGCTGGAGGTCGGGGTGCGCGCGCAGTACCGCGCCCAGGTGTCCGGGCGAGTCGATCTCCGGGACGACGGTGATGTGCAGGCGGGCGGCGAGCGCGGTGATCTCGCGCACCTGCGCCTTGGTGAGGTGCGGGGTGGAGACGACCTCGGGATGGCTGTCGGACTCGATGCGGAAGGCCTGGTCGTCGGAGAAGTGCAGGCCGAGCTGGTTGAGTTTCAGGTCGGCCATCTCGTGCAGCCGGTCCTCTATCCAGTCGGGCGTGAAGTGCTTGCGCGCGATGTCGAGGTTGAGGCCGCGCTGCGGCTCGGCCGGGCCGTCGCGCACGGTGCCCTCGGGGGCGGAACCGGCGCTGCGCACGGCCTGTTTGAGGGTGCGCGTGCCGTAGAAGACACCGGCCTCGTCGGGGCCGGCGATGCGGACCCGGCCGTCCTTGACGTCGAGGGTGTACGACTCCGCCGGGCCGGACCCCTTGGCGCCGAGGGAGAGGTGCACGTCGCCCGGGCCGGGCTCCGCGGACTCGGCGTACCCCAGGCCCAGTTCACCGGCGAGCAGCTTGCCCTCGTCGGCCAGGGCCGCCTTGTCGTCCGGTGCGACGACCACGCGGGCCTGGGGCGCGGGCTTCCATCCGGGGCCCCGGGCCGGCACGTGCTCCCGTACGGCGGGGATGGTGCGCGGGGCGGTGGACAGCGCGTAGGAGGGCGTCGGGGACGGGGCGGCCGCGGGGGGCTCCGGGGCCGGGGCCTCGGTTCCGGCCGGTGTGCTCGCGCCGGGGGTCGGCGCGGCCGGGGCCGCCGGAGCGCGGGCCTGGTCGGAGGCTGCCGTACAGCCCGGGGTGGCCAGGGTGACCAGTGCGGCCACCGTGGCCGTCGCTATGACGTGGCCTCTCACGTGAAACCTCGGATCTCGGATCATGTGCCCGCGTCCCGTATGCCCGTGTCCCCCGTACCCAACCTGGCACGGGGGACACGGGCGCGCGACCCGGCGGGCTCAGACCAGGGCGTCGAGCGCGGTGGCGGCGAAGCCGTGGTCCTGCTCGGGCGCGCCGCCGCCGACACCGATGGCGCCGATGAGGCGGCCGTCGCGGTGGACGGGCAGCCCGCCCGCGATGAACAGCAGCGGACGGTCGAGGGCGGTGGGCAGGGTGTGGAAGGGGGCGCCGGGCTGGACGGCGGCGACCAGGTCGGCGGTGGGCGCGTCCAGCTGGAGCGCGGTGAAGGCCTTGCGGGTGCTGGTCTCGCCGGAGATGAGCACGGCGCGGTCGTCGCGGCGGAAGGCGAGCAGGTGGCCGCCCGCGTCGAGGACGGTGACGCTGACCGTGGCCCCGGCCGCTTCGGCGGCGGCCGTGGCGGCGGCGATGAGCAGCTCGGCGTCCTCGGTGGTCAGCGGGGCGACGGCGGTACGGGGGGTGCCGGTGGTGCTGGACATGCGGGTTTCTCCTCGGTGGGGGTGTACGGGAAACAGGGGGCGGATCAGTGGTGGGCGGGGACGGCGGACGTCTCCGGGGCCGCGGTGGCGATCACACGGCCGCCGCGGGCCGCGCCGCCCGCCGTGCGGCGCTCCAGGGCGCCGGAGACCAGGGCGAGCACCAGGGCGGAGGCGGCCAGCGCCGCGCCGACCCAGTTCGGTGCGGTCCAGCCGAGGCCGGCGGCGATCACCATGCCGCCGAGCCAGGCGGCCAGCGCGTTGCCCAGGTTGAAGGCGCCGATGTTGACGGCGGAGGCAAGGGTCGGTGCGCCCGCGGCCTGGTCGAGGACCCGCTTCTGGAGCGGGGGCACGGTGGCGAAGCCGAGGGCGCCGATGAGCACGATGGTGACGGCGGCGCCCGCCTTGGTGTGGGCGGTGAGCGTGAAGACGGCCAGGGTGACGGCGAGCGCGCCCAGGGAGACGTAGAGCATCGGCATCAGCGCGCGGTCCGCGTACCGGCCGCCGATGAGGTTGCCCGCGACCATGCCGAGGCCGAACAGGACCAGGAGCCAGGTCACGGAGGAGTCGGCGAAGCCCGCCACGTTGGTCATCATCGGGGTGATGTAGGTGATCGCGGCGAACACGCCGCCGAAACCGAGCACGGTCATCGCCATCGCCAGCAGCACCTGCACGTTGCGGAAGGCGGCCAGCTCGCTGCGGATCCGTACGCCGCCTTCGGGCCGGGGCAGGTCGGGCACCAGGCGGGCGATGCCGAGCAGGCCGAGGACGCCGAGCGCGGCGACGATCAGGAAGGTGACGCGCCAGCCCAGGGTCTGGCCGACGAGGGTGCCGAGGGGGACGCCGACCACGTTGGCCACCGTCAGGCCGGTGAACATCATGGCGATGGCTCCGGCCTTCTTCTCGGGGGCGACGAGTTCGGCGGCGACGACCGCGCCGATGCCGAAGAAGGCGCCGTGGGCGAGCGAGGCGACGACGCGGCCGGTGAGCATGATCCCGAAGGCGGGGGCGAGCGCGGAGAGCACGTTGCCCGCGATGAACAGGCCCATCAGCAGCATCAGCATGCGCTTGCGGGGGATGCGGGTGCCGAGCACGGTCATCAGCGGGGCGCCGAGGACCACGCCGAGGGCGTAGCCGGTGACCAGGAAGCCCGCGGTGGGGATCGAGACGCCGTAGTCGCCGGCGACCTCGGGCAGCAGGCCCATGATCACGAACTCGGTGGTGCCGATCCCGAAGGCCCCGATGGCGAGGGCGAGGAGGGCGAGAGGCATGAGGGAGGTGTCCTTCGGCGGGGAGGGGGTGTGGTGCGGGGGTGGCGGGCGGCCACCGGGGGCGACATGTTGCCGTCGCCGCTTACGTGCGTCCACATTAATTGCAGACGCGGGATATTTGCAAGCGCGGGCTATTGCGTACGTGACCTATCCTGGTGGTCACACGCGGTACCCATCCGCTTCGAAGGAGGAGCCCATGACGGCCACGGACAGCGCGCTCACCGCCCTCTCCCAGGGCTGGTGCGCCCTCTCCCTCCTGCACGGGCGGATCGAGTCGCACATCGAACGCGCGCTCCAGGCGGGGCACGGCCTGAGCGTGCGCGAGTTCTCGCTGCTCGACGTCCTGAGCCGGCAGCACAACGGGCCGGGCGGGCACCTGCGCATGCACCAGGTCGCCGACTCGGTACTGCTCAGCCAGAGCGCGACGACCCGACTGGTCAGCCGGCTGGAGGACCGCGGTCTGCTGAGCCGCTACCTCTGCGACACCGACCGGCGGGGCATCTACACCGATGTGAGCGAGGCGGGCCTGGCCCTCCTGGCGGCCGCCCGCCCGACGAACGACACCGCCCTGCGCGAGGCCCTGGACGAGGCCGCCCGCAACCCGCAACTGGCCCCGCTGGTCGCGGTGGTGGAGAACACCCGCTCCTAGGACCCGTCCGCCGGGCCCGGCGGCCTCGCCTACCGGCCGGGCCGCGAGGGGCTCGGGGTCACCGAGGGCGGGACCGAGGGGGAGCCCGCGGGCAAGCCCGCCGAGGGCGTCGCGGACTTCGACGGCGCCTGCGGGCTGCCCGCCGGGTTCGGCGCCGCGGACGGCCAGGCGCTCGGGCCCGGCCCCGGCACGGTGCTCGGCGGCGGGCTCACGGACGGCGTCGGCGCCGAAGCCGGCGTCCGCGACGGAGCCGGTGTCCGCGACGGCGTCGCAGGCCCGACCTCGGGCGGCGCGGCGGGCGGCGCGGGCCGTACCGGTGCCGGGTCCGGAGCGAGCACCAGGTACCCCACCACGGCCGCCGCCGCGGCGGCCAGCCCGGCCAGCCCGGCCAGCGGCAGCCCGATCCCGCGCAGCCGCAGCGCCGGGAACCTCCGTACCCGCGGCCCCGGCGGATCGGCGGGGCGCAGCGCGAGGACCGTGACCCCGGCCGCACGGGCGTCCAGGGCCTCCCGCAGCCTGCGCTCGACGGGGCGTTCGAGCGGGGGTTCGCCGTACGTCATACCCGTCCCTCCAAAATCCGCTCCAGCGCGTCCAGCGCCCTGCTCGCGTTCGACTTCACCGCTCCCCGGCTGATCCCGAGGGTGCTCGCGATCTCCGCCTCGCTGAGGTCCGCCCAGTACCGCAGCACCAGCACCTGGCGGCGGCGCGCGGTGAGCCGGCCGAGCGCGGCGAGCACTTCGCGGTGCGCCTCGTCCAGGACCACGTGCGCCTCCGCGGACGGTACGTCGGCCGGGGCGGGAGGGGTCCAGGCCCGGGCGGTGCGCCGGCGGCGCAGGACCGAGCGCGAGGTGTTGACCACGGCGGTGCGCAGGTAGCCGAGGGCGTTGTCCACCTCGGTGATGTGCTCGCCGTGGCGGCGGTACAGGGCCGTGAAGGCGTCCTGGACCACGTCCTCCGCGGTGGACAGGTCGTCCACGAGGAGCACGGCCAGCCGGACCATGCGCAGCCGGTGCGCGTGGTAGAGCGCCGTGACGGTGGGCGGCGGGTCTCCGGGGCCGCCCGCGGCGCCGTCGCCGTGGGCGCCTCCGTCCGGTCCGTACGAGGGCCCGTACGGGAGCCCGTACGGCCGGGGCTCCGCCGCCGGGGCGGAGCGGTCGCGGCGCAGCAACGACCACAGGCCCCGCCACGCCCGGCCGAAGCCGGGCGTGAGGGGGCCGACGGGTGGTGCGAGGTCGAGCACGGGGTTCCTCAGCCGTTGGCGCGGCGCCGCACGGCGTACAGGGTCCCGGCGCCGGCGGCGATGAGGACGGTGGCCCCGGCCCCCAGTGCGGCGGTGGTCGCGGAGGAGCCAGTATGGGCCAGCTCGGACCCGGCGGGCGAAGCCGAGGGCTGCGGGGCGCCGCTCGCAGGCGCGCTCGGGGCGGCGCTGGGGGCCGTGTTCGGGGCCTTGCTGGGGGAGGCGCTCGGCGCCGCGCTCGGCTGCTCGCCGCCGGGCACGCTGACGGACGGGCTCGGCGGCACGCTGCCGGGCGCCTTCGGCGCGGCGCTCGGCGAGGCGCTGGACGCGGGGGCGGGCGCGGACGAGGCGGAGACCCCCGCCGCGGCCGCCGGGCCGGCGAGGGCGACGACCGCCCCCGCCGCGGCCGCGGTGACGGCCGCCCGGCGCAGGGTGCGGGGGACGCGCTTCAGGTTCATCACGGTGGTTCTCCACGGTCGGATCGAGAGCAGGGCGCGGAACCGCACCCTTCACCCCCGCACGACGCGCGACCCCCGGCGAGGTTGCCGCCCGCGGCCGGGAATTTTTTCCAGGGCCGTGCCGAGGGCGGCGACGCCCTCCTCGATCTCCCCCGCCGAGCCCGCCGCATAGCCCAGGATCAGGCCCGGCGGGCCCGGGGCGAGGCGGTGCCATGACAGCGGGTGGGCCTTGACCCCGAGCTCCAGCGCCGCCGAGGCCAGAGCGGTGTCCTCGAAGTCGGCGCCGTCGAAGGTGACCATGAGGTGCAGGCCCGCCGCCGCGCCGTGCACCCGGGCGCCCGGCAGCCGGTCCGCGAGGGCCCGGAGCATGGCGTCGCGGCGGCGCCGGTGGCGGCGCCGGACGAAACGCAGGTGCCGCTCCAGCTCCCCGGAGTCCATCAGCCGGGCGAGGACCAGCTGGGCGAGGACCGGATTTCCGAGATCGGCGTACCGCTTGGCGGCGGTCACGGCCGCGCTCAGGCGCGGCGGGACCAGGAGCCAGCCCAGGCGCAGGGCCGGGGCCAGCAGCTTCGACACGCTCCCGGCGTAGCAGACGCCCTCCGGCAGCAGGGCGCGCAGGGCGGGGACGGGGGCCCGGTCGTAGCGGTGCTCCGCGTCGTAGTCGTCCTCGATCACCAGGCCCCCGGCCGCCGCCCAGCCGAGCAGGTCCCGGCGGCGCTCGCCGTCGAGCACGACGCCGGTCGGGAACTGGTGCGCCGGGGTGAGCAGCACGGCCTGCGCCCCGCTCGCCCGGAGCGCGGCCACGTCCAGCCCGAGTGCGTCCACCCGAACGGGAACCGGCTCCAGCCGCCCGTACTCCAGCTGCTGGCGGGCCCCGAGCGAGCCGGGGTCCTCCACCGCGATGCGGCGCACCCCGCTCTCCCGCAGGACCTGCGCCAGCAGCCCCAGGGCCTGGGCGACTCCCGCGACGATCACCACCTCGTCGGGGTCGGCGCGGATCCCCCGGTTGCGGGCCAGCCAGCCGACGACCGCCTCGCGCAGTGCGGGCGCGCCCTGCGGGTTGCCGTAGCCGAAGTCGGCCGGCGTGAGCGCGCCGAGCACCCGGCGCTCGGCCTGGAGCCAGGCGGTACGGGGGAAGGCGGTCAGGTCGGGGACCCCGGGCGAGAGGTCGATCCGGCAGGGCACCGCCCGCAGGGCGTCGACGAGTCCGCCGCGCTCGGGGGCGGCGGCGGGCTCGGCCGCCGGCGGCGGGCCGGCGACGACGACGGTGCCGCCGCGGCCGCGGCCGGACACCTGGCCGGTCTCGGCGAGCCGCTGGTAGGCCTCGGTGACCAGCCCCCGGGAGACGCGGAGTTCGGCGGCGAGGACCCGGCTGGCCGGGAGCCGGCTCCCGACGGGCAGGGTGCCGTCGGCGATGGCGGCGCGCAGCCGGCCGGCCAGCCAGTCGGTGCGGCCGCCGGGCGGGGCCTGGCCGATGTCGAGCTGGAGGAAGTCCGCTCCGCTTTTGGACCCCTGGTTCGCGCCTTCATTGGACCTGCTCATCGGACCATTGTGCCGCGAGGCTGGACGGCATGAAGAGCATGAGCACGAAGGCCGGCGGCCCGCCCGGGGCCGCTCCCCGCGCGGGGGCCGCGCGTTCCCCGTCCGCCCCCTTCCGGGACCTGGCGCCCGGGATCGCCGGGATGGCGCTGGTGGGCAGCAGCGTCACCGTCTCCCGGTCCCTCGTCGACGCCCCGCTGTTCGCCGTCCAGGCCGTCCGGTACACGGCCGCCGCGCTGCTGCTGCTCGCCCTGGCCCGGGCCGCCCGGGTGCCCCTGGAGCGGCCGCGCGGCCGGGAGTGGCTGTGGCTGGCCGGGGTCGCGGCGACCGGGCTGGTGCTGTTCAACGTGGCCGTCGTCCGAGGGGTCGCGCATGCCGAGCCCGCCGTCATCGCCGTCGCGGTGGCCTCCGTACCGATCCTGCTGGGGCTGATCGGCCCGTTCCTGGAGGGCAGGCGGCCCAGTCGGCGGGTGCTGCTCGCGGCGCCCGTGGTGGTGGCCGGGGCCGTGCTGGTGGAGGGGACGGGCCGGACGGACGCCGCCGGGGTCGCCTGGGCGGCCCTGGCGCTGGGCTGCGAGGCCGGGTTCACCCTGCTCGCCGTCCCGGTGCTGCGCAGGCACGGCCCGTGGGGGGTGTCCGTGCACGCGGTGTGGATGGGTGCGGTGATGCTGGCGGGGCTCGCCGTGTGCTTCGAGCGGCCCGCCCGGGTGCTGGAACTCGGCGCGGCCCAGTGGGCGGCCGCCGCGTACCTCGCCGTGCTGGTGACGGCGGTGGCGTTCCTGCTCTGGTACCGGACGGTGGCCGCCGTGGGCTCCGGCCGGGCCGGGCTGCTGACGGGGATCGCGCCGCTCGCCGCCGCGGCCGCCGGGGTGCTCACCGGCGGCGGGGTCCCCGGTCCCGCGGTGTGGCTGGGCCTGTCGGTGGTCATCGCCGGACTGGCGGCGGGCCTGCGGCCGCCCCGCCGGGCGGCCGCGCCGCCCCCGCGCCGGGAGCCCGCCTCCCCTTGAGGGCGCCGGGCCCCGTGGATCACAATCCGCAGATGGCGACGCCCCCGTACAGCAGTGCCCCGTGCACGAGTTCCCCGTACAGCAGCTGGATGCGGTACTTCTCCCCCACCGCCAACCACCGCAGACTCGGCCTGGTCTGCCTCGGGGTGGGGGTCCAGCAGGGCGAACTGCCGGTCGTGGGGCCGCGCTTCCTCGACCACCACGTCGCCGTGGTCGTCACGCGGGGCCGGGGCTGGTTCAGCCACGGCGGCCGGCCCCCGCAGCCGGTGACCGCGCCCGCACTGCTGTGGCTGGTCCCGGGGGTGGAGCACCACTACGGACCCGATCCGCGGACCGGCTGGGACGAGTGCTTCGTCGACTTCACGGGCAGCAGCGTGGAGGCGTACACCGACCTCGGCTACGTGACCCCGGACCGGCCGCTGGTACCGCTGAGCGGGACGGCCGGGGTGCAGCACGTGGTCGACGGGATCGTACGGGCGGCCCGGCTCGGCGGCCCGCTGCTGGAGGTCGAGGCCGCGGCCGCCGTGCACGGGCTGCTGGTGGCGCTGCGCTACGCCCGCGCCGGGGTGTCGCGGCACGGGGACACCGTGATGGACACCCTGGCGCGGGACGCCCTGCTGCCGATGTCGGTGGCCGAGCACGCCGCCCGGCTCGGGATGCCCCTGCCCCAGCTGCGCCGGGCGGTGCGGCGCAGCACCGGGGAGGGGGTCAAGGAGTACCTGCTGGGCATCAGGCTGAGCCGGGCGAAGGAGCTGCTCGCCCGCACCGACCTGCCGGTCGCCGGGGTGGCCCGGCGGGTCGGCTACGAGGATCCGGCCTATTTCAGCCGGCTGTTCAGCCGCCGGGTGGGGATGTCTCCCGTACGGTTCCGGGCCCAGCAGTCGGCCGGCAGGGCGCCCCTTACGGGACGTACCCGACGGTGAGTTCGGCGACCGAGGTCCAGGGGTTGCCCGCCACCTCCCTCGTGGCCCTCAGCTTCACGTAGCGCGCGGGGCGCGGCGTGAAGGCGGCGTCCTGCTGCGCGGCCGTGTCGGCGAAGGTCCCGGAGGCCGCCGCCGTGCCCCAGGTGACGCCGTCGGCGGAGGTGAACACCTGGTAGTCGGCGATCCGTCCGTTGCTCTGCGTCTGCCGGGGCAGGCAGTGGAGGACGGAGACGTCGTAGGAGGCGCCGAGGTCGAGGGTGATCTCGTGCGGCATGGGCGCGGCGGCGGTGTACCACTGGGTGTGCCAGATGGTGGACGCGTCGCCGTCCAAAACGTTGGCGGCGCTGCCGTTCTCACCGGCGGTCTCCTGGCTGTCCACGGCCTTGACGCTCATCTGACCCTGGGGCACCAGGAGTTCGCCGCCGCCGACCGGGCCGAGGTCGTCGACGGCCAGGTCGTCGAGGATGAGGTCGGCCTCGTTGTGGGAGTCCTCGGGAGTGGCCTTGCGCACGCCGATCCAGGCGTCCGTCCCGGCGGTGAAGGTCTTGGTGAAGGTGGTCGGGGTACGGGCCTGGTCGAGGGCGGTGGCGGTCTCGGTGGCGCCGGATCCGGTGACGAACCGGTAGTCGCCGCTGAATCCGGTCTCGTAGCGGAAGGTGACCTTGTAGGAGCGGCCCGGGGTGAAGCGCAGCGTCTGCGGCAGCGTGCGGTAGACCAGGCCGGTCCGCTCCTCGTGCGACTTCAGGGAGTTCTGGCCGCCGATCACGTCGTCCACCAGCTTCCCGTTCCATCCGGCCTGGGTGTACGGGGCGTTGCGCTGGGCGATGTGGGTGCGCGGGTCGGTGGCCGAGCCGCCCGCGCCGCCGAAGGCGAAGGGGCCCCAGCCCGCGTCGGCGTTCTCGAAGTCCTCGGCGAACCAGTGCCCGGCGAGCGGGGTGCGGGCGGAGCGGACCACGCGGACGTCGTCGAGCTGGACGGTGCCCGGTCCGGCGGCGGCGGACAGCGTGAGGGTGGCGGTGGACTGCCCGGCGGGGACGTCGAAGAGCACCTTCATGCGCTGCATCCTGGTGCCGTTCTTCTCGCTGCCGCCGAGGTTGTTCGTCAGCGGCGAGGAGTCGGCGTACACGGAGGCGGCGGCTCCGCCGGCGGGGGCCACCGTGAGGGTGGCGGGCCGGCCGGCGGGGGTGGAGACCCAGACGGACGCGGCGTGGGTGCCGGGGGCGAGGCCGGTCAGCTGCTGGGAGACGGCCGCGGCGGCGCCGGCGGCGAAGGTGAGCTCGCTCTGGCCCTGGGCGTTGCGGGTGACGGCGACGCCGGTCCCGGTGACGGTCCAGGCGCTCAGGCCGCCCGAGTAGAAGGAGGGGTCCTCGAGCGGGGTGCCCTCGCCCCATTTCGGGTCGGCGGGCGCGGCCGGGGCGCCGCTCGCGACCACGTAGGCGGTGCGGGCGGCGGCGTTGATGGTGACCTGGCCGCCTGACCCGACGGTGAGGCCGCCGGCCGGGACGCGGCCGGTGTCGGTGAGCCGGTAGAGCTGGGGTGCGCTCCAGCCGGCCGGCAGGGTCCAGGTGGTGGAGCCGCCCTTGTCGTTCCAGTGGTAGAGCTTGCCGTCGCGGGGCAGCAGGTAGGCGTCCGCGGCCAGGACGGTGCGGCCGGCCGTGGTGATCCTGCGCTTGTCGCCCGCGGTGGTGACGGTGGTGCCGTTCGCGAGGGTGACCGTGTCGGCGGTCCACTTCACGATCGGGGATTCCTGGAGGTACTTGGTCGGCAGGTTGACGGCGAAGGTGGTGTTCAGGAAGGCGGTGAAGTCCCTCTTGCCCTGCCAGCCCTCGTAGGCGGTGATCTCGGCGCCGCCGAGCAGCGGGCTGCGGGCGATCCAGTCGTCCTTGGCGTGGTTGGCGATGAACCGGGCGATGGTGGAGTTGATGCCCTTCAGGTCGCTGCCGCCGTAGTTGACGTCGGTGGCCCAGTGGTGCCAGAGGGACTGTTCGGTCAGGGTGTGGGGGAACTCCGTGGTCAGCTGGAGCCCCAGTCCGCTGATCTCGCGCTGGAGCTTGCGCGAGACGTAGCCGTCCCCGTACCAGACGTCCACGTAGAGGAAGTCGAGGCCGGGGGCGGCGGCCTTGAGGTCCCGCAGCCGCCCCAGCCGCTGCCCGGACTGTCCGTCCTTGCGGGTGTCCACGTAGTACGACTGGTCGAGCCAGTCCCAGCCGAGTCCGCCGGTGTGGCGGGCCGGGTCGAAGGTGGCCGAGACCGGGTACTCCTCGGTGGCGTTGACGTGCACGCCGATGTCTGCGTTGTAGGCGTCGCCGGCGGTGGTGAGGGTGTTCAGGTCGACGGCGCCGCCGAGCTTGGATCCGATGTTCCGGTAGTCCATGTGCGCGGAGTCGTGGCCCTCGGAGGCGTAGCCCTTGAGGAGGACGAACTGGCCGAGGCCGTCGGTGGCGCGGTTGACGCGCTTGGTCTCGTCCAGGGTCTGCGCGAAGGGGTGGGTGGCCTGGGAGGCGAAGTTGAAGGGGATCCGCTGCACGACCCGGTCGGCGGTGTCCTGCCAGCCGGTGGGCGGGGTCCAGATGTCGCGGTAGGCGACGGCGGCGTCCTGCCAGTCGACGGCGGAGTCGGCGTTGCGGTCGGCCGTGATCGCGACGCGGACGTACGGCAGGGGCTCGGTGTCCGCGTCGGCCGCTCCCGCGGGCCGGTACAGCCAGGCTCCGCTCCACAGTCCCGCCCGGCGGTGGCCGCCCTGGTCGGTGACCCGCTTGGCTATCCGGCCGTTCTCCCGCGCGGTGCCGCCCGAGGGCGTGTCGTACAGGGAGTTGGAGTCGATGGCGGCGGCCAGTCGGCCGGTGTTGGCCAGGCCGTACATCACGGTGGTCGCGGCGGGGTCGACGGGGGTGGCGGCGGTGACGGGGGTGAAGGTGTCCCCGGTGCCGGTGGTGGCGGTGTGCATGGTGGCGGTGGCCAGCGCGGCGCCGGGCTGGTCGCTGCGGACGCTGACGAGGTGGTGTTCGGGGATCGCGAGGGTGCGTACCCGCAAGGAGGCGGTGTCCTCGATCGCGGTCACCTTGAACTCCACGACCGAACCGGCCACCGAGATGCGGGACCTGATGGTCACTCCGGAGAAGGCGAGCACGTAGTCCACGCCGGAGGCGGTGGCGGTCGAGGTCACGGCGGGGGTGTGGGCCGTCCCGTTGACGAGCAGGGTGTTCAGCGCGTCCTCGTTGCCGTGCAGGACGTCGCCGGTGGCCCGGCGGGTGTAGCCGATGACACGGGGGAAGCCGCGGTCCACGCTGACGGACAGTTCGGGCGAGGTGATCGTCACGGGTGCGGCCGCCGCGGCGGGGGCGGCGGGGGCGGCCACGACCAGGGTGGCGACCAGGCCGGCCAGCGCGGCCGCGGCCGGCCAGAGGGGGGTTCGCATCGGGCCTCCGGGAGTCGGCGCTTCCTTGGCGGAAGACCGCTCGGCACGCAGGCCCGAGCGGTCCGCTCACTGACCTGACAGCTTGCGGACCGCGACCGGGCAAACCCATGGACAAAGCGGAGCGCCGTCCTGGATTTACGTAACGCCGACGTGCGCCGGTCGTACCCGGCGGCTCGGGAGGTGCGTGCGCCTAGTGCGGTGACCGCAAAGGGTCACAGCACTAGGCGGAGGCCGGGACCAGGATGACGGCGGTGCCGTAGGCGCACACCTCGGTCCCGACGTCGGCGGCCTCGGTCACGTCGAAGCGCATCATCAGGACGGCGTTCGCGCCGCGCGCCTTCGCCTGGTCGATGAGCCGCTCCATGGCCTGGTTGCGGGTCTCCACCAGGGTCTTCGTGAGCCCCTTCAGCTCTCCGCCGATCATCGACTTCAGGCCCGCGCCGATCTGGCTGCCCAGATGCCGGGAGCGGACGGTGAGCCCGAAGACCTCCCCGATGACCTTCTCCACCCGGTAGCCCGGGACGTCGTTGGTGGTCACGACGAGCACACCGGTCTGCTCGGCGCCGGGCCCGCCGCCGTAGTCTTCGATACCCATGGCACCCACTGTCGCCCGGCCCGCCGCCGCCCGCATCCGGAACGCCGCGATCAGTGCATTCGGGCGGCGAGGCCGAACTCGTGGGCGACGACCACCGCCTGGGCCCGGCTCGACAGCCCCAGCTTGCTCATGCAGCGGTGCACGTGGGTCTTCACGGTGGCGGCGCTCAGGACCAGCCGCTCGGCGATGTCGGCGTTGGGCAGGCCGGCGCCGACCAGGCCGAGCACCTCGCGCTCGCGCGGGGTCAGCGTGTCGAGGCCCGGGTGCGGGGGCCGGACGACGGGCGCGGCGTAGGTGTCGATCAGTCCGCGCAGGGCCCGGGGGCTGAACAGCATCTCGCCGGCGTGCACGGTGGCGATGGCGGCGAGCAGCCGGTCGGGCGGGGTGTCCTTGAGGAGGAACCCGCTCGCGCCGACCCGCAGGGCGCGGAAGACGTACTCGTCGGAGTCGAAGGTGGTGAGCACGAGCACCTTGGGACCGCCGCCGGTCCCGGCCGTGCCGTCCGATCCGGCCGAGCCGTCCGACCGGGTCGCGCCGTCCGTCCCGCCCGCCCCGGCCGTGCCGTCGCCGTGTGCGGCCAGGATCCGCTCGGTGGCCTCGATCCCGTCCGTGCCGGGCATCCGGATGTCCATGAGGACGACGTCGGGCCGGGTCGCCGCGGCGAGCCGGACCGCCTCCTCGCCGTCCGCCGCCTCGCCCGCGACCTCGTAGCCGGGGGCGGCCGTGAGCAGCGCGGTCAGTCCGGACCGGATCAGGAACTGGTCATCGACGACGAGTACGGACGGCATGCGCGTCTCCCCCTCCCGGTCGGGGCACGGGAATCCGCAGGCTGACCCCGAAGCCTCCCCCGGGGGCAGGCCCCGCGGTCACCGTGCCGTGGTAGATCGTCGCCCGCTCGCGCATTCCGATCAACCCCTGTCCCCCGGCCCCTCCCGGGCCGGCCGGCACCCGGGCCGGAGTGCGGCCCCTGCCGTCGTCGTCGACGCGTATGCGGACCTCGTCCGCGCCGTAGTCGACCCGGACGGTGGTCCGCGCGCCTGGGGCGTGCTTGATCACGTTGGTCAGGGCCTCCTGGACCACGCGGTAGGCGCACAGGTCGATCCCGGGCGGCAGGTCGTAGGCCGTCCCCGTGACCTGGACGCCGACGGGCACCCCGGCCTCGCCGACCCGCCTGGCCAGCTCCTCGAGCCTGCCCAGTCCCGCCACCGGGCCGTGCTGCTCCTGCGGGGCGGGCAGCGGACCTTCCTCGCGGAGCACCAGCAGCATCCGGCGCATCTCGGCCAGGGCCTCGCGGGCGCTGTCCCCCACGGTGTCCAGGGCCTTGCGGGCGGTCGGCGGGTCGGAGGCCAGTACGTAGGAGGCGAGCCCGTTCTGGACGGAGATCACCGAGACGTGGTGCGCGATGACGTCGTGCAGTTCGCGGGCGATCCTGATGCGTTCCTCCACGACGGCCCGGCGGGCCTTCTCCTCCTGTTCCAGGCGGAGTTGGCGGGTGAGCACGCGCAGCCTGCGGGCGCCGTCCCCGGCGACCCAGCAGACGACGGCGGCGACGGTGACGAAGACCGCGCTCATCGGGGCGACGCCCGGCTCGGCGAGCCGGGTGCCCCACAGGAGCACGGCGAGCGCTCCTGCCGCGGCCCTGGCCGACACCCGGCGGGGGCACCAGGAGGCCACGGTGTACAGGGCGGTGAGCACTCCGCACGCGGCGACCACGTGGTAGTAGCCGAGGGTGAAGTAGAGGCCGACCCAGAGCCCGGTGTTGAGCAGGACCGCCACGGGGTGGCGGCGGCGCAGCACCAGCGGCAGGTAGATCGCGGCGAGCAGGGCGTAGGCGAGCGCGTCGGTGTCACGCCAGTAGCCGTGCGGGTCGGGCCAGTTGTGGAGCAGCGTGGACGACATCCACAGGGAACCGGCGGCCCATACGGTCTCGCCCGTGACCGGTAGCACGGCGCGGACCCGGCGCATTGCCGGATGTGCGGACAGCTGCACGTCAACCCCCTTGTGTACACCCCTGGTTGTACAGGGCCGCCACCCGAGGGGGTAGGCCCGATTCAACCCGTGGACGGTCGCGGCGGGTGGCCGCCGGCCCGTAGCGTCGGCAGGGCCGGTCCACCGGCCGGCACGGCCTCACCCCCCGGGGCCCCGCCGCGCGGCCGTGCCCGTTCGGGGGCGGGCACGGCCCGCTCGCGCGTCGGCCGGGGGTCAGGCGGGCCAGGCCGTGGAGCGGGTGCCGAGCAGGCGGAAGCGGCCGGAGGCGACCTCGTAGAGGAACAGGCCCTCGCCCGTGAAGGTGCCGTTGGCCCGCTCGAAGGCGTACGCCTTGGAGACGCCCTGGTGCGTGGTCCCGCGCAGGGTGGGCAGCAGGTCCCCGCGGCCGACCTGGGGGCGGCCCAGGTCCCGCGCGCACCGGGCCAGCAGGTGCACGGCGTCGTAGGCCTCGGCCGCGTAGAGCGGGGCGGGGCTCTTGTGGCGGGCGCGGAAGGCGGTGTCGAAGGCGCGGGCCGCCGGGGGCGCGGGGGCGGCGGCGGGGTCGACGGCGGTGGAGACCAGCAGCCAGCCCTCGGCGCTCGCGCCCGCCTCGGCGAGGAAGCGGGGGTCGTGGACGGCCTGGGTGGCGAGGACCCGGCCGCGGTAGCCGGCGGCCGCCAGGGCCACGGCGAGGCGGGCCGCGCCGGCGGGGCCGCCGCCGTACAGGACGGCGCCCGCGGCGGCTCGGACGGCTTCGCGGGCGAGGCCGGTGTGGTCGGCGTCCGCGGCCACGGTCGCCGTGCTGATCGCCCGCTTCCCGGCGCGCAGGGCCTCGCTGAGGAAGCGGGTGGTCTGCCAGCCGTAGGGGGTGCCGTCGTCCACGACCAGGGTGGTGCCGCGCTCGCGCGCGGTCAGGTACTCGACGACGGGCCGCATCTGGTAGGCGTCGTTGGGGCGCAGGCAGGTGTAGACGCGGTTCAGGTGGGTGGTGTCGCCGTCGTTGACGGTCAGGACGGGCAGGCCCGCCTGGTCGTAGGGGGCGAGGACGGCCTTGACGGCCGCCGTGGCGGTGGCCGCGAGGACGGCGACGACGGAGGTGTCGGCGGCGAACCGGGCGGCCGCGGCGGCCGCCGGTCCGGCGGCCCCCCGGTCGTCGGCCTCGGCG
This sequence comes from Streptomyces sp. NPDC048270, assembly GCF_040652335.1. NCBI lineage: Bacteria > Bacillati > Actinomycetota > Actinomycetes > Kitasatosporales > Streptomycetaceae > Streptomyces > Streptomyces sp. NPDC048270. The sequence goes on from NZ_JBEZLV010000065.1 coordinate 19,836, forward strand.
AGGCGGTAGGTGAAGGGCTGGTCCTCGGCCGCCGAGAGCTCCTCGACGGCCAGCAGCGCTCCGTCGCGCTGGGCCCTGCCCACGCCCTGGCCGGGGCCGCTCAGATCGGCCTGCAGGCCGATGGCGAGGGCGGGGCGGCCGGGGCGGGCGCCCTTGTCCTCGGGCGCTGCCTTCTCGCGCAGCAGCCAGGCGGTGCTGGTGCCGCCTGCGACGAGGGTGGCGGCGGCCGCGGCGAGCAGGGTCCGGCGGCGCGGCCGCGGCGCCGGGGGGGGGGGCCGGGCCGCGGCCCCCCCCCCCCCCCCCCC
>NZ_JBEZLV010000066.1:0-18990 GCF_040652335.1 Streptomyces sp. NPDC048270
GGGGGGGGGGGCGTGGGGGGGGGCCGGGGGGGGCCCCCGCGCGGCCGCCGGGGGGCGCGTCCGCGGGGGCCGCCGCGCCGGGCTCGGCCGCAGGGGGGTCGGCGGGCGCGGGCTGGGCGTAGAGCTTGACGCCCCACTCCTCCGCGTCCGTGACCCTCTCCAGGGCCTCGCTGAGGGGCCCGTGCGCCTCGGCCAGCATCCGCCGGACTCCCGGCCGGCCGCGGCAGATGGTCGCCAGCCGGAGGGGAACGGTCGTGGTGCGGCGGCCGACGCGAGCGACCACCTCGTGGTGGGCCCTGGCGATCCGCGCGAGCCAGTCGAGGTCTTCCAGGTGTGCGCGCAGCGGCTGCTCGTCGAAGTCGGCCGCGTCGACGGGCTCGGCGACCGCCGTGAGCCCCTGGTGCTCGACGAGCTCCAGGCCCGTACCCAGAGCGGCCTCGGGCTCGTCGAGCGCCAGGGGCGCGGACGGGGGCGCCGGTGTGCGCAGCACGGTGTAGACGTAGAGCAGGTCTTCGGTCACGGGTGCTCCTCCCGGCGGGCTTCCAGTTCCGCGACGCGGCGGCGCAGTTCCTCGTTCTCCCGGCCGAGTTCGCGGTGGCGGGCCTTGGAGGAGAGGGCGGGGTCCTGCTCCCACCAGTCGATCCCCATCTCCTTGGCCCGGTCGACCGAGGCGACGACCAGGCGGAGTTTGATGGTGAGCAGTTCGATGTCGAGGAGGTTGATGCGGATGTCCCCGGCGATGACCACGCCCTTGTCGAGGACGCGTTCGAGGATGTCGGCGAGGTTGGCGCTGGAGCTGTCCTCGTAGGGCCGGGGCAGGCCGGAGGGCGTCGTCATGCCGACCGCCGGCTTCCCCGGCGGCCGCGCGGCCGGGCGGCTTCCGGCTCGTCCTCGGGCTCCCGGTCGGGCTCGGCTTCCTCGGGATCGGGTTCCCCGTCCCGTTCCGCGTGCTCGTAGTCGGCTTCGGGGCCCTCGGCTTCGTCCTCGTAGTCGACGTCGGGGTCCTCGGCCACACCCTCCTCGTCGTCCTCGTAGCCTTCGTCGTCCTCGAAGGCCTCCTCGCCGTCCTCGCCGCCCTCGAAGGCCTCGTCGCCATCCTCGCCCCGGTAGGCCTCTTCGAGTTCCGCCTCGTCCTCGTCGACGAGTTCGCCGTCGTGGACCTCGCCCCTCCAGCCGTCAGCCTGGCCGCCCTTGAGGGTGAGGAAGCGGGCGTAGTTCCCGAGGTCCAGGCGGACCCGCCGGCCCTGGGCGCGCCAGAGGTTGGCGGTCTTCTCCAGGAGGCCCCGCGGGTGGTACTCGATGGCCAGCAGGACGCGGGTGAGGTCGACGGTGAGCTCGTGGAAGGTGACCACACCGCGGGTCGTGCCCTTGGCGCCCTCTGAGGTCCAGGCGATGCGCTCGTCGGGGACCTGTTCGGTGACGTGGGCCGTCCAGCTGCGGTGGGACCAGAAGATCTTGGCGTTCCAGTCGCTGGTGGTCTCGTCGACCGCCTCGGCGCTGGTGACCCCCTGCGCGAACTCGGGGAAGTCGCGGTAGCGGGTCCATTGGTTGTAGGCGTCCTTGACGGGCACGCCCACGTCCACCGATTCCATGATGAGGGTGGGGCGGCCCCGGCCGGGCCTGCCGCCGCGCCGGGTGAGCCGGTCGCGCACGGCGTGCGCGGCCCTGGCCCCGACCTGCTTCGCGCCGGCTTCGACCACGGCTCGGAGCGGGGCCCGCCCCTTGGCGACCTTGCGGGCGCTGTCGAGGGCCAGCGCCCTCAGGCCGGGGCTGGTGCCGTCGGCCATCGCGGTCAGGTGGGCGGTCGAGCGCCCCATGGCCCGGCCGGCGCCCGCGAGGGCCCGCTCGGCCTGGGCCATGAGGTAGCCCTCCAGTTCCTGCTTGGCCCGGTCGGCGGCCGGGCTGTCCTTGATGCGTGCCAGGGCGGACTCAGGCATCGTCGGCACCGCCCTTGCCGCTGCCGGCGGACCGCTTCGCGGCGCGTCGGGCGGTCGGCTTGCCGGTGCTCCTGGCGCCCGTCCGCGCGGAGCCCTTGGCCGTCGAGGACCCGGTGCGGCGGCTGCCGGTTCCGGCGGAGGCCTGCTTGGCGGGGGCGGCCCGCTTGCGCGCCGGCGGCCGGCCCCCGCCGGCCTCCTCGTCCTCGTCGCCGTCACCGGCGGGCCCGCGCTCGTCGCTGTCGCGGGGCTCCTCCCCGTCGCGGCCGGTCAGCCCGGCGAGGCGGTCCTGCACGTCCAGCGTGCGGTCGTGCAGGCGGTCGGCCACCGCTTCCAGCCGACGGTCGACAATGGCGCTCACGGCCGCCGACCCCACGCCGCGCAGATCCGTGCGCAGTTGCTCGCGTATCTCCTTCAGCTGCGGGTTGTCGCCCAGGCGGCTGCCGAGGAAGGAGGCGAGCGACGCTCCGTCGGGGGCGAGCTTCCGGCCGAGCACCAGCGTCGTCAGGCCGAAGGCCACCTTGGCCTTCTTCGTGCGGCCCAGTACGTAGCCGGCTCCCACGGCCAGTCCCATTGCCATGCGGGGGTTCATTGCGGTGGCATCCTGCTTTCCAGTCGGGCCAGGAGTTCGTCCTCCCGGCGGTCGAACTCGGACTCGTCCATCTCCCCTGCCTCGAAGGCCGCGACGAGCTGTGCGAGCTCGCGCTGGACGACGGCGGGGTCGTAGTACTGCCGCTCCGCTTCCGCGACCACCTGGCGCAGGACCCACGCCGTCCCGCGCACCGGCGCGGCGGGCAGCAGCAGCACCTCCTTCAGCAGGCCCATGGCGGTCAGCCCGCGTCGGCGAAGCTGTAGGGCGGCAGCGGTCCGGTCGCCTGCACCTGGAGGTGTTCGTGCTCCTCGTACAGCCCGCGGACGGCGGCGAGGAAGTCCTCCCGGCGGTTGCGGTCGACGAGGAAGGAGAGGTTGGCGAGCCAGCCCGTGCTCTCGGGGCCCCGGTGCACCGCCTCGGCGAACGGGGCGAGGGTCTCCTCGATCAGCACGGCGTCCGCACGCTCACGCTCCGAGACGGCGCCGGCGACGAGCTGGCCGAACACCAGCTTCTCCTCGTGGCTGCCGCCGCCGGCCGCGCGCATGGCCTGGTGCCGCTCGCGCAGCTGCGGGTTGGCGGCGAGCACGGCGTAGAGGACCGCTTCCTCCTGGTGGTTGGCCTTGACGTTGTACTCGTCCCGGCCGGCCAGGACCTCCAGCCGCTCCAGGTAGGCGTCGTGGTGCTCGGTGAGGATCGCGCCGACCGCGTCGTCGTCGGGTGAGACGCCGCCGAAGCGCATCGGCAGGACGGGGCCGCCCACCTGGGCCTGGATCACCACCCGCTGGTGGGCCAGGAGATCGCGCCGCTTCGCCTTGAGCTCCGTGGGCGCGTCGCTGACCAGGGCGACCAGTTTGCCGGACTTGACGGTGCGGACCGGCAGCGGCGGTTCGCCTATGCCGTCGATGGTGTCGGGCAGCTCGCGCGAGGCCCTGGTGATGCCGTAGACGTAGGTGCTCATTCCTTCTCCTCCCGCCGGGTGGTGGTGCTGCGCCGGCGCGGCCGGCTCTCGGTCTTCTCCTCCGAGCCCTCGTCACGGGCCTGGCTGAACGCGTCGGAGATGGTCTGGGCGGCACCGCTGAGGGCGCCCTTGGTCTTGCCCCGGGCCCCGGACTCGGTCATCTCGCCGACGAGGTCGGGCAGGCCCGGGCTCTTGCGCGGTCCGGCTTCGAGGTCGAGGCGGTTGCAGGCCTCGGCGAAGCGCAGGTAGGTGTCCACGCTGGCCACGACCACGCGTATGTCGATCTTGAGGATCTCGATGCCGACCAGCGACACCCGTACGAACGCGTCGATGACCAGGCCCCGGTCCAGGACGAGTTCGAGTACGTCGTACAGGCCGCTGGAACCACCGCCGGAGGCGGCGGGTGCGGGCTGGGCAGGAACGACAGTCATTGCTCTGGTTCCCCTTCTCTTCGGGACAGGGCCGGGAGCTGCCGCTTTCAGCGGCGGTCCGCACGGCCCCTTTCGTAGCGGCGGGTGCGCCGGTATCCGATGAGCTCGCCGTCGGCGTCGACTTCGACGTCGTACGAGGCGAGCAGCGTCATCGTGTCCGGGACGCGCGGCAGTTCGACGATTTCGACCGAGAGTTTCCACGTGCCGTCGTCGGCGCGCTCACACGAGCTGACGGCTTCCGTCGGCAGGCCCAGCAGCTCGGAGAGCTGCTGCTTCGCCGAGAGGATCACCGCTGCCGGGCTCGGGGGCTTTCCCCCGTCCGCCTTCTTCTGAGTCTCGTTTTCAGATGTGTTGGCCATGACTTCCTCCTGCCGCGTATGACCATCCGCCCCGACCTCAAACTGGTGAGGATGCGACGCGCGACGGTTTTCTCGTCTTCAGCGGAACCCCTTGGCGCGGGACAGGGCCCACACGCCCGCGGCGGCCAGGGCGATCTGCGCCAGCCACTCGGCCCAGTCGACGCCGCGCGTGTCCGCGACCCCCAGGACGCCCGCGAGGGCGGTCCCGGCCAGGGCGGCGGCGATTCCCACGGTGAGGGTCCACAGCACGCCGATGTGCTGTCTGCCCGGCACCGCCAGGCGGCCCAGCACGCCGATGGCCACTCCGATGAGCACGGCGCTGAGGATGCTTGAGATGTGCACGGCGATGCCTCCGGCCGGCAAGGGGAGCGGACACGACCACCCGCACATGCCCGCATCCCGCTCCCCCACGCAGCAGGGGGTGTGCCGTGGCCCACGCCCGGCCGCGGGACGTTCTCGGCCGCCTCGCGGCCGGCCGGCTCACCCGGCGCCGAGGACGCTCTCGACGTACGCCGCGAGCGAGGACCGCAGGCGGTCGGGCTCCATCCCCTGGTCGTCGACCAGATGGGCCACCAGGTCGGCGCGGAGGGCGGCCAGCAGTGCGTGCGCGGTGAAGTCCGCGTCGGCGACCCCGGGCATCCGGGCGAGTTCCGTGCGGAGCATGTCGTGCCACCAGCCGTAGTGCTCGGCCCGGTAGGGGCTGCTGAGCCCGGCGTGCTCCGCGGCCGACATCAGGTTCCGGTTCTCGATCTTGAAGCGCAGCGAGGTGTCGAGGAGCTCCAGCACCCGCTGCCGCGGTGGGGACCCGGCCGCCTCCTGCGCCTCCCGCACGGCGTGCCGAAGGGGTTCGAGGCGGGAGGCGATCACGGCCGAGATCAGGCCGGCGCGGTCGCCGAAGCGACGGAAGAGCGTGCCCTTGCCCACGCCCGCGGCCGCGGCGATCTCGTCCATCGACACGCTCTGGGGGCTGCTGCTGGCGGCGAAGAGCGCGTCGGCCGCGGCCAGGACGGCCTCTCGGTTGCGCAGGGCGTCCGCGCGTTCCACGCGTTCCGTGCGTTCCGTGCGCTGAGCCACAGGTCCTCCTTGGCGGCCTCGGGCCGTCCCTTGCGGAACGGGCTGGTGACGACATGCGCTGCCACCCTACGCACGGTTCACGACAGCTCTCGTTCGACGAACGCGCGGAAGGTGGACGGGGGGCGCCCGGTGAGCCGCTGGACGGTGTCCGAGGTGCGGTCCTCGGCCCCGCCGGCGATGGCGCGGTCCATGCCGGCGAGCATGGTGGCGAACTCCAGCGGGATCTCGGCGGCCCAGCGGTCGCGCAGTTCGTCGAACGTCAGGTGCCGGTGTACGACGGTCCGGCCGGTGACCTCGGTCATGATCGCGGCGACCTCGTCATGGCTCAGCGCCTGCGGACCGGTGAGGATCAGGTCGGTGTCGGGGGCCTGTGCGTCGGTCAGCGCCCGTACGGCGACCGCGGCGATGTCCCGCGCGTCGACGAACCCGACGCGGCCGTCGCCCGCGGCCGTCCGGATGGTGCCGTCTTCACGGATGCTGCGGGCGTGCGGGGCGGTTCCGGTGAAGTTCTGCATGAACCAGGAGGGCCGCAGCACCGCCCACTGCTCGAACAGGCCGGGCAGGGCCTGGTGGACCTGCCCCACCGCCGGGCCCCCCGCGGGGATCGCCGACGAGCTCAGCAGGACCGCCCGCAGCACGCCCGCCGTACGGGCCTGGTGGAGGAAGGGCAGGATGACGGCGGCCGGGTCGGAGGAGCCGATGGGCGGGACCAGGTAGGCCCGGTCGACGCCGTCCAGGGCCGGACCCCAGGTCGCGGGCTCGTTCCAGTCGAAGCGGACGGCTTGCGCGCCCCCGACCGGGGTGGCGGTGCGACCGCCCGCCTTGACGCGGCGGCCTTCGGCGAGGAGGCCCGCGGTGACCCGGCGGCCGGTGGTGCCGGTGGCTCCGATGACCAGGGTGGCGCGGTCGGACGGGACTTCGGCGGCGGGTGACGAGGCAGCCGCGCGGGGCATGGGGATGGTCATGTTCGAGGCTTCCGTTCTGGCCAAGGCGTGGCGGTTTCCGCCCCGTTGCGCTCGGCCGACCCAAAGCGGACCGGCGGTCCGCATCGCCGAAGCATACGGACCGCCAGTCCGCTTCGCAACGGAGGCCGCCCCGGGCCGTCCCGGGCCGGGCCGGCCGCCCCCGATCCGGCCACCGCCTCAGGCGCTCCCGCTCAGCGCACCGTCACCCGGGCGAGGGCCCACGAGGTGTGGTCGAAGGCCGTACTGGCGTTGGCGTCCTCGACGACCAGGTGCAGCAGCTTCACCCCGCGTACGTCGAGGTCCACCGGCACGGGGCCGCCCGCCCCGGTCAGCTTGCCCGTGGTGAACAGCACCTTGCCGTCGCCCCGCACCGAGGCCTTCGTCGCGCCGGTTGCGGACTGGTCCGTCGAGAAGTCGTCCATGCCGACGAGTGCGGTGAAGCGGTCGGCCGAGCCGCCGAGGTGGTAGACGATCTCGGAGGGGGCGTGGACTCCGAGGCCCTTGGGGTACGTCACCCCGCCGAAGGAGATCGGCGTGCCGTCCCCCGCTTCCTTGCGCCCGTTGGACCGGTCGCGTTCCACCGGGCCCCAGCCGTTGGCGGCCGACACCCACGCGAGGTCGCTCAGGTAGGCGTCGGCGGTCGGCGCCGGCGGCACCGTGACGATCCGTTCCGTGGCGGAGTAGCGGACCGGTCCGCTCGTCGCCTCGGCGGTGCCGGAGACGGTCAGCGGCCAGCGCGTGCCGGGGGCGGCCGTCGCGGGCGGGGTGACGCGCCAGGTGACGGCCAGTGCGGCGCCTGCGGGCAGCGGGTCCCGCCCGGCCGGGGTGGTGGCTTGGACCTGCCAGCCCGCCGGGGCCTGCAGCGCGAGGAGCGCGCGGCCCCAGGGCCGGCCCGACCCGTTGGCCAGGGTCCCGGTGACCGTGAAGGGCTGTCCGGGCAGGGCCGGGTCCTGGACCTGCGCGCGGACGCCGAAGGGCTTGCGGACGTAGGCGTCCGCCCACGAGGAGCGCATCAGCGCGACCAGGCCGGTCACCACGGACGGGTTGGCGTCGGCGACATTGCGCTGTTCACCGAGGTCGGAGGCGAGGTCGTACAGCTCGACCTGCCACTGGGCGTCCGGGAGGGCGTGGTCCCTGACGGGAGCGAACCGCACGGCCTTCCAGCGGTCCTTGCGGACGGCCTCGGCGAGCCAGGTGGCGCGGCCGCCGTCCTGGGTGTTGGCGCGGCTGGTGACGCCGCGTTCGTCCCGGTACCAGTACAGGTGGTTGTGGCGGGCGGCGGGCGCGCTTGCGGCCAGCAGCGGCGCCGCCGACAGTCCGTCGATGTCCGTGGGTGCGGGTGCGCCGCCGAGTTCGGCCAGGGTGGGCAGCACATCGGTGAGCGGGGTGGGGCGGTCGCTGGTGCCCGCGCCGATCCGGCCCGGGGACCAGGCGATCAGCGGGACGCGGATGCCGCCCTCGTACAGGTTGCGCTTGTAGCCGCGCAGCGGGCCGTTCGCGTCGAACAGGTCGGGATTGACCCCGCCTTCTTCGTGCGGGCCGTTGTCGCTGGTGACGAGGACGACGGTGTTCTCGGCGATGCCGAGCGCGCGCAGCCGGTCGGTGACCTTCCCGACGAGCGTGTCGAAGGAGGTGATCTGGGCGGCGTGGCCCTTGTTCTGCTGGGTCCAGGTGCGGGAGGCGTACGCGCCGACGTCGGGGATGTCGCTCGGTGCGTGCGGCACGGTCGGTGTGAGGAACAGCAGGAAGGGCTCGGCGGCGTGGGCGCCGATGAAGTCCAGTGCGCGCTGCTCGATGAGCTGGGGTGCGTAAGCGCCCTTCGCGCCGTTCGCGTTGGCGGCGATGGCCTCCTTGGCGCCGTTGTGCCACAGGTACTGCGGGTAGTACTCGTGGGCGTGCCCGTGGTCGATGTAGCCGTAGAACTCCTCGAAGCCACGGGCGTTGGGGTGGCTCGGCTGGTCGCCCTCCTCCGGCCCGAAGCCCCATTTGCCGATCACGGCGGTCCGGTAGCCGCGGGCGCGCAGCACTTCGGCGAAGGTGGTGTCACCGGCCTTCAGCGCGCCGGGGGCGCCGTTGGGGTTGGCCCGGACGGCGGAGTGGCCGGTGTGCAGACCGGTCAGCAGCGAGCAGCGGGACGGGGCGCAGACCGCGGCCGTCGAGTAGGCGTCGGTGAACCTGAGCCCCTCGGCGGCGAGCCGGTCGATCCGCGGCGTGGTGATCAGCTTCTGGCCGTACGCGCCGAGGTCTCCGTAGCCCAGGTCGTCGGCGAGGATCACGACGAGGTTGGGGCTCGCCTCGGCGGCGGTCTCGGCCCGGGGCTCGTCGGCCGCCGCCCGGGCCTCCGGTGCGGCGGGGAGCGCGGTGAGGCCGACGGCGGCCGCGGACCCGGCGAGGAAGTGGCGGCGGGTGGGCATCAGGGGGCTCCTCGGCTCTCGCGGATGGGGTTCGATCATGCGGAGAGCACCGCCCTGATGGCCATGCACATGGCATTAAAAGCGTGTGACGTCAGCCGTCCCCCCGCCTGGGCGACGCTGCCACTCCTCGGCCAGCAGGCGGTAGGAGCGGACCCGGTCGGCGTGGGCGTGCGTGATGGTGGTGATCAGCAACTCGTCCGCCCCCGTGGCCTCTTGGAGCCGCTCCAGGTGATCGGCGACGGTCCTGGGCGAGCCGACGAACTGGGTCTCCACCCGGTCGGCGACCAGTACCCGCTCCGCCTCGGTCCAGGGCAGGGCGCGCGCTTCGGCGGGCGTGGGATAGGGGATGGCGCCCTCGGCGGTTCGGATGCTGCGCACCCAGGGCGCGTATCCGGCGGCCAGTTCACGGGCGGTCGCGTCGTCCTCGGCGACGACGACGTCGGCGGACACCGTCACATACGGCCGGTCCAGTTCGGCGGACGGCTTGAACGCGGCCCGGTAGCCCTCCGCCGCCTCCCGTACCGAAGCGGGGCTGACGTGGTAGTTCGCGGCGAACCGCAGCCCGTTGCGGCCGGCGGTCTCCGCGCTGACGCCACCGCTGCTGCCCAGGATCCACACCTGTACGTCGGCCCCCTCGCCCGGGACGGCATGTGCCTCCACGCCCTCCGGGGAGCGGTACTCGCCCCGCAGCAGCGCGAGGACGTCGTCGACCTGCTCGGCGTAGTCCTGCGGCTGGGCACCGGGCAGGTTCAGCAGCCGCTGCTGGAGTGCGATCCGCGGATGGCCCAGCAGGTGCTCGAAGGAGAACCGGGCCGGGATGCGCAGCCCGTTGGAGGTGTGGCCGTCCACGACCGGAGTGGCGGGCGCGGCGGCCACGGCGGGCCCGGCGGGGCGCGGTTGCGGCCGGCCGGCCGAGCGGCCCAGCCCCAGGTCCAGGCGTCCCGGGTGCAGCGCGTCGATCAGGCCGAACTCCTCGACCGTGGACAGCGCGGTGCGGTGCCCGAGCTGTACGGCGCCGGAACCGAGCCGGATGGTCGAGGTCGCGGAGGCGGTCAGGGCGAGGACGACCGCCGGGGAGGTCCCGGCGACCCCCGGGTTGAGGTGGTGCTCGGCGAACCAGTAGCGGGCGTAGCCGAAGGCCTCCGTCTGCCGGGCGAGGTCGATGCTGTGGTGCAGGGCCTCGGCGGCGGTGGATCCGGACGGGACCGGGACGAGGTCGAGGACCCCGAGGGGGATGCCGGACATGCGGGCTCCTTACAGGCCGGGGAAGGCGGGATCGGGGGTCTCGCGGGGCGCCGCCGGGCCGGTCGGCGGCCGGACGGGGCCGGGCACGGAGATCCCGAGGTGGTCGCGCAGGGTCGTGCCCTCGTACTCGCCGCGGAAGACTCCGCGCTCCTGGAGCAGCGGGACGACGGAGTCCGCGAAGCCGTCCAGGCCGCCCGGCGTGATGTGGGGGACGAGGATGAACCCGTCGGCCGCGTCCGCCTGCACCAGGTCGTCGATCGACCCGGCGACCGTGGCGGCGGAGCCGACGAACGTCTGGCGGGAGGTGGTCGCGATGACGAGCTCGCGGATCGACAGCTTCTCGGCCTCGGCGAGCTCGCGCCACTGCCGGGCGGTTTCGAGCGGGTCGCGGAACTGTCGGACGCTCGCCCGGCCCAGGGCGATGGTGTTCTCCCCGACCACCGGGTCCACGGCGGGCAGCGGGCCGTCCGGGTCGTAGCCGGACAGGTCGCGGTTCCAGACGTGCTCCAGGTACGTGATCGCGGTCTGTCCGCTGACCTGGAGCCGGCGGACCTCGTGCGCGATCTCGTGCGCCTCGGCGTCGGTGTCGCCGAGGACGAAGGTGGCCGCGGGCAGGATCTTCAACTGGTCCGGAGACCGGCCGTACTTGGACAGGCGGCCCTTGACGTCGGCGTAGAACGCCCGTCCCTCGTCGAGCGTCCCGTACCGGCCGAAGATCGCGTCGGCGCCGACGGCGGCGAACTCGCGGCCCTCGTCGGAGTCGCCCGCCTGGAAGACCACGGGCCGGCCCTGCGGGCTGCGCGGTACGTCGAAGTGCCCCTCGATGTCGAAGTGACGCCCCTGATGGGCGAAGGCCCCCGCCCGCGCGTTGCGCAGGAACACGCCCGACACGGGGTCGGCGAGGAGCTCGGACCCGTCCCACGAGTCGAACAGCTCCGTGGCGGTGGCCAGGAACTCCTTCGCTCGGGAGTAGCGGTCCTCGCGCGGGAGGAACCCGCCGCGCCGGAAGTTCTCTCCGGTGAAGGCGTCCCAGGAGGTGACGACGTTCCAGGCGGCCCGGCCCTCGGAGAGGTGGTCCAGCGAGGCGAACTGGCGGGCCACCTCGTAGGGCTCGTTGAAGGTGGAGTTGATCGTCCCGGTCAGCCCGAGGCGCTCGGTGACGGCCGCCAGGGCGGCGAGCACCGTGAAGGTGTCGGGGCGGCCCACGACGTCCAAGTCGTAGATGTGACCGCCCTGTTCACGCAGCCGCAGCCCCTCGGCAAGGAAGAGGAAGTCGAACTTGGCGCGTTCGGCGGTCCGTGCGAAGTGGACGAACGAGTCGAAGTCGATGTGGCTGCCCGCCGCCGGGTCGCTCCACACCGTGGTGTTGTTGACCCCGGGGAAGTGGGCCGCGAGGTGGATCTGCTTGAGCGGCTTGCTGCTCATGGTGGTTCCTTCCGGGTCCGGGATCAGGCGGCGCAGTGCCCGGCGGGGCGGGCGGCGTAGCGGCCGGCCGGGCGCTCCAGGCCCAGCAGTCCGCGCAGCGTGTCCGCCTCGTACGCGCGGCGGAAGACCCCTCGCCGCTGGAGCTCCGGCACCAGCCCCCGGGTGATCGCGGGCAGGTCGTGGGCGAGCACGGCCGGCCTCAGCCGGAAGCCGGACAGGCCGGCCGTCCGCCAGTCCTGGAGCAGGTCCGCCAGCTGGGCGGGGGTCCCGGTGAAGACCGCCGCGTCACTGCCGTACGGGGCGCCCGCGAGCGCGTCGAGGCGCTCCTTGCGCGCGCCGGCCGCCTGGGCGTCCTCGTCCAGGTACACGGTGAGGTCCGCGAAGAGGTGCAGCGGCTGGGCGCAGAGCCCGGCGGATTCGCGGGCCCGGCGGATCCGTTCGACCGCGGTGCGGGCTCCCTCGGCGTCGCGCACCACGAGGTGACCGACGTCCGTGGACCGGGCGATGAGGCCGTACGCCGCGCTGTCGTCGCCGCCGGGACCGGCGGCGCCCAACGCGGTGACCACGGGCTGCCCCTGCGGCGGGCGCGGGGTGATCGACGGCCCCCTGACGCTGAAGTGGGGGCCCTCGAAGTCGATGTAGTGCAGCTTGTCGCGGTCGACGAACCGGCCCGTGGCCACGTCCCGGATCTCCGCGTCGTCGTCCCAGCTGTCCCACAGCCGCCGGATCACCTCGACGTGGTCGGCTGCCTCCTCATGGGCCTCCGCGTCCGGGAGGGGGACGGCCCGCCGTCCGAAGTGCCGTGCTTCGTGAGCGAGTTGCGACACCTGGATGCGCAGGCCCGCCCGGCCGCGGCTGACATGGTCCAGGGTGGCGATCGCCTTGGAGATGTGGAAGGGCTCGGTGTGCGTGGCGGTCACGGCCGGGACCAGTCCGATGTGCCGGGTCAGCGGTGCGACGCGGGCCGCGGTCAGTACCGCGTCCAGCCGCCCGCGGACCCGGTCCGTGCGCCCGTCGGGCCCTTCCGGCGAGGACGACTGCACGGAGAAGGCGTCCTCGAAGGTGACGAAGTCGAGCAGTCCGGCTTCGGCCTCGGCCACGGCACCGGCCCAGTGGCGGGCCGTGAAGAGCTCACCCGGCCGGGCACCGGGCTCGCGCCAGGCGGCAGGATGCCAGCCCGCGCCGTCGAGGGCGACGGCGAGGTGCAGCCGCCCGGAAGGCTCCGATGCGAATGCGGCGGGATACGGGGATGCGGAAGGGGATGCGGACATGTCGAATTACGCCTTCCTGATCGGCCGTGCGAATGCGGAGGCCGATGCGCGTCGCTCATGTGAGGGCGTACGAAAGGGCGGGGAAGAGCCCGTCGCCACTAACCCTTCGAAACGCTACGCCCGATAGCGGTGCCATACAATGACCGAAATATTAAGAGCAGTTGGCAGCGGTATTGCCGGGTGCGCGGACCGCCGTGAAGGACGGGCGGAAGCGCAGGGTGAACCCGATCGACTCGTACAGCCGGATCGCCGTCGTGTTGCTCGCGGCGGCGTGGAGGAACGGGACGTCGCCGCGCTCCCGGATGCCCGCGGCGACGGCGCGCACCAGCCTCGTCGCCAGGCCCCGGCCCTGGTGGTCGGGATGGGTGCACACCGCGCTGATCTCGGTCCAGCCCGGCGGGCGCAGCCGCTCCCCCGCCATGGCGATCAGCCGGCCCCGGTGCCGGATGCCGAGGTAGGTGCCCAGCTCGACGGTGCGGGGCAGGAACGGGCCGGGTCGGGTGAGCTCGATCAGACCGAGGATCTCCGGTACGTCGGCGGGGCCGAGCCTGACCGCCTCGGGGGCGGGTTCGGCGCGCAGCGAGGTGTCGACCAGCTGGACGCCGGGGATGGACGCGACGGTCTGCCACCCGTCGGGCGGGGCCGGCACCCCGGCGAGCGCGGCGGTCCCGCCGTCGCCGACCAGCCTGCGCAGGTCGGCCCACGCGTCCGGGTCGGCCGGGTCCGCGAGGGCGGCGAACGGCGAGACGTCCGACGGGTAGCGGGCGGCACGGGAGGAGGCGGCGGGGGCGGTGCCGGTTCGGGCCGCCCGCTCGGCGAGGGCGGCGTGAGCGCCGGACAGCGAGGCCCAGGCGGGGTTGTCGAGGACGTGCGGGGACGGCGCGGGGCCGAGGCGCGCGCCGGCACCGGCGGTCGTACTCGCACTCGTGCTCGTGCTCGTGCCGGCAGCGGTGTTCGTGCTCATGGGGCGGGCTCTCCGTCCGTGGCGCGGCCCGGGGGCCGGGGGTTCAGGAGTTGGTCACCGGCAGGCCCGGCGGGTCGACCTCCGAGGTGGTGACGGCCTCGTTGGACAGGTTCCAGGCGGCGAGCAGCTGCGCGTACTGGCCGTTCTTGATCAGATGGTTGATCGTCTCCGCCACCGGCTTGGCGAGCCCGCTGTCCTTCTTCGCGGTCGCCGCGATCAGCCCCTGGAGCGACTCGCCCGCGCCCGAGAAGGAGCCGGCGTTGCGGGTGGGTGCGTTGCCGCTCGCGGTCTGGGTGACGTGGTAGGCGATGGACGGGTTCGGTCCGAAGCTGAGGTCGATCTTCCTCCCGCTCAGGGCCAGGTAGGTGCTGTTGGCGTCGGGGAAGTACTTGACGGCGATGTCCTTGCCCTCGGCCCGGAGCTTCTTCTGCCACTCCAGCAGGATCTTCTCCTGGTTGGTGCCCGAGCTGACCGCGACCGTCTTCCCCGCGAGGTTGCGGTAGTCGCCGCCGAAGTTCCACGGGTCGTCCTTCAGCGCCTCGAAGGCCAGGTCGTCCTGCCGGTAGGAGGCGAACTCGTACTTCTTCTTGCGCTCCTCCGTGACCGTGACGTTCGTGAAGGCCACGTCCACCTTGCCGCTGTCGATGCCGACGAAGAGGTTCTCCCAGGTGGAGTTCTTCACCACCGGTCTGAGCCCGAGCGCGGCGGCCACCAGCCGGCCGAGGTCCGGCTCGGCGCCGGTCAGCGTCTTCTGGTCGGTGCCGAGGTACGCCAGCGGCGGGAAGCCGGCGGGCAGCGCGCCCACGCCGATGACGAGCTCACCGCGTTCGCGTACGGCGGCCGGCAGCTGCGCCCGCAGGGCCTCCACGGCGGGGACGGTCAGCTCGGTCTGTCGGGCGGCGCCGTTGGACACGGCGCCGACGGTCACCGCGTCCCCGCCCGCTCCGGTCCCGGCCGCCCCCGCGTCGCCGCCGCACGCGCTGACGCCGGAGGCGAGCGCCGCGGTGGCGGTGGCGGCGGCCAGGCCGCGGAGGAATCTGGTGCGCGGGGGGCGTCGGCGTCGCATGGTGTTCCTCTTTCGGTCGGGACGGGCTGGTGGGGCGGTGGGGCGGGTAGGGCGCGTGGGCCGGATCAGAGCACCTTGCTCAGGAACTCCCGGGTCCGGGGATGGGCGGGCCGGTCCAGCACCTGCCCGGGCGGGCCCTGTTCGACGACGCGGCCGCCGTCGAGGAAGACGACCTCGTCGGCGACCTCGCGGGCGAAGCCGATCTCGTGCGTGACGATGACCAGCGTGGTGCCGCCGGTGGCCAGGTCCTTGATCACGGACAGCACCTCGCCGACGAGTTCGGGGTCCAGCGCGGAGGTGGGTTCGTCGAAGAGGATGACCCCGGGCCGCAGCGCGAGGGCGCGGGCGATGGCCACGCGCTGCTGCTGGCCGCCGGAGAGCTGTCGCGGGTAGGCGCCGGTGCGGTCGCCGAGCCCGACGCGCTCCAGGAGTTCGCGCGCCGCGGCCCGGGCCTGCGGGCGCGGCAGCCTGCCGGTGGCGACCGGGGCGGCGGCGACGTTGTCCAGCACGGTCAGGTGCGGGAAGAGGTTGAAGTTCTGGAAGACGAAGCCGATCCGGCCGCGCTGGGCGAGGATCGCCCGCTCGCTCAGCTCCTTCAGCCGCCCGCCGTGCCGCTGTACGCCGATCAGCTCGCCGCCCACGCTGACATGGCCGGACCCGGGCTTCTCCAGGTGGTTGATGACCCGCAGCAGGGTGGACTTGCCGGAGCCGGAGGGTCCCAGGACCGCGGTGACGGTGCCCGGCCGCAGCGTCAGGCTCACCCCGTCCAGGACCTGCTGCCGGCCGTACCACTTGTGCACGTCGTGGACCTCGATCGCGGCGGCCCGCGTACGGGTGTCAGTGGTCATCGCGCCGTCTCCTTCCGGAAGCGGTCCCGCAGATCGCGCAGGCCCGTCCGGACCCGCTGCAGGGGGGTGGGCGGTACGGTGCGCAGCGCGCCGCGCGCGTAGTACCGCTCGACGTGGAACTGGACGACCGACAGGACGCTGGTGAGGACCACGTACCAGAAGGTGGCCACCAGCAGCAGCGGCACCACGTCGCCGGAGTAGGTGCTGCCGAGGCTCTGGACCGTGCCGAACAGGTCGAGCAGCGATACGTAGAAGACCAGCGAGGTGGCCTTGACCAGCCCGACCAGCTGGTTGACGTAGGCGGGGACGATGGAGCGCAGCGCCTGGGGGAAGACGATCCGGGCGAACTGGTAGCGCTTGGGCAGTCCCAGTGCGGCCGCTGCCTCGTGCTGGCCCTGGTCGACGGAGAGCAGTCCGGCCCGGACCACCTCGGCCGCGTACGCCGCTTCGCACAGGCTGAGTCCGACGACTGCCACGACGATGTCGGTGGCCGGCCGCGATTCGTCGAAGGTGAAGAAGGCCGGCCCGAAGGGCACGCCGATGCTCAGGGTGGGGTAGAGGGCGCTGAGGTTGTAGAGGAAGAGCAGGACCACGATCAGCGGCACGGAGCGCAGCAGCCAGATGTACGTCCAGCTCACCGACCGCAGTACGGGGTTGGCGGAGAGCCTGCCGAGGGCGAGCAGGATGCCGCCCGCGAGGCCCAGGACCGCGCTGTACGCGGCCACCCGGAGGGTGATGAGCAGGCCCTCGAGGATGACCGGGCGGACGAACCAGTACGCGAACCGGTCCCACTGGTAGAAGGGGTTGGCCAGCAGTCCGTGGGCGGCCTGGGAGACCAGCACCAGCACGATGGCGGTGGCGATCCACCGCCCGGGCCGGCGGAGCGGGAGGACCCGTTCCGCCGGCGCGGGCGGCTTCGGCGGCGCGGTGAGGACGAGCGATTCGGTCACGGGCACTCCAGCGGCATTCGATGAAATCGAAGAATCGAAAAGCAGCCGTCATGCCGGAAAGAGGAGGCCGCCGATGTCGTTATCTGCGGCGTAAGCTAGGCAGCCCGGAGAAGGGCTGTCAACGGTCCCGATATCGATATCCGCGGAAGCGTGCGGCAATTTCATCCGCCGTACACACAACGCCTTCCGGTGAAATGAACCGGACCGTCGTTCACAGCCAGGGAAGCTGGTCGGCGGAGTACCGGTAGGCGCGGAAGACCGAGTTCTGGGCGCCGGCCGAGGACTCCAGGCCCACTCCCTCGCCGAAGGACCGGAACTGCGGGACCACGAACTCCCAGACCACGTCCCCGCCCGGGGTCACCTCGAAGAGCCGCCCGAAGGAGCCCTCGGCGATGAAGGTGTTGCCGTTGGGAAGCCGCTGCGCGCTGGACATGTAGGGGCTGTAGAAGTTCTGCGGCGGGTTGTCCTCGTACGACCACACCTGCCGGCCCGTGCGCGGGTCGAGCTCCAGCACCCGCGAGTACGGGACGGACGTGGTGTCGCGGTAGGTGCCGTTGTCGAAGACGAGGATGTTGCCGTCCGCCAGCTCGTGCGGATGGTGCTGCTGCGCCAGGACGTCGGGGCCGATGTGCCAGAGCACGGACCCGTCGGCGCGGTCCACGGCCACGGTGGAGGAGGCGCTGCGGAAGCCCAGGACGATCGAGCCGTCGGCGCGTTCGTTGACGGTGTTGGCCATGGGCCAGTGCTCGCGGGCGAAGTGCGGGTCGAGCGGGAACTCCTCGGGGTCGAGGTGGTCGATGGCGGCCCAGCGCCACACCTCCTCGCCCTCCCAGGTCAGCTCGTACACCACGTCCCCGTAGATCACCCCGCCCGGCGCTTCGGAGCCGGGGATGCCGCCCCGGATCCGGGCGGCGTCGGCCGGGTCGAGGGGTTCGACGACGGTGACGATGAGGTTCCCGTTGCGCAGCAGCGAGGCGTCGTGGTGGTGGAAGGGGTGCCTGGCCTCGCGGATCACCGTGGAGTCGGGGGCCAGTTCCTGGAAGATGCCGCCGTGGTAGACGTCCCAGATGGGGAAGAGGGTCGGGCTGCTGGTGTCCTTGGCGGCGTAGAAGAGGTTCCCGTTCGGCAGGAGCTGGGCCTGGCGGCCGGGCGGGTGCGGGGAGTTCCAGGTGTGGGCGGGCCGGCCCCCGATGTCGACGAGGTGGATCTCGCCGGCACTGGTGATGGGCGTGTAGAGGGTGTAGCCGCCGTAGCTGCGGTCGGGGTCATGGGCGATCAGGCCGACGCCGCGGCGGCGCAGGGTGTTCTGGTCGACGGTCATGGGGGTCTCCTGTGTCAGGTGGTGGCTCATCGGAGGGTGACGGCGGCCGGGTCGACGGCCGTCAGGGGGGCGGGGTGCAGGTGCCGCAGCAGCGCCGTGCGGTCGGCGGAGCCCGGAAGGCCCTGGGCGGCCTTGGCCCAGCCGGCCTCCTGCTCCAACTGGGTGAGCAGCTCGGGCGAGAGGGTCGCGCCGTAGTCGTAGCGGGGCTGGAAGGTGTCCACGTATCCGGCCTGGAGAGCGCCCTTCGACTGGGCGAGTACGGCCTTTCGCGCGGCGGCCGGGTCGGCGGCGATCTCGCGCTGGGCCTTCAGCAGCGCCCGGAGCACGGCCGTGGCGGTCTCCTCGGTCGCCTTGGGACCGGCGACGAGCAGGGTCCGGGCCGTGTAGCCGGTGAAGGGGAGTTCGGCGTAGCGGTCGCCGAGGGTGGTGCGGGCGGCGTCGTAGAAGCTGGGGAAGGTGACCCCGGCGTCGACGTCGCCCCGGGCCAGCGCCGAAGTCACCTGGTTCGGGGCGAGGTTCACCACCGTCACGTCCGCGGCGGTCAGCTGCGCGGAGGCGAGCATCCGGGACAGGGCGTACTCGACGTTCGTCCCCTGCGGGACCGCGACCTTGCGGCCCTTGAGGGCGGCGAAGCCGTTGATCTGCCGGTCGGTGCGGGTCAGCAGGCGCCAGTCGGAGAACCGGGACAGGTCGGCGACGATCCGCACCTCGCGCCCGCCGAGTGCGGCCGTGACCGCGGGCAGGTCGCCGACGACGCCGAGCTGTGCCTGACCGCCGAGCACGGCGTTCAGCGCGTCCCGCCCGCTGGGCTGGGTGGTCACGGTGGCGTCGATGCCCTCGGCGGACCACAGCCCGCGCTCCTGGGCCAGGTAGACGGGCGCACCGCCGAGGTGGTCGCTCGCGGCGAGGGATACGGGGGCGCCGGAGCGGCCGCCCACGGGGCCGGAGCCGCCGGCGCAGGCCGAGGTGAGCGCGCAGAGCAGGGCCGCCGTCAACAGGGCGGCCACGGCGCGGGGTCTGAGCATGGGCGAAGTCCTTCCGGGACGGGGGGTGGGAGCGGGGCGGGGGCCGGGGGAGGGGTCGGTGGGCTTCAGTCGGAGCCGAGGTGGCGTGCGATCAGGGAGCGCAGGTCCGGGTCGGGCGGTCCGGCGGGCACGGGGTGGTCGGCCAGCA
>NZ_JBEZLV010000067.1:0-18599 GCF_040652335.1 Streptomyces sp. NPDC048270
GGTGCCGGCGGGGACGACCACCAGGTCCACGTGCAGTCCCGCCGCGTCCAGCCGCAGCCCCGGCACCCGGGCGCCTGTCACGTCGCGCATCCGCAGCCTGCAGCGCTGGATGCTCACCTCGGCTCCGGCCTCGGCCGAGGCCGCCACCTCGCTCATGGTCGCGATGTTCAACCTGGCCATAGCCGCCGGGGCGCTGGCCGGCGGCCTCGCCGTCGACGGCATCGCGGCCCCCGCCGCCCCGCTCGTCGGAGCCGCCCTGATGCTGCTGGCCGCGGGCACCGTCTGGGTCACCTCGATCCGTCGGCAGTCCGGCAGAACGGATGGCGCAGGACAGACCGGACACCCGGCTTGACCTGGGACGTCGTGGACGGCGAGAGTGCGCCGGTCGAGATCCACCGCTTGAGCAGCACTTCGGAGAGGCCGCCGATGTCCCAGCCGGGGAGACCCGGTGCCCACGCCTCCGACGAGAGCGCGGGCATCCCCGACGACCACCATCCGCTCGTGCGCCCGTACGTCGCCTCCCCCGGCGGACCGTTCCGGTCGGCGGGGTCGCCCGCCTGGCTGCAGACCGGACCCCTGTCGTTCCCGGGCCCGGCGCCGTCCCGCGCCGCCGCGGCCGCCCCGGCGCCCGATCCGGCCCCCGCTCCCGCTGCGGAGCCCGCCCCTCCCGGCGCGAGACGGCGTCGCGGCGGCGGGCCGGCCGTCGTCATCGGCACCCTGCTCGCCCTCGCCGTGGCCGGCGGGATCGTCCTGCTGCCCGGCGGTTCCGCTCCGCAGCCGCCGCCCCGTTCCGAGCGGGCGCCCGAACTGTCCGTGCCCGTACTCCCCGCGCGCAGTCCGGGCGCGGACGGCGAGCCCGACCCCGAAGCCTCCGCACCCTCCGGCGCGCCCTCGGCCAAGGCCGGGGGGTCCGCCTCACCGGGAGCGCCGACGCCGGCCGCCGGGCCGAGCCCGAAGGCGACGCCCTCGCCCAGCGCCCCGGCCGCGGAGCCGTCCGGCCCGCCGGGAACCCTGCGCATGGGGGACCGCGGGCCCGAGGTGCGCGCCCTGCAGGAACTGCTCTTCGGGCAGGGGTTCACATACGTCTCGATCACGGGCGTGTACGACGGCCAGACCAAGCGCGGTGTCAGCCAGCTCCAGCGCGACCGGGGCATCAAGGGCGACCCGCAGGGCGTCTACGGCCCGGCCACCCGGGCGGCGCTCGCCTGACGGCCCGATCGGGCCCGGCACTCGATGGACGGCCCGAGCGGCCCCGGGCGGCGCTCGCCTGAGGGCCCGGCGGCCGGCCCGGCGCCGGCCCGACGGCCCGCCTCAGCGGCCGCCGGAGACCCGCAGGACGGCTCCGGTCGTGAACGAGGACTCCGGGGACAGCAGCCACGCGATGGCGCCGGCGATCTCCTCGGGCTGCCCGGGCCGGCCGAGCGGGGTGGTGGCAGCGGTTCGGGCCGGGCGGTCGGGATCGCCCATCGCCGCGTGCATGTCGGTCTCGATGACGCCCGGCGCCACGGCGTTGACGCGGATGCCGTCCGGTCCGAGCTCCTTGGAGAGCCCGATGGTCAGCGCGTCCGTGGCGGCCTTGGTCGCGGCGTAGTGCACGTACTCGCCCGGGCTGCCGAGGGTGGCGGCGGCCGAGGAGACGTTCACGATCGCCCCGCCGCCGGCCTCCGCCATGTCCCGGGCCGCCCGGCGGCAGCAGAGCAGGTACCCGAGGAGGTTGACCTCGACGACCCGCCGCAGGTCCTCGGTGCGGGCGTCGGCGAGCCGGCCCAGCGGGCCGGTCACACCGGCGTTGTTGACCAGTCCCGTCACGGTGCCGAGTTCGGCGCCGGCGATGTCGAAGAGGCGCTCGACGCCGCACTCCTCGGAGGTGTCCGCGCGTACCGTCACACAGCGGACCCCGGCCGCCCGGACCCGCTCGGCGACGGCCTCGGCGGCCGCCACGTCACGGGCGTAGCCGAGCGCCAGGTCGTGCCCGTCCGCCGCGAGCCGCAGACAGGTCGCGGCGCCGATGCCCCTGCTGCCGCCGGTGACGACGGTGACCGGACGAGGTGACATGGCGGGCTCCCGGGTGCCGAAGGTGCGTTCGGGGCCGAGGATACGACAGGGCGCCCGGACCTCCCTCCCCCCACCCACCCCTCGCCCCCTAGCACTCCTAAAAGCGCTGGACCAGCGAAAATGGCGGCGCCGAGAGTAGGGGCGGCACGACATCCGCACGTCCGAGGGGGACCTTCCATGTCGACTTTGAGAGTCACGGCCGAGGAGCTGACCGTCCACGAGCATCCGAACGCCGACGCGTTGGAGCTGGCCCAGGTGGGCCTCTACCGCGCCGTCGTCGCCAAGGGCGCCTACCGGACGGGCGAGTTCGCCCTCTACATCCCCGAGCAGGCGGTCCTGCCCGCCGGGTTGATCGAGGAGCTGGGCCTGACGGGACGCCTCGCCGGAAGCTCGGCCGACCGGGTCAAGGCGGTCCGGCTGCGCGGGGAGCTCTCGCAGGGACTGGTCTGCCGGCCGCGGGCGCTCGCCGACGTCGACCTGGTGCGGGCGGCCAAGGAGGGCACGGACTTCGCGGAGCTGCTCGGCATCACCAAGTGGTCGCCGCCCGTCCCGACCACGATGAGCGGCGACGTGGAGCCGGCTCCCGATCTGATGCCGTGGCTGGACATCGAGAACCTTCAGCGCTATCCGCACATCTTCGAGCCGGGCGAGCCCGTCGTCCTCACCGAGAAACTGCACGGCACCGCCGGCCTGTTCACGTATGTCGCGGACGGCGGGCGGGCGCTGGTCTCGTCGAAGGGCTTCGGTGCGAAGGGGCTCGCGCTGCGGGAGGACGAGCGCAACGTGTACTGGCGGGCGGTACGCGGCCACGGGGTACCGGCGGTCGCGGCCGCTCTGTCCGAGCGGCTCGGCGCGTCGCGGGTCGGGATCTTCGGCGAGGTGTACGGGGCGGGCGTCCAGGACCTGGCGTACGGGACGGACGTGCGCACCGCGGACTCGCCGCCGGGGTACGCGGTCTTCGACGTGTCCGCGGAGATCGATGGGCAGGTGCGGTGGCTGGATCCGCGGGAGGTGCTGGCGGAGGGTGAACTGCCGCTGGTGCCGCGGCTGTACGAGGGCCCGTACGAGCTGGACAAGGTCCTGGAGGTGGCCAGCGGCCGGGAGACCGTGTCCGGACGGGGCCTGCACCTGCGCGAGGGCGTCGTCATCCGCCCGTCGACGGAGCGCTACAGCCCGGTGCTGGGCGGCCGCGCGATAGCCAAGGCGGTCAGCCCGGCGTACCTGACGCGCAAGGGCGGCACGGAGTACGAGTAGGGGCCGTGCCCGCGCCGGGGCTTGGCCGTGCCCGTGCCCGTGCCGGGGCTTGGCCGGGGGCGCGGCGGGGCTCGGCGGTGCCCGTGCCGGGGCTTGGCTGCTCGTGCCGGGGCTTGGCCGTGTCCGTGTCGGGGCTTGGCTGCGCCCATGCCTGGGCTTGGCTGCGCCCGCGTAGGGCCCTGGCGGGGGCCGAGCCGGGCCCTGGCCGTGCCCGTGCCGGGGCTTGGCCGTGCCCGTGCGGGCTTGGCCGTACCCGCGCCGGGGCTTGGCCGTACTCGCGTGGGGCCCCGGCCGTGCCCGTGCCGGGGCTTGGCTGCGCCCGTGCTGGGGCTTGGTCGTGCCCCTGCCGTGCCCTGGCCAACCCCGCGCCGGGGTTTGGCTGCGCCCGCGTTGGGCTCTGACGGGAGGCGCCGCCGGGGCTTGGTCGTGCCCGCGTTGGGCCCCGGCCGTGCCCGTGCCGGGGCTTGGCTGTGCCCGCGTCGGGCTCTGACGGGGGGCTTGGTCGTGCCCGTCTCGGGGCATGCGCCCGCGCTGTGCCCGTGCCGAGGACTCGCTGCCCGTGCCGGGCGTGGCTGTGCCATGCCCGTGCCGGGCTCGGCGTATCCGCGTCGGCTCCTGGCCGCGCCCGTGCTGGGGCTCCGCCCCGGTCGCGGGGCTCGGGCGACGGCGGGGTTGAGATTGCCCTGCGGCAATCGGGCCGCGCCGGTTGGTCGGCAGCGGCCGAATCCAGCCCCGCCGGCGTTTGAGGCGCGGGCGCGGAGCGCCGTACGGGGTCCGGGGCGGAGCCCCGGTCAGGGAAGGGGCGGGGTGGGGGACTTGCCCGCGCAGCGGCCCCAGGCGCAGCTCCGACCCCACACCCCGGGGCCGCACCCAGGCAGCCCGACGATCCCGCCCCGCCCCGCGCTGCGGAGTTCTCCCCTGCCGCCCGGTCCATCCCCCGCCCCGCGCTGCCGAGTTCGCCTCTTCCGCCCGGACCGGCCCAGCCCGCCCCTTCCGCCCGGCGGGCCCCTCCCGCCCGGTGAGCCCCGGCCGCCCGGCCCAGCCCGCCCCTTCCGCCCGGCGGGCCCCTCCCGCCCGGTGAGCCCCGGCCGCCCGGCCCAGCCCAGCCCGCCCCTTCCGCCCAGCCCGCCCCTCCCGCCCGGCTGACCCGTCCCGCCCGGTGAGCCCCAGCCGCCCGGCTGAGCCCGCATCCCCCGCCCCCCGCAAGGCCGTTGACAGCGCCCCGGGGCCCGGGGATCATCCTGGGAGAGCGCTCTCCCAGGATGATCCCGGCGAAAGGCACACCGGCATGGACCGCGGCCCCGAGCCCCCACTCGACCTACGCGCAGCCGTCCGCATCCTCACCGGCGCCGACACCTGGCGGACCCACCCCGAACCGGCCCTCGGGCTTCGAGAGATGGTGTTCTCCGACGGCCCCGCCGGCGTCCGCGGCCCCGGCTGGGACGAGGCCCGGACCTCCGCCCTGCTCCCCTCCGCCAGCGCCCTCGGCGCGCTCTGGGACGAGGACCGGGTGAGGCGGCTCGGCGAGCTGCTCGGAGCCGAGGCCCGCCGCAAGGGGGTGCACGTCCTCCTCGCGCCCACCCTCAACCTGCACCGCAGCCCGCTCGCCGGACGGCACTTCGAGTGCTTCTCCGAGGACCCGCTGCTCGCGGCCCGCACCGGCGCGGCCCTCATCCGCGGCATCCAGTCCCAGGGGGTGGCGGCCACCGCGAAGCACTACGTCGCCAACGACTCCGAGACCGAACGGCTCACCCTCGACGTCCGGGTCGGGGAACGCGTGCTGCGCGAGCTGTACCTCGCCCCCTTCGAGGCCGCGGTCCGCGCCGGCGTCTGGGTGGTGATGTCGGCGTACAACCAGGTCAACGGACAGACGATGACGGAGAGTCCGCTGCTCGCCGATCCTCTGAAGGAGGAGTGGGGCTTCGACGGGGTGGTCGTGTCCGACTGGGGCGCCGGCCGGTCGACGGCCGCCTCGGCCGCCGCCGGGCAGGACCTGCTGATGCCGGGCCCCGACGGGCCCTGGGGAGAGGCGCTCCTGGACGCGGTGAAACGCGGGCTGGTCCCGGCCGAGGCGGTCCGGGACAAGGCGCGCCGCGTACTGCGCCTCGCCGAACGAGTCGGCACCCTCACAGCCCCGCCCCCCACCGGCACCTCGGGCACCAGCGCCGGTGCCCCCGCGCCCAGCGTCGCCTCAGGACCCGGCGGCGGCCCCGCCCCCGGTGGTGTTCCCGCTTCCGGTGGCGGGTCGGCGCCCGCCGCCGGCGCAGCGGCGGCCTCCGGCGCCAACGCCGCGTCCGGCGTCCGGGCGCTGCTGCGTGAGGTCGCCGCCGCGAGTTTCGTGTTGCTCGAGAACAGGGGCGTGCTGCCCCTGGATCCCCGGGCCCCGGGCGCCGTCGCCGTCATCGGCGCGCACGCCGACGACCCCCGCGTCCAGGGCGGCGGCAGTTCCGAGGTGTTCCCGCACGCCGTGGTCACCCCGCTGGCCGGGCTGCGGGACGCGCTGCCCCCGCAGGTGCGCCTCGTGTACGAGCCCGGCCCGGCCCCGGACGGCGCCGGCGGCCAGGCGCCGCTCGGCGCGCGGCACGCCCGGGACCCGCAGACCGGCGCCCCCGGCGTACGGCTGCGCGTGCTCGACGCCGCCGGCGCCGTACTGCACAGTGCCCACCAGCCCTCGGGCCGGGTGCTGGAGCCCGAACTGCCCCCGGGCGCCGACACCGTGGAGCTGGCGGCCGTACTCCACCCGGACGCGACCGGAAGCTGGACCCTCGGGCTCGGCGGCTTCGGCGCGCTCGGCCTCACGGTCGCGGGGACACCGGTGCTGGCGGGGGAGTTCCCGCCGGAGACGGACGACCCGGCCGTGGTGCACGTCCGACCGCCGCAGCACACCGCCCGCGTCCACCTCACCGCCGGCCATCCCGTCGAGGTCCGCGCGCGGCGCCGTCTGGCCCCCGGCACCGGCCGGGCCACCGTCCTGACGGCCGCCGCGCCCGCCCCCGACCCCGCCGAGTCCCTCGCCGCCGCCGTGGCCGCCGCCCGCGCGGCCGACGTGGCGGTGGTCTGCGTCGGCACCACCGACGGCGCGGAGTCCGAGGGCCACGACCGCGGCTCGCTGCGACTGCCGTACCCGCAGGACGAGTTGGTGCGCCAGGTCGTCCGCGTACAACCGCGTACGGTCGTCGTCGTGAACGCGGGCGGCCCCGTCGAACTCCCCTGGCGCGCAGAGGCCGCCGCCGTCCTGCTCACCTGGTTCCCCGGCCAGGAGGCGGGCCACGCCCTCGCCGACGTCCTGCTCGGCCGCACCGAGCCCGGCGGCCGGCTGCCCACCACCTGGCCCGCGACCCTCGCCGACGCCCCGGTCCGCACCACCCGCCCCACGGCCGGGGTGCTCCCGTACGAGGAGGGACTGCACATCGGGCACCGGGCCTGGCTGCGCGCGGGCAGCACCCCGGCCTACTGGTTCGGCCACGGCCTCGGCTACACCACCTGGCGCTACGAGGCGATCGGCGAGCCGCGGCCGCACGCGGACGGCGGCCACGAGATCCCCGTCGTGCTGCGCAACACCGGCTCCCGCCCCGGCCGCGAGGTGGTCCAAGTCCACCTGTCCCGGCCCGACTCGGCGCTCGACCGGCCGGTGCGCTGGCTCGCCGGCTGGTCCGCCGTACGGGCCGCGCCGGGCGAGCGGGTCACGGCGTACGTCCGGCTTCCCGCGCGCGCCCTCCAGCACTGGTCGCCGACGGCCCGCGCCTGGGTGTCGGAGCCGGGCCGCTTCACCGTACGGGCGGGCCCGACCGCCGGTGAACTCCCGCTGCGGGCCTGGCTGGACACCGCCGAGCCGGGCGCCCCGCCGGCCGCTCCCCGGTCCCCCCTCGATCCGCCCGCGCCGGCGGGCAACCGAACCCCGCCCCTCGTGCGTGGTACCGGGGAACGCTTCGGCACGCGCACGAAGACGGGGGAACACGGATGGGATCCACACCACGAGTGAAGAGGGCGGCGCTCGCCGCCGCGTTGGCCGGGCTGCTGGTCACGGGAACGGTGTCGGCCGGCGCCCAGCCGGCGCTGGCGGCGAAGCCCACCGCACAGGACGCCGGCCCCACCGCACAGCCCGGCAGGAAGGCCGCGGCGAAGCCGCCGGCGACCGTGACGCTGATCACCGGCGACCGCGTCGTCGTCGGCGCCGACGGCAGCGTCGTCCGGCTGATCCGCGGCAAGGGCCGCGAAGGGACCGGCTTCTCGGTGCGGCGCGAGGGCGGGCACACGTACGTCGTTCCGCAGGACGCCCTGCGCATGGTCGGCGACGGCGTCCTCGACCGGCGCCTGTTCGACGTCGCCCAGCTGGTCCGGGACGGGTACGACGACGCGCACGGCAGCACCCTGCCCCTGATCGCCGGCTACCGGCGGGACGGGGCGGGAGCCCGCACCGCCGACGGCGACGTGTTCGCCGGGGTCGCCCGCGAGCGCCGGGCGCTGCCCGCCATCGACGGGGAGGCGTTCGACGTGCCCAAGGCCGAGGCCGCCGCCCTGTGGGCGGCGGTTGCCGGACGCGCGGAGGCCCGCACGGCGGGAGCCGCTCCCGAGACGCCCGTCGCCCGCCTGTGGCTGGACGGCAGGGTCCGCGCCGTCCTCGACACGAGCGTGCCGCAGATAGGCGCGCCCGCCATGTGGCAGGCGGGCTACACCGGGCAGGGCGTCAAGGTGGCGGTCCTGGACACGGGCGTCGACGAGACCCACCCGGATCTGAAGGGTGTCGAGACGGCTCAGAAGAACTTCAGCGGGTCTCCCGACTCCCTGGACCGCCACGGGCACGGCACGCACGTGGCCTCCACCGTCGCCGGGTCGGGCGCCGGCTCGGGCGGCAGCCGCAAGGGAGTCGCGCCCGGCGTGCGGATCCTGGACGGCAAGGTCCTGGGCGACGACGGCTTCGGCTCGTACTCGGACATCGTCAGCGGTATGCAGTGGGCGGTGGACCAGGGAGCCAAGATCGTCAGCATGAGCATCGGCGGCTACGACGACCCGGGCGTCGACCCGATGGAGGACGCGGTCGCCCGGCTTTCGGGCCAGGCCCTGTTCGTGGTGGCCGCGGGCAACGACGGCGACGGCGCCCGTACGGTCAACTCGCCCGGCAGCGCCCCCGCGGCGCTCACCGTCGGCGCCGTCGACAAGCAGGACCGCATCGCGGACTTCTCCAGCCGGGGCCCGACCGTCGACGGGGAGTCCAAGCCGGACGTCACCGCCCCGGGGGTCGACATCACCGCCGCGCAGAGCACGCAGAGCGGGTATCCCCCCGGCGACGGCTACCAGACCATGTCGGGCACCTCGATGGCCACCCCGCACGTCGCGGGAGCCGCCGCCCTGCTGCTGCAGCAGCACCCCGCCTGGAGCGGCGCCCAGCTGAAGGCGCTGCTGACCGGATCGGCCAAGCCCGACCCGGCACTGGGCGCCAACGACCAGGGCGCGGGCCGCGCCGACCTGGCCCGGGCCGCCACGGCCTTCGTCGTCTCCGAGCCCGGCTCGCTCGGCTTCGGCACGCAGGCCTGGCCGCACACCGACGACAAGCCGCTCACCAAGTCCCTCACCTACCGCAACCACGGCACGCAGGCCGTCACGCTCCGGCTGAGCGCGTCCGGGACCGACCCGGCGGGCAATCCGGCCCCGGCCGGGATGTTCACCGTCAAGGACGCCGAGCTCACCGTCCCCGCCGGCGGCAGCGCGACGACCACCGTCACCGCCGACACCGGCAAGGGCACGGTCGACGGCGCGTTCGGCGGCAGCGTACTGGCCGCCGGGGGCGGCCAGTCGGTGCGCACCGGCCTCGCGGTCGTCCGCGAGGTGGAGTCCTACGACGTCACCCTGCGGCACCTGGACGTCGACGGGGCGAACCCGCTGACCTACTCGACGACGATCACCGAGGTGAACGCGGACGGCGAGGGCCCGGTGGGGCACGGCGGGGTTCCGTACGACCCGAGCGGCACCGTCGTCCAGCGGCTGCCCAAGGGCGAGTACCTGCTGGAGAGCCTCGTGTTCAGCGAGGGCAACCGCATGGCCGTGTTCGTCCAGCCGGTGCTGAGGGTGGGGGCGAACACGACCGTCCGCCTCGACTCCCGCAAGGCCAGGCCGTTCGCCGTCACCGCCCCGGACCGGGCCGCACGACTGGTCGCTTCCAGCGCCGCGTACGAGTACCCGCCCGCCGGGGTGGCCGGCTACTTCGCCACCGACGGCCACACCCGGCTCCTCACCGCCGCGCTCGGCCCCGCCGCCCCCTCGCTGCGGGCCCAGTACAACGGCCTCTGGAAGAGGCCCGGCGCGGCGGGCGGGGACGCCGACCACCGGCTCGCCTTCCACCGCACGGGCAGCTGGTTCACCGGCCTCGACCGCACCGTCAGGCGGTCCGAGGTCGCCGAAGTGAAGCTCGGCTTCGGGGCGTCCGTCACCGGGGCGAAGGGCGTGGTCAGCGCCACGCCCTTGGACGCGGAAGGCTTCTCCGCGGGCGTGCAGCCCGAGTCGGAGCGGAGCCTGCCGCTGGCCGCCACCCAGTACGTCAGCACCACCGGGGTGCGCTGGGCCTGGACCGCTTCGCAGCTCAACGGCCTGGGCGAGGAGCGCATGGTCTACACGGCGAGTCCGGTGGCCTACAAGCCCGGTACGCGCCACACGCTGCACTTCAACACCGGTGTGGTCGGACCCGATCTGGCGGCCGGGGGAGAGCAGGGCGCGAACCGCTACGGCGACTACATCGACGCCGGCGTCCTGCTGTTCAACGACGGCAGCGGTCACGCGGGCTCCTCCGTCACCACCGACGGCTTCGCCCGGCTGGAGTCGGGCGGCCGGGTCATCGCCGAGGGGCCGGCCAACGGCCGGCTGAGCGCCGAGGTCCCGGCCGCGTCCGCGGCGTACCGGCTGAGCATGGAGGCGAGCCGGTCCGCCGAGGACACCAGCATCAGTACGAAGGTGGCCGTGGCCTGGACGTTCACCTCGGCCCGCCCGCCCGCGGAGGAATCGGCCCCGCTGCCGCTGTCGACGGTGCGGCTCTCGCCGAAGCTGAGCCTGAGGGGGACGGCTCTGGCGGGCGGCACCCTGGACGTACCGCTCCGGCTGGGCGGGGCGGCCGCCGAGCCCGGCCGGGTCGCCGCGCTGACCGTCAAGGTCTCGTACGACGGGGGTGCGACCTGGAAGCCGCTCACCGTGACGGCGGACGCCGACGGGTCCCGCTCGGTGCGGGTGAAGCACCCGTCGACCGCCGGGGGAGTGTCCTTCCAGGTGGACCTGACGGACAAGGGCGGCAACACGATGCGGGAGACCCTCACGAACGCCTACCGCCTGGCTCCGTGAGGCGACCGCCCGACGCCGAGCGGCCCGGCCCTCCCACGGCCCGGCCCTCCCACGGCCCGGCCCTCCCACGGCCCGGCCCCGCTGGACCCTCCGGCCCGACCCCGCACCGCGCGGGGCCGGGCCGGAGGCGTTGCGGGGGGAACCGGCCGGGCTGCGTGGCGGGCGTGGGCGCTACAGTGCCGCCATGGACACGGGGCGGGGTGCGGGAAAGGGCCTGGCGGGGACGGGAGTCGGGGCGGGCGGGGCGCCGACCCTGGAGGACGTGGCCCGGGCGGCGGGGGTGTCCCGGGCCACGGTGTCCCGGGTGGTCAACGGCGTCCGGAACGTGGACCCGGCCATCCGGCAGGCGGTCCAGCGGGCCGTCGCCGCGACGGGGTACGTGCCGAACCGGGCCGCCCGGTCCCTCGTCACCCGCCGGTCCGGAACCGTCGCGCTGGTCGTCTCCGGCGCGGGCTCGGGAGAGGCCGGCGTGCGGGACGGGTTCGCGGCCCGGGTGTTCGAGGACCCGTTCTTCGGGCGCGTGGTCAGCGGGGTCGTCCGCGCCCTGCGGCCGGCCGGTGTGCACCCGGTGCTGATGTTCGCGGATACCGCGGAGGACCGGGCCGAGGTGCTCGCGTACCTGGCGCAGGGCAGCGCGGACGGAGCGCTGCTGGTCACCACCCATCCCCGGGACCCGCTCCCCGGATTGCTCGCGGCGGCCGCGCTGCCCGCCGTTCTGTTCGCCCGCCCGGCGCCGGGCGTACCGCTCGACCACGTGGACCTGCGCCACCGCGAGGGCGGGGCGCTGGCGGCCCGGCACCTGCTGGGGTTGGGGCGGGGCAGGCTCGCGGTGATCGGGGGCCCGGCGGACGTGCCGGCGAGCCGCGAGCGGCTGGCGGGCTTCCGCGAGGCGGCGGCCGGCCGCCCCCTCGCGGTGCTCCGCGCAGCCGAAGCGGACTTCACGCTCGACGGGGGCGAGCGGGCGATGCGCCGCCTGTTGGCCGAACAGCCCGACGTGGACGGGGTGTTCGCCGCGAACGACCTGATGGCGCAGGGGGCCTGCCTGGTGCTGCGCGAGCACGGCCGGCGGATCCCGGACGACGTGGCCGTCGTCGGCTTCGACGACTCCGGCGCGGCGGCGGCCTGCCGGCCCCGGCTGACGACCGTACGCCAGCCGGTGGAGGACATGGCGGCGGAGATGGTCCGCCTGCTCCTGGACCGCGTCGCGGGCACCGCCGCCCCGGAACCGGCCTCGGTGCTCTTCCATCCCGCCCTGGTGGTCCGCGACTCCGCCTGACCGGCGCCGAGGCCGCGCCCCGGCGGGCCCGCGCCCCGGCGTACGCGCCTCGGCCGGTACGCGCCCGTGCCTCGGTCCGGGCCCCGGCCGGTCCGGGCCCCGGCCGGCCTGCGCCTCGGCGGGCCTGCGCCTCGGCGGGCCTGCGCCCCGGCGGGCCCGCGCCCCGGCGTACGCGCCTCGGCCGGCCCGCGCTCGGCTGGTCGGCGCTCGGCCGGTACGCGCCCGTGCCTCGGTCCGCGCCCCGGCCGGTCCGGGCCCCCGGCCGGTCCGCGCCCCGGCCCCGGTGCGCCCGCCCGGTCCGGGTCCGGCGCGGTCTCAGAGGCCCGCGCCGCGCACCTCCAGGGCCGTGCGCCAGCCCGGGGGTTCGGCCGGGGGGCCGGGAGCCGTGCGGCGGCCGCCCGTCGCGAAGAAGGCGGCCAGGGGGAGGGTCGCCGCGCCGACCGTGACCGCGTCGGGTCCCAGGGAGCCCAGGCCGACGGTGACCCGGTCGGCCGGGTGCCGCAGGGCGTACCGCGTCGCGTGCCCCCGTACGGACGGGAGGATGTGGGGGCCCAGCATCAGGCCGGCCCAGCCGCCGATCAGGATGCGCTCCGGCTGGAACAGGTTGATCAGGTCGGACAGGCCCGCGCCCAGGTACTCCGCGGTCTCCTCCAGGACTTCCCGCGCCACCGGGTCCCCCGTACCCGCCGCGGCCAGCAGGGCGGACAGGGCCTCCTCCTCGTCCACGGAGTCCACCGGCCGGCCGCCGGCCGCGCCGCCCCGCTCCGCCCAGCGCGCCAGCAGGGCCTCGGCGCCCGTGTACGCCTCCAGGCAGCCCAGCGCCCCGCACCGGCAGCGCCGCCCGCGCACGGAGACCGTCAGGTGGCCCCACTCCAGCGGGGTGCCCTCCGTGGTCCCGCCGTCCGGCGAGCCGTCGGTGATCAGGCTCGCGCCGACGCCCGAGCCGAAGAGCACGACGACCGCCTCCCGGGCCCCACGGCCCGCCCCGAACCACATCTCCGCCTGGCCGAGGGTCCGCGCGCCGTTGTCGATGATGTACGGGACCTCCTCCGGCAGAGCTCCGGTGGCGCGCAGCAGCTGCTCCAGCGGGACCGCGTCCCAGCCGATGGTCTGGCCGTGCACCACGGTCCCGTCCGGCGCGTCGCGGTCCACGATGCCCGGCACCCCGACGCCCACGCCCAGCAGCCGCTCGGTCCCGACCCCGGCCTCGGCGAGCACGGTCTCGATGCCGTGCCGGATGTGGTCGACGATGGGCGCGACGTCGTAGCAGCCGCGCGGCAGCAACGGCATCTCCGTGCGCGCCAGTTCGGTGAGGGTGAGGTCGAACAGCTCGACGCGTACCCGGGTTTCGCCGACGTCGACGCCGATCATGTGGGCGCTGCCGGGCGACACCCGCAGCAGGGTGCGGGGCCGTCCGCCGTCGGAGTCGACGATGCCGGCCTCCTCCAGTAGTCCGTCCGCGACGAGCTCGCCGACGACGTTGCTGACGGATCCCGAACTCAGCCCGGTGGCGGGCCCCAGTTCCTGGCGGCTCATCGGGCCGCCGAAGTACAGCCGTTGGAGGACGGCGCTCCGGTTTCCCCGCCGCAGGTCCCGCACCGTTCGCCCGCTACGCCCCGTGGTCATCCGGCCCCTTCCGCAGTGACATCGCTCGCAACATACCCTTGCGCGACCCCTTGACGCGACCCTTTCACGAGGCTTAACTCACGTCCTAAATTAAGGCCTGGACGGAGCACTCCACGCCGGCCTTCCCCCCGACCCCGCCGAAAGGGACCGAGCCGCCATGCGCAGAACCAGAGCCGCTGCCGCCGCCGCTGTCGCAGTCTCCCTCCTCGCCACCGCCGCCACCGCCTGCGGCGGCGGATCCGCGGACACCGGAGGCGGTACCAACACGGCCCCCAAGGAGCTCACGTACTGGGCCTCCAACCAGGGGCCCGACATCGCGGCGGACCAGGCGACGCTCGGCCCCGAGCTGAAGAAGTTCGAGCAGCAGACCGGCATCAAGGTCAAGCTCGAGGTCGTCCCCTGGTCCGACCTGCTCAACCGGATCCTCGCCGCCACCGCCTCCGGACAGGGCCCGGACGTCCTCAACATCGGCAACACCTGGTCCTCCTCGCTCCAGGCCACCGGCGCCCTACTCCCTTGGGACGCGAAGAACTTCGAGGCGATCGGCGGCAAGGACCGCTTCGTCGAGTCCGCCATCGGCTCGGCCGGGGCCGTGGGCAAGGACCCGGCCGCCGTCCCGCTCTACTCGATGTCCTACGCGCTCTACTACAACAAGAAGATGTTCCAGGAGGCGGGCATCGAGAAGCCCCCGGCCACCTGGGACGAACTCGTCGCCATCGGCCAGCGGCTGTCCAAGGACGGCAAGTGGGCGCTGGGCGCCGAGGGTTCGAACCTCTCCAACAACATCCACCAGGCCTTCGTCCTCTCCAAGCAGCACGGCGCCGAGTTCTTCGACGCCGCCGGCAAGCCCACCTTCGACACCCCCGCCAACGTCGAGGCGGTCAAGCAGTACGTCGACCTGATGGCCAAGGACAAGGTCATCTCGCCGGGGAACGCCGAGTACGACAAGAACCAGTCCCTCCAGGACTTCGCCAACGGCAAGACCGCCATGGTCCTGTGGCAGAACGCGGCGAGCAGCTTCAAGGCGCACGGAATGAAGGAGGGCGACTGGGGCGTCGCCCCCGCCCCCGTCCCGGCCGGCGGCACCCCCGGCGCGGGGAAGAACACCAACTCCATGGTCGCCGGCATCAACATGGCCGTCTTCAAGAACACCGACAACATCGACGGCGCCCTGAAGTTCGTCAAGTTCATGACCAGCGACGAGGAGCAGAAGCTGCTCAACAGGACCTACGGCTCCATCCCGCCGGTCAAGTCCGCCCAGACCGACCCCGCCTTCGCCACCGAGGACCTCACCGTCCTGCGCAACACCCTCGCCACCAGCGCCGCCCCGCTCCCGCAGGTCCCCGAGGAGTCCCAGTTCGAGACCGCCGTCGGCACCGCGGTCAAGGAGCTCTTCGCCGACGCCGCGGCCGGCCGTCCCGTGACCACCGATTCGGTCAAGGCAAGGCTCACCAAGGCCCAGCAGCAGATGTCGAACTGAGCCGCGCCCGATGACTTCCGCACCCGCCACGCTCCCACCCGACACCGCGACGGGGCGGCGGCAGCGCGGTACGGCGGCCCGCGTGCGCCGCCCCGGCCGCCCGCCGCGCCCCGGCCGCCTGCGCCGCGGCGCCCTGCCCTACCTGCTCCTGCTGCCCGCCCTGCTCCTCGAACTGCTCATCCACCTCGTCCCGATGGCGATGGGCATCATGATGAGCTTCCGCGAGCTCACCCAGTTCTTCATCCGGGACTGGTCCGGCGCCCCCTGGACGGGCTTCGACAACTACGCACTCGCCGTCGACGTCAACCGGCCCGTCGGCGAGGCCCTCCTCGGCTCCTTCCTCACCACCTGCCTGTTCACCCTGCTCTCCGTCGGCCTGTGCTGGCTGCTCGGCACAGCCGCCGCCGTGTTCATGCAGGAGACCTTCCGCGGCCGCGGCATCCTGCGGGCCCTGTTCCTCGTCCCGTACGCGCTGCCCGTCTACGCGGCCGTCATCACCTGGGCGTTCATGTTCCAGCGGGACAACGGCCTGGTGAACCACGTCCTGCACGACCAGCTCGGCCTCGGCGGCGCCGAGCACACCTTCTGGCTGCTGGGCGACAACAGCTTCTGGGCGCTGCTGACCGTGTCCGTGTGGAAGGGCTGGCCCTTCGCCTTCCTCATCGTGATGGCAGCCCTGCAGAACATCCCCAAGGACCTGTACGAGGCGGCCGCGCTGGACGGGGCGGGCATCTGGCAGCAGATCCGCCGGATCACGCTGCCCTCGGTCGGCGCGGTCAACCAGGTGCTGATCCTGGTGCTGTTCCTGTGGACCTTCAACGACTTCAACACGCCGTTCGTGCTGTTCGGCAAGTCCGCCCCCGAAGCCGCGGACCTGATCTCCATCCACATCTACCAGTCGAGCTTCGTCACCTGGAACTTCGGCACCGGATCGGCCATGTCCGTCCTCCTGCTGCTCTTCCTCCTGCTGGTCACCGCCGGCTACCTGCTCCTGACCACCCGCGGCCGGAGGGACGCCGATGCCCGCTAGCCCCCGGGTCCGCAGCCCGCTCGACCCGCCCCGCTCCTTCCGGGTGATCCGGGCCGTCTTCCTCACCCTGCTCACCGGCTTCGTGCTGCTGCCCGTCTACGTGATGGTCACCAGCTCCCTCAAGCCCCTCAAGGACGTGGCGGGGGAGTTCCGCTGGATCCCCAGCGGGCTCACCATCCGCCCCTACATCGACATCTGGCACACCGTGCCGCTCGCCAAGTACTTCGTGAACTCCCTGATCGTGGCCGGCGCCGCCACCGTCTGCTCCGTGGTCATCGCCGTGTTCGCCGCGTACGCCGTCAGCCGCTACCGCTTCCGCGGCAAGCGCCTCTTCACGGTCACCGTGCTCTCCACCCAGATGTTCCCCGGGATCCTCTTCCTGCTGCCGCTGTTCCTGATCTTCGTGAACATCGGCAACAGCACCGGCGTCGCGCTGTACGGGTCCCGCGGCGGGCTCATCCTCACCTACCTCACCTTCTCCCTCCCCTTCTCCATCTGGATGCTCATCGGGTACTTCGACTCGGTGCCCCGCGACCTCGACGAGGCGGCCACCGTCGACGGCTGCGGCCCGCTCGGCGCACTGTTCCGGGTCGTGATCCCGGCAGCCGTCCCCGGCATCGTCGCCGTCGCCGTGTACGCCTTCATGACCGCCTGGGGCGAGGTGCTCTTCGCCTCCGTCATGACGAACGACACCACCCGCACCCTCGCCGTCGGACTGCAGGGCTACTCCACGCAGAACGACGTGTACTGGAACCAGATCATGGCCGCCTCGCTCGTCGTCAGCATCCCCGTCGTCGCCGGATTCCTGCTGCTGCAGAAGTACCTGGTGGCCGGACTCACGGCAGGAGCCGTCAAATGACCCTTTCCGAAAGCCTTCCCGTCACCGGGGCCCAGCCCGCCGAGCGCGCCGTCGACCTCGACGCGCTGCCCGCCGACTTCGCCTGGGGCACCGCCACCTCCGCCTACCAGATCGAGGGCGCTGCCGGCGAGGACGGCCGCGCCCCCTCCATCTGGGACACCTTCAGCCGCGTCCCCGGCGCCGTGGACGGCGGCCACACCGGCGACACGGCCTGCGACCACTACCACCGCTGGCCGGACGACATCGCCCTGATGCGGGAGCTCGGCACCAACGCCTACCGGCTCTCGGTCGCCTGGCCGCGCGTCGTACCGGGCGGCGACGGGCCCGCCAACGCCAAGGGCCTCGACTTCTACGACCGGCTGACCGACGGACTGCTCGCGGCCGGCATCGAGCCCAACGTCACCCTCTACCACTGGGACCTGCCCCAGGCCCTCCAGGACCGGGGCGGCTGGCCCGAGCGCGCCACCGCCGAGCACTTCGCCGCGTACGCCGGACTCGTGGCCGAGCGCCTCGGCGACCGCGTCACCCAGTGGGCCACCCTGAACGAGCCGCTGTGCTCGGCCTGGATCGGCCACCTCGAGGGCCGGATGGCCCCCGGCTGGACCGACCTCACCGCCGCCGTCCGCGCCTCCTACCACCTGCTGCTCGGCCACGGCCTCGCCGCCCAGGCCGTCCGCGCCGCCCGGCCCGCCGCCCGCCTCGGCATCGTCAACAACCTCTCCACCGTCGAGCCCGCCACCGGCAGCGACGCCGACCGGGCCGCCGCCCGCCGCATGGACGGCCACGTCAACCGCTGGTGGCTCGACCCCGTCCACGGCCGCGGCTTCCCCGCCGACATGCGCGAGGTCTACGGGGTCGACCTCCCCGAACGCCCCGGAGACCTCGCCACCATCGCCGCCCCCCTCGACTGGATCGGCCTCAACTACTACTTCCCGCAGGTCGTCACCGCCGACCCGGCCGGCCCCGCGCCCTTCGCCCGCCAGGTCGACCGGCCCGGCGTCCCGCGCACCGGAATGGACTGGGAGGTCGACGCCGACGGCCTGGAAACGCTGATCATGCGCCTGCACGAGGAGTACGGGGACCAGCGCATCCACATCACCGAGAACGGCTCCTCGTACCCCGACACCGTCGCCCCCGACGGCCGCGTCCACGACCCCGAACGGGCCGCCTACCTCACCTCCCACCTGGCGGCCTGCGCCCGCGCGGCCCGCCGCGGCGCACCGGTCGCCGGCTACTACGCCTGGTCCCTGCTGGACAACTTCGAATGGGCCTACGGCTACGACAAGCGCTTCGGCCTGGTCCACGTGGACTACGCCACCCAGCGCCGCACGGTGAAGTCGAGCGGCCGACGCTACGCCGAGATCATCGCCGCGCACCGCGCCGCGCACTGACGCACCCGCCGCCGAGGCTTCCCGTCCCGCGCCCGCCCCGCTTCTCGGGCCGGGCGCGGTGTGCGTGGTGGGATGGGCCCCAGGAAGGGTCCAGCAGCTCACGGAGAGGTCGGGTACATGCCGCAGGACAACACCATGCGTGGGATGGCGTACGAGACGTACGGCGGAACGGAGGTGCTGGGGGAGACCCGGCTGCCGGTCCCCAAGGTCGGCCCCGGCGAGGTCCTCGTCCGAGTGAAGTACGCCTCGGTCAACCCGGTCGACTGGAAGATCATGGCCGGCGGCCTCGACGCCCTGATGGA
>NZ_JBEZLV010000068.1:0-18275 GCF_040652335.1 Streptomyces sp. NPDC048270
GAGGGCGCGTATTAATGCCGGCGGCGCCCGCACGGGGTGCGGGCGCCGCCGGAAAAGCCGGGTCGGGTGGTCAGCCGCGGACGATGTTCTCCGCCTGCGGGCCCTTCTGGCCCTGCGTGACGTCGAACGACACCGTCTCGCCCTCGATCAGCTCGCGGTACCCGTTGCCGGAGATGTTGGAGTAATGGGCGAAAACATCCGGTCCGCCTCCGTCCTGGGCGATGAAGCCGAAGCCCTTCTCGGAGTTGAACCACTTCACGGTGCCGCTGGCCATACTCATCCCTCTGCTCAATTCAGCAGGTGGCCCGGGTCCGGGCCCCCGCGGCGCCCGCTCACGGGTGCCTGAGCCACTTCTCCCCCGCTGTCCCCACGCCTACACCTGCGAATTGCGACCGGATAAAAGCATGAACGCCGGCGGCGGTGCGGACCTCATGCACCGTGCCCCCCACCAGCCGGTTTGCCGTCCTCGGGGCCGTCGTGGCCGCCGGGTGGCGAGGCCGCTGCCGGGTCCAGGATCCGGTTGAGGAAGTTCCGGGTCCGTTCGTGCTGCGGACGGGCGATCACCTGGGAGGCGGGCCCCTGCTCGACGATCACCCCGCCGTCCATGAACACGACGCGGTCCGCGACCTCGCGGGCGAAGGTCATCTCGTGGGTGACGACCATCATCGTCATGCCCTCGCCGGCCAGCACCCTCATCACCGACAGGACTTCGCCGACCAGTTCCGGGTCGAGCGCCGAGGTCGGCTCGTCGAAGAGCATCACCTCCGGACCCATCGACAGGGCCCGGGCGATCGCCACCCGCTGCTGCTGGCCGCCGGAGAGCTGCGCCGGGAAGGCGTCCGCCTTGTCGGAGAGGCCGACGCGCTCGAGGTTCTCCCGGGCGACGGCGGCGGCCCGCGCCTTGTCCGTGCCGAGCACCCGGCGCTGCGGCAGCGTGAGGTTCTCGGTGACGCTCACGTGCGGGAAGAGGTTGAACTGCTGGAAGACCATGCCGATGCGGCGGCGCACGGCGTCGATGTCGACGTCGAGGTCGGTGACCTCGGTGCCGCCGACGAAGACCTGGCCCTGGTTCGGCTCCTCCAGGAGGTTCACGCAGCGCAGGAGCGTGGACTTGCCGGAGCCGGACGGCCCGATGACGCACACCACCTCGCCGCGGGCGATGTCGAGGTCGATGCCGCGCAGGACGTGGTTGTCGCCGAAGGACTTGTGCAGGCCCCGGATCTCGATCTCCGGGCGGTCCGTGGTCATGGTGGGCACCGTTCCCCTCGTGGTTCTCATCTCGTCCGTCCCGTCCTCACGTGGCCTTGTCCGCGCGGGCCTCGAGGCGGCGCACGACGATGCTCAGCGGCACGGTCACCAGGAGGTAGCACAGGCCGGCGACCAGGATCGGGGTGGAGTTGGCGGTCTCGCTCGCGAGGTCGCGGCCGAACTTCGTCAGTTCCCGCTCCTCCAGTGTCACGCCCAGGAACAGCACCAGGGAGGAGTCCTTGAACAGCAGGACCAGCTCGTTGGTGAGCGGCGGGATGACGATACGGAAGGCCTGCGGAATGATGATCGTCACCATGGCCCGGGCGTGCGAGAAGCCCAGCGAGCGGGCCGCCTCCATCTGCCCCTTGGGCACCGCCTGGATGCCGGCCCGGATGGTCTCGGCCATGTACGCGGCGGCGACCAGGCCCAGGCCGAGGGCGACCTTCCCGTAGGTGCCGCCGGGGATCTCGGTGCCGGGGAAGGCCAGGGGCACGGCCACGCCCACGAAGATGAAGATCAGCAGGGCGGGCAGGCCCCGGAAGAGCTCGATGTACACGCCGGCGACCCACCGGTAGGGGGTCACCGAGGAGAGCCTCATCATGGCGATGACGAGGCCGAGGACCAGCCCGAAGACGAACCCGGACAGCGTGTACACCACGGTGTTGCGCAGGGCGATGGTGATGATGTTGGGGAAGAGCCGGACGGCCAGGTCCGTCTGCGCGAACTGGTTCTGCAGCCGGTCCCAGTCGGCCAGCACGGCGATCACGACCACCGCGCTGACGAAGATCGCGTACTGGACGCCCTGCCAGACCCGGCGCCGCTGGCGCCGGGTCAGGCGAGAGGTCACGAGGCGGCCTGGGGCAGCGGGCCGATCCACTGCTCGTAGATCTTCTTGTAGGTGCCGTCCGCCTTGGCGTCCGTGATCGCCTTGTCGATCGCGGCGAGGAGGGCGGTGTTGCCCTTCTTCACGGAGAAGCCGTACTGCTCACCGGTCTCGATGTTCTGGCCGAGGACGAACTCGTCGGTGTTCGCCTTGTCCTTGAGCCAGCCCTGCACGACGGGGTAGTCGATGACGACGGCGTCGACCTGGCCCGTGCGCAGGCCGTTGAGGACGGCGTCCGAGCTCTCGAAGGCGACCGGGTTGAAGCCCTGGGCCTTGGCGTAGCTCTCGCCGGTGGTCTCGGCCTGCGCGCCCAGCTTCTTCCCCTTCGCCTTGACGTCGGCGAGCGAATTGACGCCGCTCTTCTTCGTCGCGAGGAGCGCCTGGGTGGCGTCGAAGTAGGGGACGGAGAAGTCGACGTTCTTCTTGCGCTCGTCGGTGATCGTCATACCGGCCGCGGCGAGGTCGCACTGGCCGGAGTTGAGGAAGGCGCCGGTCTTGAAGTTCTCGAACGGGGTGTCGAGGATCTTCTGTTCGACCTGGAGGTTCTTCGCGACCAGGTCGACCAGCGCGACGTCGAAGCCGACCACCTTGCCGCTCTGCTCGAACTGGAAGGGCGGGTAGGGCAGATGGGTGCAGGTGGTCAGCTTGCCCTTCGCGACGACGGGCACGCCTCCGGCCGCCTCCGCCGGACCGTCGTCTCCGGAGGAACAGCCCGCCACGAGGAACGTTCCCGCGGCGACGGCGGCGCAGGCCGCCGAGCGGACGCGGTGGCTGCTGCGGTGGGTGCGGTGTCCTTGGGCCGTCCGGAACACGGTTGACCTCCACGGGTGCGGGGCGGGCAGCGGTCGCGGGACGGGACCGCCGGTCGCGATCGTAAGCCCCCCGCGGCGCGCCGCGGCGGACCATTCGAGCGAGTGTCCAGATGTTTGGCAGGGTCGGCGCGGCGGGGCCGTAGCCGAAGTGGTTCCGGGGGAGCGGGCCCTCGTCCCGCTCCCCCGCCCGCCGGGTGTCAGTCGACCCCCAGCAGGCGCCGCCGGTCCTCGGGCCGGGAGCGGAACTCCTCGCAGGCGGCCCGGTGGACGATGCGGCCCTTGTGCATGACGGCGACGTCCCGGGCCACGGACAGGGCGAGCCCCAGGTTCTGCTCGACGAGGACCACGGACATCCCCTGGGCGCTCACCTCGCGGATGACCTCTCCCACCTGGGAGACGATCGCGGGAGCGAGGCCGTCGGACGGCTCGTCGAGCAGCAGCAGACGCGGATGGCCCAGCAGGGCCCGCCCGATCGCGAGCATCTGC
This sequence comes from Streptomyces sp. NPDC048270, assembly GCF_040652335.1. Lineage (NCBI taxonomy): Bacteria > Bacillati > Actinomycetota > Actinomycetes > Kitasatosporales > Streptomycetaceae > Streptomyces > Streptomyces sp. NPDC048270. Next base: position 3,430 of record NZ_JBEZLV010000068.1, read on the forward strand.
TGCTCCCCGCCGGACAGCTCGTCGCCCCGGTGCCCGAGCCGCTCCCCCAGCCTCGGCAGCAGGTCGAGGACGCGGGCCCGGGTCCAGGGCCCGTGCGCGGAGCGGCGGGAGGCGATGGCCAGGTGCTCGTCCACCGTCAGGGGCGCGAACACCCGGCGCCCCTGGGGGACTATGCCCACGCCCGCCCGGGCGATCACGTCGACGCGGGCCCCGGCGAGCTCCCGGCCGTCGAGGGTGACGGCGCCCTCGTAGGGCCGGACGAATCCCATGACGGTCGACATGAGGGTGGTCTTCCCGACGCCGTTGCGCCCGAGGACGGCGATGATGCCGCCCGCGTCGAGGTCGAGGTCGACGCCGCCGAGTACGGTGCCCCCGGCGTAGCCGGAGCGCAGGCCCCGGATGCTGAGGAAGGGCTTCACGAGACGGCCTCCACACTGCCCAGGTAGGCGCTCTGGACTTCGGCGGACGCCTTCACCTCGTCCGGGGTGCCCGTCTTCAGATGTCTGCCGAGGTGCATGACCGTCACCGTGTCGGCGAGCTCGAAGACCATGTCGAGGTCGTGTTCGACCAGGAGCACGGTCACCTCGCCGGGCAGTGCGGCGACCAGTTCGGTCAGGCGCGCCGTCTCCGCCGGGGACATCCCGGCGGCCGGTTCGTCCATCAGCAGCAGCCGGGGTTCGGTGGCCAGCGCCACGGCGACCTCCAGCTGACGGCGCTCTCCGTGCGAGAGCGCGGCCGCCGCGGCCTCGTGCCGGGCGGGCAGGCCCACCCGTTCGAGCAGCGTCCGCGCCTGCTCGACCGCCGCGGTCCGGGCGCTCACCTTGCGCCAGCCGCCGAGTCCGGCGCCGGTCCGGCGCAACACGGCGAGCAGCACGTTCTCCAGCACCGTCTCGCGCAGGAAGAGGCTGGAGTGCTGGAAGGTCGCGGCGACACCGAGCCCGACCCGCCGGTCCACGGGCAGCCGGGTGACGTCCTTCCCGTCGACGAAAACGGATCCGGAGGTGGCCGCCAGCGTCCCGGAGACGAGGCCGAAGAGGGTGGACTTGCCCGCGCCGTTCGGACCGATGATCGCGTGCCGCGCGCCCGCCCGTACGGTGAGGCAGACCTCGTCCACGGCCTTGAAGGATCCGAACCGCCGTGACACCTCGCGCAGTTCCAGTAGGTGGGGTGCGCTCATGCCGTCCTCTTCCGGGTCAGCTGGGGCGGGAGCCGTAGGCCGGCCAGTCCGCGGGGCAGGGTGTAGACGGCGACGACGAAGAGCACTCCGAGCAGCAGCGGCCCCCGCCCGGCGACCGCTTCGAGGTTGCCCAGGTAGTCGCGGGTGAGCCAGACGAGCGCGGCCCCCGCGCACGCCCCCCGCATCGAGCCGGAGCCGCCGATGACGACGGCCAGCAGCGCCAGGGCGGCGATCTCGAAGCCGGCGTCGCCGGGCGAGACGAACCGCTGCACCGAGACCCACAGGGATCCGGCCGCGCCGGCCAGCGCCCCGGCGCCGCAGTACACGGTCAGGGCGTAGCGCCGGGTGGGGTACCCGATCGCCCTCATCCGGGGCTCGTTGTCGCGGATCCCGCGCAGGGCGAGGGCGAAGGGGGTCGATCCCAGCCGGGCGACGGCCGCGAAGAGCAGCAGGAACACGGCCAGGACGTAGAAGTAGACCAGTCCGTCGAGTTCCAGCGCGGGCATGCCGGGCAGCGGTACGACGGGCGGGATGCCGGACACCCCGTCGGTGCCGTTGGTGAGCGCCTTCCAGTTGACCGCGGCGCTGTAGACGATCTCGCCGACGGCCAGGGTCAGCATCAGGAAGACGACGCCCCGGGCCCTGACGGCCAGCCATCCGGTCGGCACGGCCACCAGGGCGGAGACCGCGGCGGCGATGAGGAGTTGGAGTATCCCGACGTCGGTGAGCCGCGTCGCCGTGATCGCCGCCGTGTAGGCGCCGACGCCGAAGTACGCGGACTGCCCGAGGGTGGGCAGGCCGGTCAGGCCGGTGAGCAGGTTCACGCTCATGGCGAGCAGGGCGAAGACCAGGATCCGCGACAGGGTGCCGACGGCGTACGGGCCGAGGACGAAGGGGGCGAGCGCGAGCCCGGCGACCACGACGGCCGCCGACAGCCGCCGAGCGGCGGGTTGGCGGCCGGGCCGGGCCGACCCGGCGGGTCGGGCGTGTCCGGACGGGCTCATCCGCGCACCGCCGACGGGACCAGGCCGCCCGGGCGGACCACGAGCACGGCCAGCATGGTGCCGAAGAGGAGGAAGGGCGCGTACTGCGGGAGCAGCGCCACCCCCAGCGTCTGGACCTGGCCGATGAGCAGGGCTCCGGCGAGCGCGCCGCGCACCGAGCCGAGGCCGCCGACGACCACGACGACGAGCGAGAGGACGAGCACGGTCTCGTCGACGCCGGGCCCGGGGCCCAGGATCGGGGCCCCGAGGACGCCGCCGACCGCCGCCAGGGCCGCGCCGGACGCGAAGACCCCGTAGAGCACCTTGCGGATGTCGACGCCGAGCGCCCGGACCATGTCCCGGTCCGCGACGGTGGCCCGTACCAGCGCGCCGAGCGAGCTGCGTTCGAAGACGAGGTACACGGTGAGTGCGAGGCCGGCCGCGACGGCGATGAACACGAGCCGGTAGACCGGGTACGCGTGGCCGAGGAGGTCCACGGTCCCGCGCAGGGCCGTGGGCGGGTCGGTGGGCAGGACGTCGCCGCCGAAGGCCGCCGCGAGGAGATCGGCGACGATGAAGGTGATGCCGAGCGTCAGCACGGCCTGGTCCAGGTGTCCGCGCCGGGCGAGCGGCTGGGTGAGGAAGGTCAGGGCCGCCCCGCCCATGGTGCCCACCAGGGCGCCGGCCAGCAGGGCGAGGAGCAGGCCCGGCAGGGTCCCGTCGGACAGGGCGTAGGCGACGTAGGCCCCGGCGAGGTAGAGCGTGCCGTGGGCCAGGTTGAGCACGTCCATCATGCCGAAGACCAGGGAGAGGCCGACGGCGATCGTGAACAGCAGCAGACCGAAGGCGACCCCGTCGACGACGCTGACGAAGTTGCCGTCCAACCATCCGGACATCTCAGCCGCCCAGCCGGACGAGCTCGGAACGGACCGTATTGGCCCCCTGCTTGACCTCGCGCAGGTACCAGGGCTGGACGGGGGTGCCGCCGCTGTTGAAGCGCCAGGTGCCGCGCGGGCTGTCGATGTCGCCCACGGTGGAGATGGCCGCGTTGACCGATTCGGAGGTCACCTTGCCGCCGGAGGCCCCGGCCGCGCCGATCGCCTTGTCGAGCACCTGCGCCGCGTCCCATGAGGCCATCGCGTAGGTGGTCGGGGCGGCCCCGTAGGCGGTGGTGTAGGCCGGCGCGAACTGCTTGTTCGCCGCGTTGTCCAGGTCGGCGCTGTAGTTGAGCGAGGTCAGGATGCCGGCGGCGGCGTCGCCCTGCCCCTTGAGCACGCCGCCCTCGGTGAGGAAGCCCGGTGCGTAGAGCGGGATCTTGCCGGCCAGTCCGAAGTCCCGGTACTGCTTGACGAAGTCGACGGCCGCGCCGCCCGCGTAGAAGCAGAAGACCGCCTTCGCGCCGGACTTCTCGATCTGGGCGAGGTAGGGCTGGAAGTTCTTCGTGGCGGGGAAGGGCGTGTAGACCTCCTCGCCCGCGATCGTGCCGCCGGCGGGGAGGAAGGTGGACTTGAACCCCTCGATCTCGTCCTTGCCCGCCTGGTAGCCCGCGGCGATCAGGAAGACCGGCCCGCCGGCCTGCTCGGCCACGTGCCTGCCCAGCGCCTTGCCCGGCTCGTCGTTGACGTACGAGGTGCGCCAGACGTAGGAGGTTCCGGTCAGGGTCGTCGGCGAGGCGTTGGAGCCGACGAGCGGGATCCTGCTCGTCTCGAACAGGTCCTTGACCCCGTTGATGGTGGCCGAGCTGACGACTCCGCTCACCGCCAGCACCCGGTCCTGCTTGACCAGCTTCTCGGCGGCCGCCTTTCCGGAGTCCGCGGTCTCCCCCTCGTCCGCGACCACGATCTCCACCTCGCGTCCGCCGAGCTTGCCGCCGTGCTGCTCGACGTAGAGCTCGAAGCCCTGCTTCATGTCGTCGCCGAGCGCCTTGTAGATCCCGGACTGCGGGAGGAGGAGACCGATCTTCACGGGCCCGTTCTGCTGGTCGCCGTCGCCGGTCCCGAGGCTGGCTCCACCGCATGCGGTGGCCAGCGAGAGGGCCGTGGTGACGGCGATCAGAGCAGCGGGACGAATCCGACGTGCCATGGGGACTCCGTACGTTGTCAGCCGCCCTGCCGTGGCGGGCGGCATCGGAAGTGACACGTGTCTATCGCGCTATGGCGACGCCCGTCAATACTCCTCGATATCACGGATCGAACCCGCGACCCGCCTCTTGACCCCGCCCTCACGCATGGCGTAACACTTGCCGTCGTCAAAATAACGCAATGCCGATTCGGCGACGGGCTCATGATCAGTCAGGGAGTGAAGCACCATGACCGACGATCCATCGCGGCGCACGGTCCTGCGCAGCAGCGGGGTGCTGGCCGGCGGCGCACTGCTGTCCGGCCTGCCGGACGGCCGCGTGGCACAGGCCGCCCCGCGGCCGGACGCGTCCTCGCCCGTCGTCGAGCTGCCCTCGGGCCGGCTGCGCGGCGGCATTGAGGGAGGCCTCGCCGTGTTCAAGGGCGTCCCCTACGCGGCCCCGCCGGTCGGCGCCCTCCGGTGGCGGCCGGCGCAGCCCCATCCCGGCTGGCAGGGCACGCGCGAGGCGACGGCCTTCGGCCCCAGCGCGCCGCAGCCCTACCGGGAGGGCGGCGACCAGGTCCTGGGAACGCACGGCTCGCCCCCCTTCGACGAGGACTGCCTCACGCTCAACGTCTGGACCCCGGGGACGGACAGCGCCAAGCGCCCGGTCATGGTCTGGATCCACGGCGGCGGCTTCATCTCCGGCTCCGGTTCGATGCCCCAGTACTCGGGCGAGACCTTCGCACGTGACGGCGACCTCGTCGTCGTGACCCTCAACTACCGGCTCGGGCCTTTGGGCTACCTCTACTTCGGCGAGGACGGCGCCCACGGGAACTTCTGGCTCACCGACCAGCTCGCCGCACTGCGGTGGGTACGCGACAACATCGCCGCGTTCGGCGGGGACCCCGACCAGATCACCGTCGCCGGGCAGTCCGGCGGCGCCCTGTCGGTCGCGGCACTGGCCGGCGCCCGCCCCAAGGGCCGCCCGCTGTTCCGGCGCGCCATCCTGCAGAGCCCGCCGCTCGGGCTGCAGATCCCCAGCCGCGCCGAGTCCCTTCAGCGCACCGCCGCCTTCCTGGACATCCTGGGGGCCAAGGACGTGGCCGAACTGCGGGCCGTGCCGTGGCCCCGCCTGATCGCCGCGACCTTCGAGATGTTCGGGCGCACGGCCAAGTGGGGCTACTGGTCCACCCCGTTCCTGCCGGTGCTCGACGGGGCCACCCTCGACCGGCACCCGGCCGACCTGCTCCTGAGCGGCGCCGGGGCGGACATCGACGTCCTGATCGGCTGGACCCGCGAGGAGGCCAACTTCGCCTTCGCGCTCAGCGATCCGTACGCCGCGGCGACCAAGGACCAGGTGCTCGCGCGGGCCCGGGACACCTTCGGGAACCGGGCGGCCGAGGCGTACACCGCGTACGAGGAGGCGCGGCCGGGTGCCCGCCCGGCGGACGTGCTCATGGACCTGATCGGCGACGACCTGTTCCGCATGCCCGCACTGGCCCTTGCCGAGCGGCGGGCGGCCCGCGGCCGTCCGGTCCACGCCTACCAGTTCAACCTGCCCACACCCGCGCACGACGGCCGGCTGGCGGCGGCCCACTGCCTGGAACTGCCCTTCGTGTTCCACAACTTCGACAAGTGGTCGCAGGCGCCGTTCCTCGCCGGGCTGCGCCCCGGGGTCCGCGACGGCCTGGCGGCCACCCTGCACGCGTCCTGGATCTCCTTCATCCGCACCGGGGATCCCAACCGGCACCCGATGCCGCGCTGGGAGCGCTACGGCAGGGAGTCCCGCACCACGATGGCCCTCGACTCGGTCACCACGGCCGTCGACGACCTCGCCGGGTACTGGCGGCGGCTGCGCCCCCCGACGGCCCCGTAGCCGGCCCTTCGCCGCCCCGGCCGGCGCCTCCCCGCCCCCGCCCGCAGACGGCCGGGAGCGGGGAGGCGTCAGCGGGCGGAGGGCACGCCGGACCGGAACGCCGCCAGGTTCGCCACCGAGTCCCCGGTCCAGGGGTGATCCGGTCCGAGGATGCGGCTGCGCTGCTCCACGACCGCTTCCATGTGCGCGATCGCCTCCGGGAATCCGCCGACGGCCGCGAGGGTCAGCGCGAGGAGGGACCGGGAGGCCAGGGTGATCTGGTAGTGCGGCCCGTACCGCCGCTGCGCCGCCTCGAACGCCCGACGGGCGAGGGGAAGCGCCTCGGCGGCCCGGCCCGCGTAGAACAGGGCGTTCGCGTGGTTGAGCTCCGCCCCCATGGTGATCGTGTGGTCCGGCCCCATGGTGTCCGCGCACGCGCGGACCAAGGCCGGCGCCCCCTCGATCTCGCGGGCGAGCTCCGGCCCGCGCAGCAGCTCCAGGATGATGTAGCGGGCCCTCAGGGTCACGGGGTGCAGCGGTCCCAGGACCTCGATCCGACCGTCGACGGCCCGCCGCATCAGGGCCGCGCCCTCGGCTTCCCGGCCGTCCGTCCAGAGGACGAGCGCCAGGATCACGCAGCTCTCGAGGGTGTCCGGGTCCTTCGGGCCGAACAGCCGCTCGCAGTCGGCGAGGGTCCGCCGCGCGAGCGTCTCGGCTTCCGCGTAGCGGCCGAGCCTGCGCAGGGTCCGCGCCACGCGCTGGCGCAGCCGCACGACCAGCGGGTGGTCGTCGCCCAGCCGCGCCCGCGCGAGGTCCACGGCCTGTTCCCCGACCGCCAGCGCGGAAGCGGAATCCCCCGACCGGTGCAGGTTGACGGCGAGCCGCAGGGCGCACTCCGCGGCCGACTCCACGACCGCCGGGTCCACGCCCTCGCCTGCCGACACCCGTCGGAGCAAGGCCAGCACGTGCGGGGCCAGCGGCCGGAACGGGGCTGCCTCGATGCCGCGTTCGGGAATCGCGGGCAGCGCCGCCAGCAGCAACTCGGCGGCTTTGACCGCAAGTTGCCCGCGCTGCTCGGCGGGAGTGCCGCGGGCCACGCTGTCGAGGAGGACCCCGTGGGTCCGCAGGCTGCGTGGCGGGCCCGCCACGAGCTCGGTCAGCGAATGGTCCAGCAGGCCGCGCAGCGCCGGCTCGACCCGCCCGGCCGGGAGGTCCGCCCCCAGGTCGAGGCCGGCCAGCAGGGACAGCGGGAGCGGGTCGCTCGCCCAGCACGCCAGCAGCCGCAGCAGGGTCTGGGCTTCGGGCAGGCCCTGGTCGGCGACGGCGTCGAGGGAGAGCTCCCAGGTGCTGCTGACCAGGTGGCGCGAGTCGCCGGGCAGGCCCACGGCTCCCTGGTCGATCAGGTCGATGTCCAGGCGCTGCCCGTATTCGGTCAGCGTCCAGGGGCTGATCACCTGGTGCGCCAGGAAGGTGCCGGCGAGGGTGAGCGCGAGGGGCAGCCGGCCCAGCCGGTCGGCGATCTCCTCCGCCTCCTCGGCCGTCCCGGCGTCGGGAGCGAGGTCGCGCAGCACCTGGGCCGCGTCCGCGCGCGGCAGCACCCCCACCTGGAGCAGTCGCGCTCCGGGCCACCAACGGCCGGCGGACTGGCGGCTCGTGACCAGTACGGTGCCGCGCGGACTGCTGCGCAGCCAGCCGCCGTCACGGAGCACGGCGGGGTCGTCGGCGTTGTCGATGACCAGCAGCCAGGGCCGGTCGGAGCGGTCCAGGTGGTCCCACACCAGGTCCGCCGCGGCGCGCAGCCCGCTGCGCGCGGCCGTCAACTCCCCGTCGGTCGCGCCGCGGTCGGCGGCCACGGCCAACATGCCGGAGCGCAGGGAGGTGGTGTCGGAGGCGTTCACCCACAGGCCGACGCGGCCCCCGTCCGCGGTCGCCTGCGCGAAGAGCGCGCAGGCGACGGCGGTCTTCCCGCAGCCGCCGAGTCCGTGCAGGACGTGGACCTGGCCGCCCGCGCCCGGGGCGACGGAGGCCCGGAGGGTCTCCATCAGCTCGACGCGGTCGCGCAGGACGAGCGGGGTGCGGCCCAGGGCGGGGCTGCGTACCGAGTCCGGGCCGGACCACGAGGGCCCGTGGTGGTGGTGCTCGACGATGTGCTGGTCCCCGGAGGCCTGGTAGACGCGGCCCTGGCCGCTGGCCCGGCCCTCGGTGCGGCCGTTCACCGCGGACCCAGGTGCATGTCCCGGCCGGCCTGGTAGACGCGGCTGTTCCCCGAGGCGGTGGCGTGCTGGGTGACCGCGGGCTCGGCGGGCTGCCGCCCCTGCGGATCGACGAGCAGGGCGCGCAGTTCGTCAGCGGCCTCGGGGTGCGCGCTCAGCAGGCGCCGCATCCGGCCCTGCCATTCCGCCGCCAGCTCGGCCCGGGTCTCCTTGTCCCCCTCGTTCTGCGCGTCGAGCAGGTCGTCGCGCGTCGCGTCGAGCTCGGCCTCCACCGCGTCGGCCCGCTCCGGAAGGACACGCCTCCACAACGCGACCAGCCCCACGCTCGCGCTCTGCCAGGCCTCCGTGGCGAGTGCGGTGACCAAGGCCGTACCCGCACTGGCCGCCAGCGCGGTGATCTCCGGATCCATCAAACCCCCATGTCCACACCGTAATTGTCACAGCATCACATATCAGGCGCAGGGTTCGCGGGGTGGGCGGAGGTCCCTCTGCGGGAGGAGGGCCGGCTGGGAGGCGGGTCCTGGGCGCGGGCGCGGGCAGGACCGGGGGCCTCGGGCCGGCGGGCGATGTGCCGGGCCGGGCCCGCTCCCTAGTCTCGGGGCATCCACATGATCAAAGCGCCCGGCAGGGTGCACGAGGAGGGTTATCCATGACCGAACGTTCCCGTCGGCCTTCGTCCGTCCGTGTCCTCCCGTCGACCGGATCACGACGGACCACCGCGGTGGTGGCGGTGCTGGCGGCCGCCCTGGCCGTGGGCGGCACGCTCCCCGCGGCCGCGGCGCAGGGCTCCGGTTCCGGTTCCGGTGACGTGGTGCGGCAGGGCCTGGAGCGGCTGGTGCGCGAGGACCGCTATCCCGCCGCCCTCGCGGCGACCGTCGGCCAGGACGGACGCACGCGCACCTACACGGCCGGTGTCGCGGACCTGCGGACCGGGGCGAAGGTACCGGTCGACGGACGGGTGCGGGCGGGGAGCAACACCAAGGCGTTCACCGCCACCGTGGTGCTCCAGCTCGTCGGCGAGGGCAAGGTCGGCCTCGACACCTCCATCGAGGAGTACCTGCCGGGCCTGGTCCGCGGCGAGGGCATCGACAGCAGCCGGATCACGGTGCGCCGGCTGCTCCAGCACACCAGCGGGCTGCCCAACTACACGGAATACATGATGGACGAATACGCCGGCGCGACCTCGCGGCACACCTACTACCAGCCGCGCACCCTGCTCGACAGGGCGCTGGAGCACAAGGCCCTCTTCGCTCCCGGGACCGGCTGGGCGTACAGCAACACCAACTACGTCCTCGCCGGCCTGCTCATCGAGAAGGTCACCGGGCGCCCGCTGGCCGAGCAGATCACCCACCGCGTCATCGACCGCATCGGCCTGCGCCACACCTACTTCCCCGGCGTCGGCGAGGAGGGCATCCGCGGGGCCCATCCCCGGGGCTACCACGCGACCCGGCCCGGAGGTCCCCTGGAGGACTTCACGCGGATCGACCCGTCCTGGGGATGGGCCGCCGGACAGCTGGTCTCCACCCCCGGCGACCTGAACCGCTTCTTCTCCGCCCTGGTCGGCGGCAGGCTCCTGGGGGCCGCGGAGCTCGCCGAGATGCGCACCACCGTCGCGGTTCCCGAGGACAGCGGGATGGGGGCCGGCGTCCGCTTCGGGCTGGGGGTGACCAGTACGCCGCTGAGCTGCGGCGGGCTGGCGTGGGGCCATGGCGGCAGCATCCACGGCTACTCCACCCGCAACGCCGTCACCGACGACGGGCGCGCCGCGGCGGTGGCCGTGACCGGCCTGGGGCCGCGCCCCACCGCGGACCGCCCCGACAGCGTCCAGGCCCTGGTGGACACCGCCTTGTGCCGGTGACGGCCGCCGCCCCCGTGACCCGGTCCTCCCGTCAGGCGGCCGTCAGGAGGGTGCGCAGGGCGCTGCGGTCGGTCTTTCCGTTCGCGTTGAGCGGCAGGGCGTCGAGCACGGCGAGGGTGGCGGGGACCATGTAGCCGGGCAGGCGGGCGCGCAGGGCTTCCGTCAGGGCGGGGGCGTGGTCGGGCCGCGGACCGGAGCAGGCGGCGGCGAGTTCGGTGCCGCCGCCCGCGTTCGGGACGGCGATCACGGCAGCCTCGGTGACGCCGGCCTGTTCGCGCAGGGCCGCCTCGACCTCGCCGAGTTCCACGCGGTAGCCGTTCACCTGGACCTGCTGGTCGAGCCTGCCCTGGTGCAGGTAGCCGCCGTCGGGCAGGGCGGTGACCCGGTCGCCGGTGCGGTACCAGTGCCCGTCGCCCAGCGCGGTCGCCGGGTCCCAGTCGGTGCCGTCCGGGGCGAGGAAGCGGCCGGCGTTGTCGGCGGGGTCCAGGTATCCGGGGAAGCGCTGGGGGCCCCGCAGGCACAGCTCGCCGTCCCGTACGAGCGCCTCCAGGCCGGGGTACGGGCGGCCGATCGGGACGGTGCCGTTGGAGGTCCGCGGCCAGGAGCCGGGCGCCCCCGACAGGTGGTGGGCGGTGCAGGTGACGGTCAGTTCCGTCGGGCCGTACGCGTTCTCCACGGTGCTGTGCGGGGCGGCCTGCCGCCAGGCCTCCGCCTGCTGGAGGGTCAGCGGTTCCCCGCAGAAGACGCTGCGGCGCAGGGCCGGGAGGCTGTCCGGCCGGAGCTGGCGCAGCCGCCGGGCGAGCGAGACGAGGGAGGGTACGGAGTTCCAGTGCGTGAGCGCGCGCCGGGCGGCGAAGCGGACCGGGGTCATCAGCTCGGTGCGGTCGGGGACGACGAGGGTGGCCCCTGAGCCCCAGGCGCAGAACATGTCGAAGACGGACGGGTCGAAGGTGAGGTCGAAGGTCTGCGAGAGCCGGGCGCCGGGTCCCGCGTCGTGCGCGGGGACGACCTGCCGCAGGAAGGCGTCCGCGTTGCGCTGGAGGACCGGCACGCCCTTGGGCACGCCGGTGGATCCGGAGGTGAACAGGATGTAGGCGAGGTCACCGGGGGCGCCCGGGACCGGGGGCGGGGCGGAGCCCGCGGCCAGGGCGTCGAGGCCGCTGTCGGTCAGCCGCAGCACGGGCGCGGGCAGGGTGAGGCCGGGAGCGGCCTGTTCGTCGGCGAGTACGGCGTCCAGGGCGGCGGCTCGGGCCACGGTGACGTGGCGGGCGTGCGGGAAGGCCGGGCCGAGCGGCACGACGGCGGCGCCCAGGCGCTGGACGGCGAGGTATCCCGCGTACGCGACGAGCGTGCGCCCGGCGAGCAGGCCCACCCGGCGCGGGGCGCGGCCGCCGAGGTGGTCGAGGAGGGCGGCGGCGATCCGCCCGGCGAGGTCGTCGAGTTCGGCGTAGCCGACCACGCGCCCGGCGACCTCGAGCGCGGGCAGGTGGGCGTGGGCCGCGGCGGAGGCGGCGAACCGGTCGTGGAGGGTGCGGTGTCCGGGGGACGTGGCCGCGGGCGTGGTCATGGGGTGTCTCCTCGGAGTTCGAGGCGGGCGAGTACGTGCTCGGCGGAGTCGGCGAGCGTCGCGAGGACGACCTCGGTGGCTCCGCCGCCGATCCCGAACAGGGCCGCCTGCGCCCTGGTCTGCTGGACCGACCCGTCGGCGAATCCGGCGGCGCCCCACCACTGCGCGCAGTCGCCCAGTACCTGGCCGACGGTGGCCCCGGCCGCGGCCTTGAGGGTGGCGGCCGCGGTCGTGTCGTAGCGGCGGGCCACCGGCTGCGCGAACTGCTCGCACAGGGCGTGCAGTTCCTGGGTGCGGACCAGGCAGGCCGCGAAGCGCTGCCGGATGGCCTCGTTGTCCCACAGGGTGGCCCCGCCGTGGGCGCGTGCGGCCAGGCGGCGGCGGGTGTCGGCCAGGACGCGCCGGCACAGGGCGACTCCCCACAGGGCGCCCGCGAGCCGCTCGGTGGCGATGTGCCGGGCGAAGGAGGGCAGTCCCATGCCCACCCGGTCCACGAGGTGACCGGTGGTCAGGCGTACGCCGTCGAAGCGGACGTGCCCGGTGCCGGAGGCGGCGTAGAGGGAGGAGTCGGCGGGCCGGACGTGGACGCCGGGGGCGTCGGCGGGGACGAGCACCCAGGTGAAGGCGGTGAAGTGGCGGCCGGGCCGCAGCCGGGCCAGGACCAGGAACCAGGAGGCGGTGGTGGCGTTGGCGATCCACTGCTTCTCGCCGGTGACCTCGACGGTGTCCCCGTCCAGGTGGACGGCCGTGCGCAGGCCGCTGAGGTCGGTTCCCGCGGTGGCGTCGGTGGCGGCCAGGGCGGTGGTGACCCGTCCGGCGAGGGCGTCCTCCAGTGCCCGGCGGGCCTCGGGGGTGGTTCCGGTGGCCAGGACCGGCAGGGTCGTGGCGAGCGGGACGCTCACCGACAGGGTGGCGGGGATGCCGAAGCGGGCGTCCGTGGCGGCCAGCAGCCGGGCGAGGGCGGCGGGGCGCACCCCGCGGCGGGGGTCGCCGTCCAGGTAGCAGGCGGCCAGGTGGCCCCCCGCGCCGAGGGCGGACCAGACCTCGGCGCCGGAGGCCTCGGGAGGCAGGCCCGCCAGGGCACCGTCCAGGGTGCCGTGCGGCGTGCCGTCCGACGTGACCGGGGCGCCGGGCAGCGTGCCGGCCGGGGTGGCCGGGGGGCCGGGCGGGGCGGGCGGGGCGGGGGCGCGGAGGTCAGACAAGGCGCACCCCCGTGTCGCGCAGGGCGAGCCGGCCGTCGGCGAGGTGGAGCCGGTCGTTGCTGTAGTTGAGGGCGGCGGACCGCAGGTCGCGCAGGGCCTGTTCGAGGCGGGTCGGCGAGTCCTTGAGGTAGCCGTGGCGCAGTCCGACCGCGGTGACGAGGTCGTCGACGGCGTCGTGGCACTGCTCGGCCGCGGTGATCTTCAGGGAGTTGAGCAGCAGCTGGCCGCTGGGGGTGTGCAGTTCGGCGCCCTCCTCGACCATGGCGAGGGTGTGCCGGAGCAGGGCGTGCACGGTGTCCAGCCGCTGCCGGGCCCGGGACAGCCGGGTGAGCAGCAGCTCGGAGCCGATGTCGAAGCGGCCGCGGCCGTCCGGGCCGCGCAGCAGCCGCAGGACGCGGGAGAGGGCGCCCGCGGCCGTGCCGAGCCAGGCCGCCGACCAGCCGAGGTGCGCGTACGGGGCGAAGATCCCGCCGGCGATCCGGGAGAACTCGCCGTGCTCGCCGACGACCTGGTGGCCGGGGACACGGCCGGTGAGGCGCAGCGGCACGCTGTGGCTGGCCCGCATGCCGAGCGGCTGCCAGTCCCCGTCACCGGTGATGTGGAGCTGCTCGCGGTCGGCGTAGACCAGGGAGACCTGGTGGCCCGCGGTGGCGCCGGGGCTGCGCATGGTCACGAGGAAGCCGTCGGCGTGGGCGCCGCCGGTGACCACGGGCGCGAACCGGTCGATCTCCAGGCTGCCGTGCTGCTCGGCCAGGCCCGCCTCGGCGGTGAGCAGACGGCCGCCCTTGCCCTCCTCGGTGGTCACGGAGGCGAGGTAGACCTCGCCGGCCGCGAGCCGGGGCAGCAGGGCGGAGCGCAGCGGCTCGTGGGCGTGGCGCACCAGCGCCTCGGCCTGCTGGCAGTGCATGGCGAAGATCATGGCCACGGACAGGTCCGCGCGGCCGAGCCGCTCGGTCACCTCCACGACGTCGCGCAGGGTGCCGCCCGGCCCGCCGTGCTCGGCGGGGACGAGCAGGCCCAGCAGGCGGGTGCGGCGCAGGGCGTCGAGGGCCTCGACGGGGAAGACCGCGTCCCGGTCGGTGCGGGCAGCGTGCTCGGCGGCGACGGCGGCCACCTCCTCGGCGGCCGCCGGCGCGGTACGGGCGGCGGCCGGGGCGTTCGTCACGGCCGTGGTCACGCCGCCACCTGGCCCGGGGAGCTGTGGCCCGGCGAGATCTGGGCGGCGACGGCCTGCCAGAGGCTGCCAGCGGTCGCGAAGGTGTCGTCGTTGAGGTCGGTGTCGGGCAGCGCGATGCCGAAGGTGTCCTCCAGCGTGAACAGCAGCTCGATCGCGGCCATCGAGTCGATGCCGAGGGCGCGCAGGTCGGTGTCGGGCGTGATGTCCACGCCGGCGCCGCCGTCGACGGAGGGGCGCAGGATCTCGATGAAGCGGGGGTCCATGGGAAGGGTCCTTTCCTCGGGTGCGGAGGGGGTGCGGGTACGCGTGCGGGCGGCTGCCCGTGCGTGCGGGCCTCAGGCGGCCGGGGCGGCGGCCCGGGGGCGGGTGGCGATCTGGCAGAGGTCGTCGACGCGGCGCAGGTTCTCCGGGATCAGCTCGTCGGCGTCGAGTTCGATGTCGAGGTCGCGCTCCACCCGTTCGATCAGCTCGACGAGCCGGAAGGAGCTGAAGGTCGGGAAGGCGGTGAACTCGGCGCCTTCGAGGAGGCTTTGGCGTGGTGCGCCGAGGACGGCGGCGGCGATGCCGGCGACGGCGTCGCGCAGGGCCGGGTCCGCCTCGGCCTGCGGTGCGGGCACGGCGAAGGCCGCGGCGTCGGCGGCGAGCGCCGCCGCGAGCCGGTCCAGCACGCCGGGCGGTTCGGTCCGGCCGCGGGCCACCCTGCGGTGGGCGAGGTAGGACTGTTCCACGACCAGGTCCCAGCGCCGCTGGTGC
>NZ_JBEZLV010000069.1:0-18130 GCF_040652335.1 Streptomyces sp. NPDC048270
CGGACCCCGATCACCCACGAGAACGACCTCCAACCAGCTGCAACTACCCTGACCCAAGCCGCATAGACGTGTTCAAAACCCGGGGTCAAGGCCCCTCACCAAAATCACCCCATCAGCCACCAAAAAACCAGCCGCAAACTTAACCCTGAGATTTCCGGCGCATCACACTAGCGGGGTTCCGTGGTGGTCGACGACGCGGCCGTCGGCCAGGGTGACGGCGAAGCGCAGGTCGCCGTCGGCGGACGGACGGGCGTGCTCGGCGGCGGACAGGTGGCTTGGAGCCGGGGCGGGCACGGTCGACGGGCGAGGGGCCGAGGTGACGAGCCGGCAAAGCCGTCAGGTGGTCGGGGAGCCCGAGGCCCCGGCGCTCGGACCGCTCGGGCCGGAGTACCTCGCGGGTGGGGCCTCGGCTTCGGACTCCGAGGGTGACGGAGAGCCGGAACGCGAGGGCGAGGGCGAGGGCGATGGATTCCCGCTCGTCGACGGTGTGGGAGCAGGACTCGTCGAGCTCTTCGGGGGCGTGCTTGGCGACGGGCCCTTGCTGGCCGACGCCGACGGCGACCGTGACGCCGAGGGTGATACCGAGGCGTCCGGCACGATGTCGGTCTTGGCACCGGTGTAGCGGGCGATCCAGGTCGTGACGGTGTCCGCGTATGCCGAGGACTGGTTGTAGCTGAGGATGGCCGCCCGAAGCTGACTCGGGACCGACAGGTCGCGCCCGTTCGCGCACAGGTAGCGGCCCGTGGTCAGCGCAGCGTCGTACATGTTGTGCGGGCTGGCCACCCCGTCGTTGTTCCCGTCCGTGCCCCAGACGGCCCAGGTGGTGGGGATGAACTGCATCGGTCCCACCGCGCGGTCCCACAGTGTATCGCCGTCCAGGCGCCCATCGTCGGTGTCGCCGATCGCAGCGAACCCAGCCCCGTTCAACGCGGGCCCGATGATCGGTGTGAGGGTGTTGCCCGCGATGTCGAGGGCACCGCCGCGGGCGTGGTTCGACTCGACCTGACCAATTCCGGCGAGGACGGGCCACGTCAGGCGGCAGCGAGGCTGGCTCTGGGCCAGGCGCGCCTGTGCGTTGAGGTATGCCTGGTAGACGGTGGTCGGCAGTTTAAGGCCGGTCGCGGCCAGCTCGGTGTGCGAGGCGCTCGGCGAGGGGGAGAGGCCCGGTGCGATAGCTGTCCCGCTCGGTGCCACGAAGGGCCGGGGCACCGCCTGCAAGCCCTCCGCGGCAGAGGATTCGGCCGCCGCCACTGGCTGAGTCGCCTTTTGTACGCCCAGGCCCACGGTGACCAACGTGGTGGCCACCGCGACGGCGGCGAGACCCTGAGTAGCCCGCTGCAGACCTGGAGCCATGTCCGTCCGATTCCCCTGTGCCTCGTTCGCTGGTGGGGGGCAGCACGTTTCCCTGCCTGCCGCCCCCAAGAGACCGGCGCCATACCCCTGCACCCTTGCCATCCATCCTCCCGTGGCGCCACGGTGCCGACCGGCCCGGAGGGGAGGTCGACAGGGCAGAGGAGTTGCCCAAAGGGTTGCCCGCTGGCGCCCCTCGCCGTGGGCCGCCTACTCGGAGATGGGCCACCGCACGAGGTCGTACTCGGCGTCGAGCACAGTGAAGTTCATGTTCACTTCGATGCCCACCATGTCCCGGCATCGTGCCACCCATCCGGTGGTGCAGTGGAGTTCGGTGCCGAGCACCACGACCTCCCGCGGCAGCTCCCCGTCGTCGCCGATCCTCCGCCACACCTGCCCGGCAACGGTCATCGTGTACACGTTCCCGGAGGAAAAGGAGGTGCAGGCAATGGCGAGGGCTGCCTCGTCGGAGAGGAGGTCCTCGCGCTGGAGTCGCTCCCGGTAGTCGTTTATCAGCTCGGCGGCGCGCACGGCGCCGACGACGAGATCGATGCGCGTGATCATGTACGCCTCCGGTGGCTTTGAGAGTGCCACTGGAATTGGCCAGGGGCGCCGGATCATCCTCGGACGGCCCGCCACCATGCCGACGTCCGTTCGTTCCGGTGAGCGGTTCAAGAGATTGCCCGCCTATCTGCCCGTATGTTCCTGTTCCGGCTGCCGGGAGGCTGCTCTGCTGGAGCATGCCCAGCGTCCGACAGGACGTGGGCGGTGAACGTGCCGGGCCTTGGCGGTGTGATAGCCGACGGGGGCGGCGATTTTTGGGAGAAGCGTCATGGCAGAACTGGTAGTCGAGAGCAACGTTCATGGAACCGTGAAGTGGTTCAACGCCGAGAAGGGATTCGGCTTCATCGCGCCGGACTCGGACAGGGGCAATAACCCTGAGGACGTGTTCGTGCACTACAGCGCGATCACCGGCCACGGTTTCAAGTCCCTCGAAGAGAACGAGCGCGTGCTGTTCGACCGTGCCGAGGGGAACCGCGGGTTCCAGGCGGTCAACGTCCGTCAAAACACCGAGGGTGGCTCCGGCCGACGGGCCGGGTAACTGGCCCCGCACATTCCCGATGGGGCTCCTGGCGTGACCCGGAGCCCCATCCGTGTGTCTCGCCTCCGTGGCAGGGGCTACCGGGACCGGTTGAAGGCAGGAGACCCCCACCGTGCAATTTCCCGACGGCGTTCCCGAGGACCTCGGACACACCGGCTCGGCGAAGGCACTCGCGCGGGCGGCCAGTGACGCGCTCCGGGCCGATGACACGGCCGCCGCCATCGCCCTCACGAGCCTCGCCCAAGTCCACGCCATGCTCGCCCTGACCGAGGTCCAGCAGCAACTGGTCTGGGTGACCATCGACATACGGCAGCACCTGGAGGTGCTCCGTCTGGACGCGGTGCCCGAAATCGCCCGCGTGCTGCGCGAACGCACGACCTGAGAGCACGCAAGCGGCTCCCGCCGCGCTGGCTCGAACGAACCCTGCCCGGCCATCGGACCCATCGGGCAGCCCTGCAGGCCCGGATGGCCGCCCCGGGGCGACTACGCTGCTGGCCTCGCGCGGCGCATCCTGGCTCGGTGGGAGCCATCGTCTTGCAACTCGAGTCCGACACCCCTGCGATTCCCGGGGAGGAGAGCAGACAGTCCGTCCAGATCCTCAACACCGGCACCATCGTCGACCGGTTCGAACTGGACGTCTTGGGCGACGCCAAGGAATGGATCAGGGTCGAGCCGTCCGAGGTCAACGTCTTCCCGGACCAGTCGGTCGAGGTCGAGCTCGTCTTCAGCCCTCCCCGGTCCGCAGAGCCGCCCGCCGGCCCCGTGACGTTCGGACTCCGGGTGATGTCCCACGAGGACATCGAGGGATCGGTCGTCGAGGAGTCCACGGTCACGGTCGGCCCCTTCACCGACTACGGCGTCAAGCTGTTGCCGACGACGAAGCGGAGCAGAGCCGCAGGGCGCTTCAACGCAGTCATCGACAACCGCGGCAACGCCCCGCTGAAGGCACACCTCTACGCGACCGATGCCGACGCCAAGCTCGCCTTCGCCTTTAAACACGAGGAGGTCGAGGTCGCCCACGGCAAGGGCGTTGTCGTGCCGCTGAAGGTCAAGCCGAAGGCGCGGCTGTGGCGGGGGACAGACGTCAGTCTGCCCTTCCAGGTGCTCGTCGTGGACGAGGAGGACGAGGAGGAGCAGACCGCGGACGGCGCTCTGATCCAGGCGGCGTTCGTCTCGGACGCGCTCGCCAAGTTCGTCATGGCCATCGCCGCCGTCGTCCTGGCACTGCTCGCTCTCTGGTACTTCGTGCTGCAGCCGAGCGTCGAGACCGAGGCGAAGAAGCAGGTGGCCGTCGCGACCGGCCAGGACCCTAACGCACTCGGTGCATCGGCTGGCGCCGGCGGCGCAGGGAGCGGGGCCGGTGGAGCGGGTGCCGGGGGTGCCGGCGGTGCCGGTGCCGGAGCGGGCGCCAACGGTTCGGACGGCAGCCGGTTCCCCGCCCTCAACGGCACGGGTGGGAGCGCCGGCGACAGCACGGGCGGCAGCGGCTCCGACGGTGACGGAGCGGCCGGCGGCTCCGACTCCAGGCTCCAGGCCGTCGATTTCCGGATCCAGGCCAACGCCCAGACTTCCAACGACTTCCGCGTCACCCGGTTCACCGTCCCGAAGGACAAGACCTACTACGTCAGCGACATCCTCTTCGAGAACGCCGCCGGCGACACCGGGATCATGCGGCTCCAGCGCGGTGACTCGGTCCTGATGCAACTGAGCCTGGACACCTTCAGGGACCGCGATGACCACTTCGCCGAACCGATCGAATTCGCTCCGGGCGACGAGGTCATCCTCTCCGTCCGCTGCCAGTCTCCGGGCGGCCAGACCACGAACACGTCGGCGGCCTGCACGCCCGCCGCGTACTTCTCGGGCCGTGCCGTGACATCGGCGACCTGACGTTCCCACCCACCCGCGACGGAAGCCGGAAGGACGATCACATGCCAGGAGTGCCCGCGGCGGCGATGGGCGACAAGGTCATGGGTATGGACACCCACATCGTCATGGTTCCATCCCCCGGCGGACCGGTGGAGACCCCCATGCCGCTCCCCTTCACGGGGACCCTCTCCGACGGCTGCTGCCAGAGCGTTCTCATCTGCAGCAAACCGGCCGCAACCGTCGACAGCGTCGCCTTCAACACCCCGCCGCACATCCCGCCCGGCGGCGTCTTCAAATCACCCCCCAACAACAAGGGGACCATCTCCCACGGCAGTACCTCGGTCTTCATCGGGGGCAAGGCCGCGGCCCGTACCGGCGATACGGCCACCACCTGCAACGAACCGGCTATACAGCACACCGCGACCGTCGTCGCCACGTCCAACGTCTTCATCGGATAACCGCCTACCAGAAGTCGGCTTCGAGTCGATGATCCCGATCGGAGAACACCGGAGGTTCAGGTGATAGGCGACCAGGTGTCGGCGTACTCCTCTGAGTGGCGCTGACACGAAAATACGGTGCTGGTGGTTCATGACGTTGCCAGATGGCAATTGCGATCTTGTGCATGACGGCGACCAGAGCGCGTTTGCCTCCTCGGCGGACGGAGACGCGGCGGAAGAACACCGACAGGTAAGACTCCTTGTTGCGGATCGCGCCATGGCGGCGACTCCCAGCAGGCGTTTGAGGTTGTGGTTGCCGTGCCGGGTCCGCCCGGACTTGCTCACCCCGGCTGATTCGTTCTGTCCCGGCCAGACGCCCATTCAGGAGGCGAGGTGCTGGGCGGTGGCGAACTGGGACATGTCCCTGCCGGTCTCTGCGAGGATCACCTCGGCCGCGAGGCGGCCGATCCCGGGGATGGTGTCAAGCAAGTCCAGGTCTTGTTCCCGCTCGGTCAGCAGGGTGGTGATGCGTGTGTCGAACGCGGTCGTGGTGGCGCGGAGCCTGTCAATTTCGTCAAGGTAGTTCCGGATCATGAAGGCGTGATGGTCGGTGAAGTCTCCGTCAAAGGCCTCGATCAGGGCGGGGATCTTGGCGCGGGCCTTGCCGACGGCGACGCCCGCGAGCTGTTCGGGATCGCGTTGGCCCGTGATCATGACTTCGAGGATGGCTCCTCCCCGAGACTCCGGTCACGTCGGTCAGGACCGAGGTGAGCTTCATGCCGGTGTCCTCGAGTTCCTTCTCCAGCCGCTGGGCTTCCCAGCCCGCGCGGCCCGGACGATCTCGGTGCGCCGGGGGGTCAGGTCACGCAGCTCGCGGACCGCTCGCTCGGGGACGAACGAGGCCATCACCATCCCGGACGCGCCGGCCCGAGCCAGGAAGCCGCGTCGTTCGAGTCGGTTTTGCGGCCACGGATCCCCTTGAGGTGGACGGGGTTGACCAGCATCAGGTTCAGGTGGGGCTGCAGCAGGTAGTACACGCCCCGCCAGTCATCGGATGGCGCCTCCATGACCACAACCTCGACCTGATGTTCGACCAGCCACGCCAGCAGTCGCCGCAGCTCGGCCCGGGTGGTGCCGAACCGTTCGGTCTCCAGACTCCACGTCCCAGTCCTCACCGGGCTGGGGTGAGCGTGCAGGCCAGCAGGAACCGCTGACCCCCAGGTGCTCCGGCAGAATTAGCTTGACTCTGTCGGGGGTCTTGGAGTTCCTCGGTGCGGCAGCGTGATCAACGGGCATGCTCGGGCTGTTCCAGTGACCGATGGAATCGTCGAGGTGCCCGTTGTCGCTCCGCCCCCGTTCCGGTGAGCAAGTCCCCTCTCTGACCACACAGATCGCGCGGGCGAGCAACCCGGCTGGCACCACGGCGATGTGGGTGAGAGACCGGCTGGACGGGCTGTGGCACGACGAGGACTTCGCCGACTGGTACCCCCGAGACGGGCGCCCGGGCCTCTCGCCCGCCCAGCTCGCCACGGTCTGTGTGCTGCAGTTCCTGCTCGGGCTTTCGGACCGGCAGGCCGCCGAAGCGGTCCGCTGCCGCATCGACTTCACGTACGCCATGGCCATGGAGCTCGACGACCCCGGATACCACCACAGCGTGCTGGCCGACTTCCGCGACCGTCTTGGCGAAGCAGACCGTGCTGACCGCCTCCTCGACCTCGCGCTGGCCCGCCTCAAGGAAGCCGGCCTGGCCCACGAGCGCACCACCGATTCCACCCATGTCCTGGCCGCGGTGCGCGACCTGACCGCCTGGAGCTGATCACCGAAGCGGTCCGCGCCGCCCTCGAATAGGTCGCCGGTATCTCCCCGCACCTGCTCGACGAGCTGGTGGACGAGGAGTGGGGGGCTCCGCTACGGCCGGCCGGTTCGCCTGGGCAAGAACCCCACCAGGCCCAAGACCCGGATACTTGCCGCCGGGAACGACGCCCTCCGGCTCCTGGAACACCTCTACCGGCACGGAACAGACCGCACGTTGGGCCCTCCTATTCAAGCCCTGCGCCAGATCATGCTGCAGAACTACGACCGTGCCGCAGGACACCTGCGCTGGCGCACCGCCGAGAAGGAAGACGGGCCCGGGCTGCCGCCCTCGTCCCAGGCGATCGTCTCTCCCTACGACACCTCGGCCCGCTACGCACGCCACGGGCACATCATCAGCTGGAAGACGTTCGCCGCCATCTCACCGAGACCTACGCTCCCGACGGCCCCAACGTGATCATGGCGCACCCTGGGCACCTGACCCCCGGCTCCAAGATCCCCGACAGAGTCAAGCTCAGATGTCAACTTGACGAGAAATCAGGCCGGGTGTCCCGAAGTGTGATCAGAGTCATTCCCGATGCCGCCGACAGCCCTTCCTGCTGGCTACGTCGCGTGTGCCGATAGGCGGGTGAGCGGCGTGAAAAGTGCCCGGATGGGCGGGGTGGTGTGCTTGAAGGGGCCGACCTGTCGGCTGTTCGGGCGCTTTTCGATCTTCGTGGTTGTTGGGGGTGCGGTGGTGGGAGCTGGAATGGGGCGTCGGCTGGTCCGTCCGGTTGAGGAGAGTGTTCGGTGATCGGTGTGGCTGCGGGGCAGGCATGCGACGAGGTGTGGTCGTGGCTGAGGGGCTGCGAAGGAGGGAGGGGGATAAGGCGGCGGCTGGACTGTCGGCTGTTGTGGGGGGTGGATGTGAGGTTGTTGCGGGTGCGGGTGGTGCAGTTGGCGATGATCAACGGTGTGGCGGGTGGAGTGGCCCAGGAGCGGGCGGCGCATTTGTGGGCGCGCGCCGGGGTTCTGGACTTGGGTGATGCGGAGGCCGTGTTCTCCGGCGGCAGCGATCTGGTGGATTGTGGGCTGGCCGCCCAGTTCGGGTATGTGGAGGAGGCGGTGGCGTTGGGGCGTGTGGGGAGCGCAGCTGAGTTGGCGACGGCGGAGTGGGTATTGCAGGAATGTGGCTACAAGCCTCCGCTGGGTGGTGCGGAGTCGTTCCGATGGGTGGGCGCGGTGATCGCGGATCAGGGGGTGTGGGAGCGCAATCCGCGGATGGCTGAAGGGCCGCTCTCGGGCAGTGTGGTCACGGATAGGCCTGAGGCCATGTCCGAGGGCCTCGAGGTGCTGTCGCGGGGCTGGAACGGGCAGGTGTCCGTGGTGGACACGGCAGGGTGGCTCAGTGGCTCCTCGGCTGATGCCCCGGCCAGGGAGGCTCTGATCGGCACTGGTCCCCCGGACGATTTCGCAATCCCGGACAGGGCCCTCGTCTCGGACGGCGCTGTGGTGCCGGCGGTCACGCGGGCCTTCCCGGCTGCTCCTGCGCTGGCGGATCTGGGTCCTCCGAAGGCGCCGGCGCCCCAGTCCCAAGGGCGAAAGGCGTCTGGCGGTACACCGGGCGAGTTCCGAGGGCCGCGGCCATTCAAGCAGCAGGATATGGCTGAGCGGACCTGGGAGTTGCTGGTGGCGATCAGGGACGCACCCGTCAACGCCTCGCAAGGCGCAATCGTCCACGCCTGGCACATCACCCCGCAGGCGTTCAACAGCTTACTGAATCGCAGGCGGCCGAGGCCGGGACTGGCTGCGAGCACGACCTCCGCCCAGTTCCTGGCCTACTTCCGTGCGAACCTGGAGAAAGACCCCGAACGCACGACCGGCAAGAGTCTCGCGCAGTTGATCCCCCGGAAGGCCGATCCCACCGTGCTCACCGAATTCGACAAGCAGGTCATCGGTACTGTCCTCCGCCAGTCCGATCAGTCCGTCAGGGGCATCGCCCTCCGCATCCAGCACCCCACCACGAACGTGCACTACTGGCTTGCTGCTCTGGGGGCGCGGCTGGGTGTGACGGGTACGGGGGCTGAAGTAGCGGTCTACGTCCAGACACATGCGCAGGAGGTGCTGGCCCTCGCCGGAATCAGCCCGGACAACCCTCCCCACCTTCCCCACAGGAACAGCACGGTGTATACACGCGAACAGACACCTCTTCCGATGCCAGTCGTGCCGAGCCGCTGAGGTTTTCGGGTTGTGGTCGGGTGGTGACGGTTCATGATCCCTGCGGTATGCCGGTGCTATGCGTTATTTGGAGGGTGTGGGCCTGACCGCTGAGCGTCAGGTGTTTCGTGAGGGGATCCGGCTTCAGAGGCCGTTGTCTTTCCGAGAGTGATGGATGAGTTTTTGCTGGTCAGGCATGGGCGGGGCTCCAGTTGGGAGGGACGAGATGTCGTGTCGTCTCTTCGGTGGAGGTGCCGGATGCCGTCGGTGGTGGGATTGCTGGAGGAGCGTGCACGTGTCGCTCGGCAGCGGGTGGACGCCCTTCGGGCGGACTTGCGGGAGGCCGAGGCTGAGTGGGAGCGGTTCGTGATCGCCCGTGAGGCGGGCCGAGGTCCTGGCGGAACCGTGCGGAGACCAGGACGTGTCACCGGTGGTGGTGATCGGCGAGGGGCCGGCGCGGGTTGATGGTGCGGTGCCCGGCTCGGTGGCGCCGATGTGGCACGAAGGCCTCGCCCTTGCGGTGCTGTCGCCGGACTACCAGCAGCTCATGACGCTCTCGCGGGTGGGAGTGGGGTGGATGCCGTGGCGATGGACTGTCGGGAACTCGCGGTGGCGGTAGGGCTGAAGCCTGTGCCCGCGAAGGTGGAGGGCGTCCGGTCGAGGGTGAAACGCCTGGCCGCGCGGGGCTGCTGGCGGAGGAACGTCAGGGGACGTTCAGTGCCGTCGTCGGGCGATGCGGCGGCTCATGACCATGCTCATCGACCACCTGATCATCGCCTCGGCGCTGTCGGTGCGGGTTTCGTGGTCGCGGGCCAGGCGGCGTGAGTGCATCAGCCATGCGAACGTGTGCTCGGCAAGCCATCTTTTCGGCAGGACGACGAAGCCTGTGGTGTCGTCGCTGCGGTTGACTACCGTCAGCGCGATCCGCAGCACGCTGCGGGCGAAGTCGACGAGTTGGCCGGTATAGCCGCCGTCGGCCCAGACCCGCGTGATGCGCCAGTGCCGCTCGCGCAGCTGGGCCGGCAGTGTCTGTCCGCGTCCCGGTCGGTGACGGACGCCGCCGTGACCACGGCGGCCGCCAGGAGCAGGCCGAGGGTGTCCACCACGATGTGGCGCTTGCGGCCGTTGACTTTCTTGCCGCCGTCGAAGCCCCTGGTCGCGGCCGGCACCGACGCAGCCGCCTTCACCGACTGGGCGTCGATGACGCCCGCCGTCGGCTCCCGGTCGCGGCCGGCCGCTTCACGGAGCCGGTTCCACAGCCGGTCGTGGAACTCGGCCGTCCAGCCCTTGTCGCGCCAGCGTCGGAAGGCGTAGACACGGTCCCACGTGGGGAAATCCGCTGGCATCGACCGCCACGTGAAACCGCCCGCGACCAGGTAGCGGACCGCGTCGACCATCTGCCGGTGGCAGTAGCCTTCCGGCTGCCCGCCCCGGCCGTCCAGCCAACCCGGAACCGGCAAAACGGCACGGGCCTCGGCCCATTCCGCATCCGTCATGTCCGACAGACGTCTCGCCCTACGACATCTCGGCCCGCTATGCCCGGCACGGGCACATCATCAGCTGGAAGGGGTTCTCCCGCCCATCTGACGGAGACGTGTGCTTCTGACGGCCCGAACGTGATCACGGACGTGGCCACCACAGCCTCCACCCCCCCCCATGACAGCAAGGTTCTGCCCGGCATCCATACCCGCCTGCACCGCCGCGGGCTGCTGCCCGCCGAGCACCTGGTCGACAGCGGCTACACCTCCCTGCCCCACCTTGCACAAGCCGCCCGTGACCACCAGGTCGCCGTCTCCGGGCCGCTTCGGGGCAACCCCACCCGGCAGCACCGCCGGGATGAGGGATTCGCCCCGCGACGACTTCCCCATCGACTACGACCTCCGGCAGGTCACCTGCCCCCAGGGGCAGGTCAGCGCGGGCTGGCACGGCCCCTACCCCACCTCCTCGCCCACCGCGGCCCCGCTGATCGTGGCCCGGTTCACCAAGAGCCAGTGCCATCCGTGCCCGGCCCGCGCGCAGTGCACCACCTCCCGCGCAAGCCACCGCACCGTCGGCCTGCCCCCACGCGAACTCCGCGTGCGCACGGAGCAACAGACACCCGAGTGGAAGACCCGTCACGCGGTCCGCTCCGGAGTGGAAGGAACGGTCAATGAGTTCGCCCACGGACACGGCATGCGCCACTGCCGCTACCGAGGTCAGGACAATGCCCACCTCCAGCACGTCCTGACCACCATCGCCATCAACATCGAGCGTCTCAGCGGTCTCTCACCGACTGCGGAAGCACGCCCTCCCCGCAGAACGACCGCCTTCCAGACCTACCTCGATCAGCACGACATCCCCCGGCCGAAGTCCTGGCGGACCTTGGGCACCTGACTCCGGCAACTCCAAGATCACCGACAGAGTCAAGCTCAGAGTTCCGCAGTACGTCGACGGGTACACCCCCGATGTCCGCCACAGCACACTCCCAGCGGGCCGGCTGCTCCGACAACTCGTCGTTGAGGGTGGTGCGGACCGGTACGTCGTGGCGCCGAAGCCATGGCACGGGGTCTCGACCCGATCATGCCCACCAGCTGAGAACGCTCACGCCTTGGTGTCCGGACACTGCGTGAGTGTGCTGACGGCCTGCGGGATTGCCGGTCCTTCGCCGCTGGACCGGCTCGCGGAGAGCAATTATCTTTACTCCTGGACCGAGAAGCAGGGCGACGGGAATCCTGCGGCTCCCCGAACCACTACCTGCGGGCCACCCGTACCGTTTGGCGAGGGCGGCTGCTGTCCCACCCGTCAGGGGCGACAGTCCGGGCAACCACCGGGGCCACGCCCTCCCAGCAAGCCGTGACGGCCCACCGGGAAACCGGCAGGCCGTCACGGGCACGGCGTTCAGAGCACGGTGACGCGCTCTGCCTGAGGACCCTTCTGCCCCTGGGTCACGCTGTACTCAACTCGCTGACCCTCATCGAGGGAACGGAAACCCGCGGCGTCAATCTCCGAGTAGTGGACGAAAACATCCGGAAGACCAGGCTGGTCCTGCTGGATGAACCCGAAGCCCTTCTCCCCGTTGAACCACTTGACGGACCCGGTAACCCTGGGATTGTTTGATGCCATTTTAATTCTCCAAAGAACTTCATGGCCCTGCACTATGCGGAGGCCAGAGGTGATCGTCCTGGTCCTCGGAACTGCTGACAGCAGAGTCGCCGCCGACAGCGCAGACAACACGCGCTTTCGGAACCGTGACCGGCTGAAACCGGCTGCCGATACCGCCTCACCACGGGAACATCGTAAGAACGCGCAACCTCATGGAGAATGACCTAAGGGGCAGTACATCGGGCACCGGGGGCGCGGTAGTGTCTCGTGATCCTGTTCATGTCAGTTCGAATTGTTATTGACGAGTTTCTTCATGTGGGTCGCGACGAGTCTGCTTCGGTCAGCCAGGAGGCCACCCACTCGATCTCGTTGTGGATCGGGGCGGTCTCGGCCAGCTCGTCGTCGCTCTGCTGCCGGGGCACGCGGGCGGTCGCTTCACCGGACGCGGTCACGTCGGCGACCCAAGCCTGCGCATCCGCTGCTGTCGGCGTCGGCCCCTGGAAGGGCGGCTCGAAGGGACGTGCCTCAGGGATGCCCAGGCCGCCGTCGGTCACGGAAGCCGTCGGCACCGTCACTCCGACGGGGAACAGCGCAGACTCGACCGGCTGCTCGGACAGGCTGCGGAGACTGAGCTGCTCCCCCAAGAAGGGGTGCGGCTTCCCCCCACACCGCTCGGCTCCTCATCGGCCGGAGTCGACGCGGCCGGCGCCTCGGACACTGCTGCTGCGGCCATCGGCATGGCGGCCTCCCTCTCAGCGGCTTCGAGTTCGGCGAGCACTGGCTCGAGGAGGAAGTCGGGCACAAAGGCGCCGGTGTCCTGGTCGGTCAGGCCGTAGTCCCGCGCTAGGAACGCTGCGAACTGTCCGGGGACGGAACCGAGCCGTACTGCGCCAAGTGCCGACCGGCCTGGGCCAGGTCGACCAACGCGGGCTCGGACGTCTCCACCCAGGTGTCCGGGGCAGCCGCGACGGGCGCAGCAGACGGATCCGCTTCGGCCGCCGGGGCCGAGGGAGCGCAGGGAGCATGCAGTGTCGTCCAGGGCGAGGCGTAGCGCGGCCGGGGCCCGGTCGGCGGGCGGGTTCGCGGCGCGCTCCAATGCGGTCGGCCTCGGCGCAGCGCGGCGCCCTCCTCCATGAACAGCGGTGGAGGGCCGCCCTGTTGCCTGCCCTTTCGTCTGCTAACGCATGACGGAGGGGTTCACGCACACTGGCATCCAACAGGATCGGCTGGGACGAGGCGGGGCGCATGGGGTACGTGTTGATGGGCCATGGGGGTCTGTTCACCGATGGGCGTACTGCGCCTGGCATGGAGATCGTCGCTATTCCCACTGGGACGACCCTCCAGTTTTACGCGGATTCCGGTCAGGGCCTGGCGTACGGGGAGGCCCAGCTGGCCGTGTGGCAGCAGCTCAGGCCCCGGTGGGAGCCTTTGAGAGCAGGCAACGTGACGTACAACTTCTGCCTGGCTCCGCTTCCTCCTCAAGATGTTCCCAGCGAAGCGCACCGGAACGAGTGGTTTCCCGGGCACCAGTTCATCACCCCCGGCGATATCGGCTTGGCCAGGGAGGTGCTGTTGTGCAACGGGTCCATGGAGACGTGCCCCACCGACCCACGGCAGGTCGTCGAGGAAGGTGCAGTCCACCAGTGCACCGGACTCCTCGGCACGTACACGGGCGACCTCTACTGGCTGGCATGCAGCTCGTTCCTCAATGCCGATGCCGCCATCCAGAACGCAACGACAGCTGATGTATCACGAAGCGTGACGCTAGGTCACGATCCGGACTGGACGCCCGGCCGGGCCGATCAGCAGCGCTTGGCGGCCCAGAACCGCTCCAACGTGAAGAAGGCCCCTGACGACATGGACATCCGTTACCGCATCGGCGGGACAGTCGTCCTGATCGGTAACGGCCACGAGCCGCGCCTGATGACCTACGCGGAAACACAGCCCGACACTTTCGGCGGGTGGGTGACCGTGACCAGCGCACGCAACATGAAGCAGGACCCGAGGGACGCTTCACTTCAGCGACGTGCCGCCCCAGAAACAGGCCCTGGTCGAATGGGCGGTCGCGCTCTTCTCCACCAAACGCGTCGTCTTCACGCCTCCCCGCCGCTGACGGCCGACGACCCGTGTCAACCGTCCGACCAGACATCGCCCACACGGCCGACTCGGTATGCCATGACCGCCACCGCCGCCCCTGCGCTTTTTCAGGGCAGCCACCTCGCCTGCGGACCCGGACGCACACTCACCACGTCTGGCCCCCGTACCGCAGCCCGTGCCTGTACGCTCCTCCGGTGGCACCCTCCGCACCTGCCCGCCGCGTCCTCGGCACCGGCGCCAGCAGCGCGTTGCCCGAGGCACCACCCGTTCGTTGAGCCGTGTATGACCTTGCGGCCCGAGTCTGGGGCGCCGGGTGTGGCCGAGTTCGGCGGCCGACGCTGCCGACCGGTCTGCGGAGCTCTATGACCTCAACCAGGGGAGAACCTCACACCCAAACAGAAGTGCGCCAACCGAGCCTACTTCCACCTGCGATGGCCCGCCGAGAGAGCCATCCCATCGGCCAAGACCTGGGACATCCACCGCAAAGCCCGATGCCACCCCACCAGACTCACGTCAATCGCCAGAGCCATCCTCACCCTGGAGTGGCAACGTTGAACAAGCTCACTGGCTCCGTGTCCTGACCGAGCTGAAGAACCGCGGCGTCGAGGACGTCCTCATGCTGGTCTGCGACGGTTTGGAGGGCCTGCCCGACGCCGTCGGCGAGGTCTGGCCCAAGACCGTCGTCCAGACTGCGTCGTCCACCTGCTGCGGACGTCGTTCCGCTATGCCGGCCGCCTGGACTGGGACAAGATCGCGAAAGCGTTGAAGCCCGTCTACAGCGCTCTCACCGAGGACGCCGCCACCAGCCGGTTCCTCGAGTTCTGGGAGGAATGGGGCGGCAAATGCCCGGCGATCGTCCGATTGTGGGAGTCTCAATGACCGTGTCAAGCGGCCCGTGCGGCAGGTGGGGTGGAGGTGAACAGCCGTCCGTCACGCAGAAGGGCCCAGAGCACGCTTGCCCGTCGGCGGGCCAGGGCGATGACTGCCATCAAGATCCAAGTCTCTCCGGTGTCCAAAATCCGGGGTCAAGGCCCGAATGCCCTGCAGACACAACCGGTCTGCCACCGGCCGCGGCCCTGGCGACCTCGTCGGCCAGGGCGGCAGCAGTGGCTCGATCAGTGCCCACAAGTCGTCGTCCACGATCCAAGGCCGAGTGCTCACACACTCACGAACGGCCGAATCATCACACCGGTTACGCCCGGCCAGGGCATATCAACAAGATCCTGTTACGAGCTCTAAGCTCCGGCCCGTCGCAGGCAACGTCACGAGAATCAAGATCCTCAAGCGCCAGCACTACGGCCGGGCTGGCTTGGATCTCCTCCGCCAACGCATCCTCTTGGCCCGCTGACCAACCCGCTTCACGAAAAGTGTCGAAGAGCCTGAGTGCTCCCCGCTGGCGGCCAGATAATCAACGCGCTGGCGGCCGATAAGCCCCCCCCAACGGCAGCCAGACTCCACGCTGTTGGGGGGTGGGTCAGCGCAAGGGGATCACCCCCTGGCCGGAGGTTGCTTGGTTGAGGCGGAAGGAATCACCCTGGGTGACCACGACGTGGGCGTGATGCAGGAGCCGATCGACGGTCACGGTGGCGAGAATCTTCGTCATGATCTCGTCGAAAGCATCTGGGGCTGGCACTTGTTCCCTCACAAGAGTTGCCGCTGCCACCTGGCCGTATCCCCCTCCTGGGGTCCCCGTTGGTTCTCGAGGTGGCTACCGCCTTTTCAAGGTGCTGCCTTGACCGTTCAGGTGCGAGGAAGGTGTGCCGGTGAGCGAGGTGAGACTGCAGGGCATCGCAGGCGGGGCCGTCCCGCAGGGGATGCCGACGGGGGCTCCGTGGCAGTTCCAGTCGCTGTGCGTTGAGGCATTCGTGGCCTCGTGGCGGGCCCGCGGGTTCAGCCTGGTGGCAATCACAACGACACCGGCCTGCTGGAGCGGACGCTGACGGCGCTGGGCCGGCCCGCGTGGGAGGCAACCCCTGAGGACATCGACCGAGTGGTCGGTGACCTTGTGGTCCAGGGTCGCAAGACCTCGATCCGGCGCGAGTACGTGCAGATCTTCAAGGGCTTCCACCGGTTCCTCCAGGCCCGCAAGTCCGTCGAGATCGAAGCCGCGTTCAGCGTCCGCTGGTCTGCCCGGTCGACGAGTTCAATGCTTCAAGGCATGTCGGGGATGGTTCGCCGGCCCTGCTGCCGCCCCAGCTTCGGCAAAGGCATCCACACCTCCGGCCCGCGGCCGCGATGGGTGCCCATGCTCGACAACCTCGACCTGGTACTCAGGTGGTTCCTGGAAGACGTACGGCCCAAATTCCCCGACTCCCCTGTCCTCTTCGCCGACGAATCCGGCGGCAGCCTCCATTGCGGAACCATCTGCAACCGGCTCCGCTATCTGATGGAACTCGAAGGACGCCCGGCGGCCGAACGGTTTAGCCCGCATGCCCTTAGATCCCGTTGTTGTTCCGAACGTGATGGCTGGGGTTCCGCTGGTGGGAGTGGGTAGCGGTCAGTCGAGGCAGGGATGAGGCGTCCTGTTTCTCGTTGAGCGTGTGGGGTGGCCGATGGTGCCGGTCTGCTGGAAGCGAAGGAGACGGCTGCGCGGGAGGTGATCGAGCGGCTTCGGGGAGAGGCCGATCGGATCCTGGCCGAGCTCGGGGAGGCGGAAGCTGGTCTGGAACGGGTGGTCATCGCTCGGGAGACGGTGTCCGAGGTCCTGAACCCGGCCGTTCCAGCCCGGGAGGCCGGGGTGAAGGATGAGGATGGGGTTGTGGCGGGGGTGATGGTGGTGCCGCGTCGTCGTGAGGGTCTCTCGGTTCGTGTGCTGCCGGAGGAGTATCAGCGGGTCATGGCCCTGCTGGATGCCCGGGCCGGTGCGGGCGGGGTGCGGGCCAGGGATCTGACTGTGGCCCTGGGCCGGGAGGCGGTGCCCTCGAAAATCGAGTGTGTGCGGTCGATGGACAAGCGGCTGGTCGCGCGGGGGTGGGCGGTGGAGGAGACGCCAGGCGTGTTCACCCCGGCTGTCGGATCAGGGGCGCCTGCCGCTGCGTGAGCCGGCCTGCCGTGCGAGGCGGCGTCCCATGACCATGGTCATGGACCACATCACCATCGCCTCGTGGGTGGCGGGCAGGCGTTCGTAATCCCGGACCAGCCGACGGCGGTGCATCAGCCAGGCCAGCGTCCGCTCGACGACCCAACGGCGGGGCAGAAGCACGAATCCCTTCTGGTCATCGCCTCGTTTGACGATCGTGAGCGCGAGGCCGAGAGCGTCGCGGGCCCAGTCGACGAGCCAGCTGGCATAGCCTCCGTCGGCCCAGGTAAGGGCGATCTTGCGGTGGAGTTCGCGGAGCGCTTCAAAACCGGCACGGCCGCATCACGGTCCTGGACGGATGCGGCGGTGACGTGGACGACCAGGAGGAGGCCTGCGCTGTCCACCGCCAGGTGGCGCTTGCGGCCATCGATCTTCTTTCCTCCGTCCCAGCCGCGTGATCCGGCGGCGACGGTATCGGCCGCCCGAAGGGACTGCGAGTAGATGATGGCCGCGGTCGGTTCAGCTTTCCGTCTCTCCATTTCACGCACCCTGGCTCGGAGCCGGTGGTGGAACTCGGCGATCAGGCCCTGGAGACGCCAGCGGCGGAAGAACGCATAGACACGGTCCCAGGCGGGGAAGTCGGCCGGGACGGCCCGCCACTTGACGCCGTTGTCGAGGAGGTAGCGGACCGCGTCGAGCATGACGCGGTGGCAGTAGCCCTCCGGCTGCCCGCCCCGGCCCTCCAACCAGGCCGGCACCGGCAGCAGCGGACGGATGGCCGCCCACTCTGCATCGGTCATGTCCGACGGATACCTGCGTACTCGCTCGCCATGATCGGCGGCATTGCCGTACGTCTGCGCGATGCAGTCACACCATGGGGCAGCGGGGTTGGACGCAGCGTGCTCGGACGCGAGAAGCTGTGGCAACAGGGTCTCCTGGAACTTCCCGGATGGGATCGCACCCCCGAGCTGACCAAGAGGCCCTGCCTTCATGCCCGGACCACCGGAACATCACCCGACCCAGAACCCCATTCGAACCCAAACGCTCCCACGATCGATAGAACAACACGTTCGATTTTGCGGAGGTGGAGCACGGTGACTAGGACCCGGTCGGCTGGGGTGAGCTTGGCTTTGGCACCTGTGCCAGGGGCCACCAGGCGCTCGTGACCGC
>NZ_JBEZLV010000070.1:0-17616 GCF_040652335.1 Streptomyces sp. NPDC048270
CCATGAACTGGCGGGGAAGGCCCCTGACCAGCCACGAAGTCATCGTCGAGAGCATCGCGGCGACCACCACCGAAACCGGCCTGACCGTGCACGCCGAACTCGACACCAACCCATACCCCGCCGGCATCCAGGTCAGCGAGGACGCGATCGCCACCGTGCCGATCACCCGGCACCGCTTCCACGGCGACTGGAACTGCACCCTCCACCCCCAGCATCCGATGGACACGGCGACGACCGACAGCACGTCAGACCAGGCCCCGGCGAGCAGACCGCCTCGCCTCACGCGGCGTTCGCTGCAGGACCCAGAACTGACCGGAATGACCCGCCAACAGCTCAGCGAGCAGCTCATCGACGCGCTGACTCAGCGCTGGAGGTTCAACGCGAGCAAGTGCTCCGCACACGTCGCGGTCACGAGCGCCTGGTGGCCCCTGGCACAGGTGCCAAAGCCAAGCTCACCCCAACCGACCGGGTCCTAGTCACCGTGCTCCACCTCCGCAAACTCGCGACCATGGACCTCCTCGGCCAACTCTTCGGCGTCACCGCCATGACCATCAGCCGCGCGAAACAGGAAGTCCGCCCACTCCTGGAAGCACACGGCCACCACATCAACCCTTCTACCGCCCGCCTTCGCACACCAGCCGACGTCGCAAGGTTCCTCGCTCCCGACCCCACCCAGACCAAGGTCAAAAAGACTTGCGGTCGTCGCCGATCTCGGCGAGCACCCGGGCACCGAGCTGGGTGCCGAGGCCGGGGAAGCTGAGGGTGATCTCAGGCGTCGGGGTGCTGAGGGAACGTCTCCTCCACCGCCTTCGCGAGATTGTCTGCGGCAGTGCAGGCGGCTTCCAGCTGGATCAGGAGGGAGAGCATCTGCCTGCCAAGCGCGTCCTCGACCAGGGGTGGCTGGTGGGCCCAGTCGGCGCGGAAGACTTCCCGGAGCCGCTCGGCCTCGGCGTCGATGCCGCGCTGGCGGCCGGCCCGCTTGAGTGCGGCCTGAACTTGCGTGCGGGTCAGCCGTGCGGCCTTGGCCGGCGTCGGGGCGGCTTTGAGGAGCTCGTGGGCCTCGGGCCGGCAGAGGCCGTTGCGCCAAGGGGCGGAGGCTGCGAGGGCGGAGGGGTAGTACTCGCGTAAGAGGGATCGGAGCTGGTTGGAGATCTGCTGACGATTCCAGATGGCGTCCTGCTGGGCTCGTGCGAGCACGGTGATGGCACGGCCCAGGTCGCTGTCCTGGGGCAGAGGCCGGTGGGCGTGCATGTCGGTGCAGAGGATGTTCGCCAGGACCAGGGCGTCGCCCGGGTCGGACTTTTTGCGCGACACGGAATGCCGGTCGCGGTATCTGGCGGCGGCTATCGGGTTGAGCGCGAAGACCTGCCTCCTGCCGGCCCTGAGCACGGCTACCAGTAGGCCGCGGGACGTCTCGATCGCGACCGGGATCGGGGTCTCTTGGCTGTCGCTGTACTCGGCGAGCAGGTCCAGCAGGATCCGGTAGCCGGCTGTGTCGTCGGTGATGTGCCGTTTGGCCAGCAGCTGGCCGCTGTCGTTAACCAGGGCGACGTCGTGTGTCTTTCCGCCCAGTCGATGCCGCAGTAGATCAAGGCCCCTCCCAGTGATCCTGTGTATTTGTGCTGGTCACGAGCTCATGCAGAACCACGCAGCGACCTAATCCCAGGACTCAGCCGTGTTGGCTGGTCCGCCACCTCAGTAGCTGTTCGTGGCACCAGCTCACCCCACGGGCCTCGGTCTAGGCGGGAGCTCTGAACAGCTCGGGCTTCGCAGGAGGTCACCATGGCGCGGGCTCGCACCACCAACACCAACGAGTGATCAAGGGTTCGGTGTTGCCGCTCGGAGGTGCCGGCCGTCGCCGCTCTATGTATGGGCGCAAGGCCAGGTGATGTCCAGGCGTCCGTCCGGCACCCGCGGGCACCAACACCCTCATTTCAGTGCAGACATGCGCACCGATCTACGGAGAGGCTTCCTGCAGCCTGGAATCGAAAGATGTCGCAAGCCTGCACTCGAACAGGCCCGAGGAACTCGATCTCCTCCAGCACCGCCCATAACAAGGGATTAGGTGATGTCGCCGCACCAGCGGGTGCCCACCGCTGTCGGATCGGGCCGAAAATCGCGGAGGACCAGGTCAGGACAGGTGGCGGCCTGGGGGTCGGAGACGGTGGTGCGGTGCCGTCGACGACGGTGGCGGCCGGCGAGTCCGGCTTGCCGCATCAGGCGGGCCACCCGCCCGCGGCCGCAGCTGGCGCCCTCGCGCTTGAGGACAGCGTGAATGCGCGGAGATCCGTAGGTTCCGCGTGACCGCTGATGCACGGTGGTGATCCGCTCGGCAAGCTCAGCGTCGCGCGGGGACCAGGGACGCCAGTGCGGCGGGCGTAGTAGGCGGTTCGGGAGACCCCAGGCAGTTCACATGCCTTCTTGACGCTGTGACCTGCACTTTTCTCCGCCTCGATGAACGGGTGCACGTTCACCGGGTCTCCGTCGCGAAGAAAGCCGTCGCACGCTTGAGGACCTCTACGTCCTCCCGCAGCCTGCAGTTCTCCCGCTTGAGCAGGGCCAGCTCCTCGCGTTCGCCGCTGCTCAGACCGTACCGGTCGCCCGCATCGACCTCGGCCTGACGCACCCAACTCCGTACCGCGGTCTCGGTCAGGTCGAAGTCCTTGGCCACCTGGCCGACCGAGCGGTCACCACGCCGGCACAACCCGACGATCTCGGCTTTGAACTCCACCGTGAACGAGCGTCGAGGACGCACCTTCTTCTTCGCCATGCTCTCCATGATGAACATCAGCCGTATGGGGTAAGCCCCTGATCTCGGATGTCCATCAAAGCGAAGCAAGCCTACCCCATCGCCATTTTCGCAGGTGGGGAACGTCGTAGGCCTTGTCTGCGTGGAGGCGTCGGAGTTTGAAGTAGCGGCCGCGGTGGGAGTCGTGTCTCGTTTGGTGACCCATGATCATGGGCTTCAGCGCTTGGCTGTCGTCGGTGCTGGCGGCGGAGAGGCCGACGAGGAGGGGCAGTCCGGTCGCGTCCGACAGGACGTGCATCCTGGAACCCGGCTTGCCCTGATCCACGGGGCTCGGACCTGTGAGTTCGCCCCCTTTTAAGCGCTCACGTGCACGGGGTCCAGCACGGCCCGGGAGAGGTCGAGGAGGCCGGCGTCGTCCCAGCGGTGCAGGATCTCCTCGTGCAGCCGGCCGCCGCGAAGGCCTTCGCGGTCACCTTGTCGGGCAAGGAAGCCGATCCCGTCGTGTCAGCTGCCGTATGGCCGCCGCCCGGAATGACCTGGCCGCCCACGGCCGCGAGGCGTACGTGGGAGAGGACGGGAGCGCCCACACGCCTGAGACCGGACCGCCGGCCGCTGCCGGGTCGGTCGGCTGAAGACCGAACCCGGCCGACCGACTGCAGGCATGCCGGCCGGTGCGGCGGACGTCATTCAGCGCGCTCCGATCACCGTCTGCGCCGACCCGTCGGCCAGGCTCACGATGCCGATTGTGCTCGCCGCGAACCGGGGGAGCGCTTGCGGGCCCACGGGGAGTGGTCTGAACGGATCCCAGGCCCCGTCGGCCCTGCGGACCGTGTGGTGGGCGTTCCCGTCGTCGCCGATCATGAGGATCTGGCTCTCACCGTTCGCCGTGCCGGTGATGGCCGCCGCCCGCGCTGGCATGGCTGGTGTCCCGTTGCCCGGCGGAGCGCGCCAGCCCTGCCGACTACCGTCGGCGTGCACGATGTCGTGCCAGAGGTTGCCATCGCCGCCGATGGCCACGAGCTGTGCCTCGCTCCCCACGGCGCTGA
Organism: Streptomyces sp. NPDC048270; assembly: GCF_040652335.1. Taxonomy (NCBI): domain Bacteria; kingdom Bacillati; phylum Actinomycetota; class Actinomycetes; order Kitasatosporales; family Streptomycetaceae; genus Streptomyces; species Streptomyces sp. NPDC048270. The sequence goes on from NZ_JBEZLV010000070.1 coordinate 3,796, forward strand.
CCGCGAGGCCCGGGTCGGCGTTGCCGGGCGGCAGGCCCGGCAACCCGGTCCACGGTCGCCACGAGCCGTCGGCGGCCCGGGTGCTCAGGCGCACCGCTCCATCGGGGTGGAGGACGGCGACCCGGGTGGAGCCGTCGGGCATCCCGGCGGCGGCTGCCCGGTGCGCGCGGACGAGGCCGCCGTCCGAGCCCGGCATTGAGGCCCATCCCTGCCAGGATCCGTCCGCATGGCGGACGTTGTGGTAAGCGAGCCTGTCCCGGGCTACAGCGATGATCTGGGCGTCGCCGCCGGGCATGGCCGTCATGGCCACGTCGACCGCCTGGAATCCGGGCTTTCTGTTGTCGGCTGCCGGCAGGACGTTCCACCCCTGCCAGCCGCCGTCGCCACGGCGCAGGTTGTGCCAGATGTTGCCGTCCGAGCCGATGCCCAGCACCTGGACGCCGCCGTCCGACGTCGGTGCGAGGGCCTGCTGCCCGCCGGTGAACCGGAAGGCGTTCCCGGCTCCGCCCATCGCCGTGGGGGAGCTCCAGTTTCCGTCCGGAGTGCGTCCGGTCAGGTAATAGGTGTGCGGAGTCGTCCTGACGGCGAGGTTCTTGGCGATGAGCTCCCGCTGGATCTCTCCGTGCGCGACGCCGTTGCTGTCCTGGTTGACGTCGTCCGTCATGACGATGTTCATGTTCTCGGTGGCGTCGGAGTGGTTCCAGTCCTTGCGCAGGGCTGAAAGCAACTCCTTGTTCATCTCGCGCGCGAGATGCAGCAGATAGTTGTCGGCGGTGTCGGACGGAAGTAGCCGGAGGAGCGCCAGGGCCTGGAGGGCGGCAGAGTCCGGGATGGAGTGGGTCGGGTCGATGATGCCCTGCAGGATGAAGAGCTTGTTCGCGTCGGCCCCCGGTGCCCGGCCCAGTACCTCGCTGCCCCGGCGTTTCACCGCCTCGTAGTTGCGCTGCCGGGTGCCGGGCAGGAAGACCTCTTTGAGAATGTCCTGCCAGTCGTTACTCACCCCGGTGTAGCTGCCCCGGTAGGCCATCGCCGTCTGCGGCCACGTCCAGGGATAGCCGGATCCGCCATAGGGGTCGATCAGCGCCACGTGCTTCCCGGCGGCCATGAATTGGCGGTACGTCGATGTGGGCGCGAGCGTCGCGTCGGCGAGGGCCGGGTTGCCCTCGCCGCCACCGAGCGCGTCGCCGAGCCGTCGCAGGGCCTCCGCGTGGTCGTCCTTCGCCGTCGCGGGGGGTGCGGCGGTCAGGAGCTTGATGAAGACGATCTCCCGGGGGTGGCGGGCGATCCATGCGGCAATTGCCTCCGCCTCACCGTGCACGGCCGTGCCGGCCGCCGACCGTGTGGCGAAGAACAGGCCGCCGCGCGGGCCGCCATGGTACGTGTACCAGGCACCGTCCACCTTGCACAGCCGCAGGTCGAGATAGCGTGCGCCCGCGTCGAGTTGCCGGACGATCGATCCGCTCTGGTTGCGCGACACGCTCGCGGCGAGCGCGGGCCACCTCCCGGCCACGTCGGCGGTCTCACCGTACGGGCAGATGCCACTATCCTTGGTGATACTCCACGAGCCCGAGTCGTGGCTGCCCGGCATGACGACACGGTGGAGCGGGCGGTCCCCCAGCGTGCCGCTGAGCTGCTCCATCCACGAGCCGAGGTTGATGCCGGGGGACGACGCAACGTGCGCGGTGGATGCCGGGGTGACCTCGTCCGCCCCGGTCGCCGCGGCCGGTGTGGTTCCGACTGTCGCAACAAACAAGGCGATCGAGATGGCGACGACGGCAGCAGTGGTGCGCGGGAACCGCCGACCGTGGGTTCGTAACGGAAGGGCGAGCAAGGCGATCCGTCCTTTCGACGGTGAATGCCAGCGTGCTGGGAGGAACTGGCAGTTGTCCACATTTTCGCCAGGCTCATGACATTCCGTCAATGACGTACCGCCGCCGTTGGATTCCGCCGACACCCCAGGACCGGCGGGACCCAGCGGCACCCGGGCACTACGCAAGGAAAAATAGAGTCTGTTGACACCCCGGGACAGGTCCTTCCAGCCGCCTGTTCGGGCAAGTTTCGCGATTTGGCAGCGGCCGCTAGCCCCCGGGGTCCGGCACGGACGACGGTGAGCCCGGTGCCCGGTCACGGCAACTGTAGTTCCGATCATGCAGCTGCCGTGGCCTCGTTCCAGCGGGCGTGGCAGGCTGCGGCCTGGAACTGGTGGCACCGTCGCCCCCTTGACCAATACAGGATGGGCTCGAAGGTCGGTCAAGGGCCGTGGCAGGGTGAAGGCGCTCCCATAAAAGTTCGGGCGGTTGACGGAAATAGTGGCGGTGTGTCGGTGCGGGTTCCGTGGTCAGCAAGGCCGGCGGTGCGGTGCAGGGAGGTGCTCACCGACAGTAGGGCGGCGGCGATGAGACTGATCAGACTCCAGCGGTGCCAGGAAGTCCAGCCGTCACCTGCCCTTGGTCGAGGCAGGTCAGCGCCTTCGAGGCATGGAAGTCCTCCTCCACCCGCCAGCGGCGGAGGCTACGTCGACGAGATCGGCGAGCCCGACGGGGGTGGTCGAGTGGCAGCGGTAGAAGGACAGCTGGCGGGTGCAGCGGACCGGCAGGAAGCTGTGGGCCTTCCGGCTGGGCGGGGTTTCGTAACCGAGGACCTCAACCATCGCCCAGTCGTAGTGACGGGCGCCCTGGTGCCGTGCCCGGTCCGCAGTCGCTGCCAGGCACGTCGCGGTCGCCATCACGGCAGTGGTCGCCCAAGCGGCCGCTCGGAGTGCACACGGTGCGTGGCGGGCACCGCGATCGCATATGCCGAACATGAGTTCGCGTATGGCCGGTGTGGACCTCAGTGCCCCAGCGCCTCGTCCAGCGTCCAGCATTTCCCCCGATGCCGGGTCGGGAGTCCCCGCTCGATTGCACGGCACCGCCGCGGCATGGCGCTGTATCGATGATCGACTCTCTCGCTCTCCTTGTCCCCTTCCGAGCCGATTCGCGAGCGAGGTCCGCATAGCCGGGGCTACAGGCGACCTGCCCCGAGTACGGCTTGCAGACAGCCACACCGAGCCGCCGGGCGGAAGACGGCAAGACGCCGCGTTCCCCGACATCACCGCCGACTGACCGGAAACCGCCTCCAGGGCAGGCGAAGGTGCCCAGAAGTATTCCCGCTCGCTCAGGGAACAGTGGCCGGATGCTGCCACGATGGCGTGGGCGGCCATGGGTGTGGCGCCTCTGTGCGGGGCGGCGGGCAAGGGACGGAATCCTGCCGCCCTGCTAGGCGGGTCGCCGGCGGGATCCCGGCAGGACCCGCGCTCCGGTAGGGGACTCGTCGACGTCCGAGCTGGTGGCACACGGACCTGTGGCCTGCGGCTATGAGGCCATCTGGCCCGTACGCAGCCCGTCACCTCCAACGGCTGGCCACCGTCGTGTCCCCACGGCGCACAGCACCTGTGCGCGACGCATACACACCACACCAGGAGCCGGTACGCATGGACCAACGTGCCAATCGGTCTGCCCCTTTGGCTGCCCATATGCCGGACCTCGGGCGGGGGTTTTGGTCAGAATCAATATTAACGAAATCGGCTTAAACGAGCATTTCTCCGATTTTCAATCACCGATAGCAGGCCAGAGGTGACCACGTGGTGAGCAGCTCCACCGAGCAGTACCGTTCCCAGCTGTCCGGCGCGGCGCTACGCACTCTCCGGCAAGGCATGGCCGGATCCGTCGTGCTCCCCCACCACAACCGGTTCTCAACCGAGCGCACCTCGTTCGATCGCAGCGTGGACCACGACCCGGCCCTGGTGGCTGTGGCCCGGGAGGTCGCGGACGTCACAGCGTGCGTACGGTTCGCGGGGGACAACGGCCTGGGGGTCGCCGTACAGGCGTCCGGCCGCGGTGGCTGCGTAGCCTCGGACCGTAACGGCCTTCTCGTTAGCACACGGCGCCTGCGGGGTGTGCGGGTCCACCCCGGGGCACGGATCGCCCGTGTCGAAGCTGGCGCGCAATGGTCCGACGTGATCAGGGCGGCCTCCCGGTGGGGCCTGGCACCCCTGCACTGCGGCCCGCTCGGGTCGTCGGCCGTCTCCTGCATCCTGGGCGGCGGAATCGGACCGCTTGCCCGCCATTACGGCCACACCTCCGACCACGTCGAAGACCTGAGCGTGGTCACGGCCGACAGCTCTGCGCTCCGAGCGTCGGCACGGGAAAACCCCGGCCTCTTCTGGGGGTTGCGCGGCAGCCGCGGGAACCTAGGAGTCGTCACTTCGGCCGCCATCGATCTCTTCCCCGTACCAGTGGCCTACGCCGGGTCCCTCCACTTCGATGCCATGGCCATCCGAAACGTGCTGCGGCACTATGCCTACTGGGTCCATGAAGTGCCCGAGAGCATGGCGTCCCGCCTCTCGCTCCAGCGCCTGCCGGCCGGCCCGCTCCGACCTCATGACGCGGCCGACGGCCTCACGATCCGCGTCCGTATATCAGACACCGGTTCGGACCGGTCGGCACGGCGATGGGTGCGCCCATTGGAACAGGCCACACCGGTGCAGCGGAGCACACTCGGGTGGATGCGGTACGCCGACGCCGCGCACGCCTGGGAGGACTCGGCGCGTCCCGTGGCGGCCCGCAGCCGGGTCCTCATGCTCCGGGACCTCGGGGAGGGCGCGTTGGACGCCATCGAGTCCTTCGCGCTGGGCTCCGGCGCATACCGGTTCTCGCTCGACCTGCACCACATGGGCGGCGCCCTCGCCCGGCGGGCGACCACCCCGAGCGCGGTGGGGCACTTCCCCTCAACTGTTTTCGCGCTGCACACGGTGCTCCACCTCGACCCGGCTCAGGACGTGTCGGCAGGCATCCGGGCACAAGACGCGTTGCTGGACGCACTCGCGCCTTGGGCCGAACAGAAGACCTCACCCGGGTTCCTGACCGGCATGGACGTGACCGAGGAATGTGTGCGGGCGGCGTATGGACCGTCCCGCGAGGCCCTGCTAGCCCTGAAGGCCGCCTACGACCCGGGCGACATGTTCCGCTTCGCCCTTCCCCTCGCTCCCGCGAGCCAGCCGTGATCCGGACCCTTCCCCGGACCCGCCCCACCACCCCCACCCAAGCGCTGTGGAGGGCGTTGGACCGACTGGACCTCCTCGTGCGCAGGCCCGGTGTGTCCGGCAGCGTCACCGCGGACGGACCTGAACTGATCGACGCACTCTCCACCCACCTAGCTGGCGACCCCGTCTGGGGAGCCCCGTTCCATCGCGGCGAGAAATCCGACCCGACGGGGGCGCCCGCAATACGGCACCTCGACGATGCACTCACCGCTGCCGAGGCGCAGTTGCTGGGTGGGCTGCTCGAAGAGATGGCCTGCGCACCAGTCCGGGGCGCGGAATGGGTCATCGCCCGCACCGAACTCCTTTCGTGGGCACCGCGTCTGAGCGTGCTCCTCCAGCTGTCATCGGACGACGCCACACCACCTTCCGAAGAATCGAGCCGTGAGACCCCCATGACCGACGCCCTCGTCACCGGCCCCCACGACCGCACGTCCGGTCCGGACCGAGGCACACCTGCCGCGCCCGCGGCCCCCGGACACGTACCAGCGACGTCGGACGAGCAGGCTCTGGCGGACGCCGTGCGCCGGCGGTGTGCGGGCCCGGCCGGACGGGTCGCCATCGCCAGGGCCCTGCGGAACATACGGTGCCGCGCCTCTCTGACCCAGAACCAACTAGCGCAGGAGGCCGCCGTCTGCCTGTCCACCGTCGCCCGCTACGAGACGTGGCGCGACAACGGGAAGCTCAAGTCCCAGATAGTGCTGGCCCTGGCCAGGGCCAGTCGGGCGACCGCAGAAGAAGTCGACTGCCTGGGCAAGCTCGTCGACATGCAGCTCCAGGGATGGTGGGTGGGTAACGCCGTCCCCAGCCACGACGTTCCCCTGATGTCCTTCGAGGCGTCCGGGGACGAGGAACTGCTCTACGCGGGTGGCACCGTCCCAGATCTCCTCCAGACCGACGCCTATGCGTGGGAGCTCCGGGAGGGCCAGCCGTCCTCGGAGGACCGGAACCCCGGCGGGCACGGTCAGCACCCCACGCGATGGCTGCGCACGGCCGCGCTGGACAAGACCCCTGTGCACCTCCAAGCGATCCTGGACGAAGGAGCCCTGCACCGGCGCGTCGGGAGTCGGGAGGCCATGGCGCAGCAGTGTGAGCACCTGTTGCTCCTGGCCCATCGGCACAATGTGGAGATGCGCGTGCTGCCCTTCGACGCTGGCGTCACCCCCGTCGGCGCATGCGGCCCCTTCACGGTGGTGAGCTGGAAGGACACGACCCACCCCAGCGGAAGGGTGGGTGTCGTGCACCAACCCCGGCTCGGGGGTGGGTCCTACTCCGACGACTCGCAGGTGGTCGGGGCGTACCGGCGCTCGTTCGCACAGCTGCGGTCCTTGTCCCTGGACAAGGTGGCGAGCCTGCATCTGATCTCCGAGGCCCGCCTGCGATTTGCGTGACGGAGCCCCGGTCGGCCTCCGGCTTCTCCTCCTCTGTCTCCCGCCCCCGCCCCGGAACACCTGGTGTCCGGGGCGGAGCTGCGTCCGGAACCGTTCGGTCCGGAGCCGGGAACACCTCCAGCCCGGCCGAGGGGGCAACTCTTGGCGCGGGCCGCGTAGGCCGATGCCATCGATCTGTCGTGTTTCAGGACGTTCGAGACGACCGACCGGGACGATCGATCAGGCCGATCGTCTGCCCTTTCGGACCGCTCCGCATGGCGGTCCGGCCCATGTGCCACACGGCCCCTGCCTGGTTCCGGACATTCCGATACATGGAGGGGCGAAAAGATCATCAGCCCTTTCATGCGGCAGTTTAGGACCTTTGGGACGTCTGTCCGTCTCTCGCGGCTGCATTTATCCGCCGCATACCTTCCTTGTCATACCAATCCCCCGACTTGGCCGATGCGCTCTGATCTCTGGCCGGGGGGGAGTCGTTCCGACAAAGGAATCGCGCATGGCTCAACGGAACAAGCACCGCCGACCGAAGGCACGACAAAACCACTGGACCGCCATGGCAGTTGTGGCCGGCACGACCGTCGCACTGCCCGCGCTGTCCGCAGCACCCGCCTCAGCGGCTTCGGATTCCGCCTGGGACAAGATTGCGGAATGCGAGTCCAGCGGCCGCTGGAACCTCCCTTACGGCCACGCCGACTCCACCGGCGGGCTCCAGATCCAGAAGCGGACCTGGGACGACTTCGACGGCCCGGCACTCACCGGGGCCGCCTACCCGTATCAGGCGACAAAGGCCCAGCAGATACGAGTGGCCGAGCTGATCCTCGCCAAGCAGGGGCCAAAAGCGTGGACCTGCGACGCCAAGGTCGGGTACCCGCTGGCAGCCGAGGCCGGCGCCACCCCGTCGCGGCCCCAGCCCCGTCCGGCGAAGCCCACGCCGTCGGCGAAGCCCGCGCCGGCTCAGGCTTCGAAGACGTACGAGGTCGCGGCCGGAGACACCCTTTACAGTATCGCGCTGGAGCAGTTGGGCAACGCCGCCCAGGGCAACTGGCAGCCCATTTATGACGCGAACCGCACGCTGATCGGTCCCGACCCCGACCTGATCCGTCCCGGTCAGCGACTGCGCATTCCAGGCAACCTCGGAGCCTCGCCCGAAGCCCCCGGGTCCGATCGGGCACGGGAGTCCGTCGGCGCCGAGGCCGGACGGGCCCCGGCGCCCACCGCTCCGTCCACCTCGTACCGGGCACCGGTGGACGCGCCGGTCAACCAGTCGTTCAGGAACCCCTCAGCCGGGTACACCCTGGGCTACCACACGGGAACGGACTTCGCGGCGCCCGCCGGAACCCCCGTACGGGCAGCCGCCGCGGGCACGGTCGTCGCCGACGACACGTCCCCGTCGTACGGCACCAACGTCCAGATCAAGCACGACAACGGCAAGTACACCCTCTACGCCCACCTGTCGGGCAAGACCGTCCAGCCCGGCACGCGCGTCGCCGCCGGCGAGCTGATCGGCTACGTCGGTTCCACCGGCAACAGCAGTGGCCCGCACCTGCACATGGAGGGGCGCACGGCGCCGTCGTTCGGGGAGGGCAACTTCTTCGACGTGGTGTCGTGGTTGCGCGGTAACGGGGTCCGTATCTGACCGGATCGTCCCGGACCCGCTCACGAGGCCCGGCGCCGGTTCATTGGGGGAGGAGCGCCGGGCCTCATGAGCGGGATCAGCGGCGCTGCACCATCACCACTTGACGTTCGATCAGTTCGCGGAGGGTGCTCGCCAGGGCGGACAGCGCATCCCTGAGGACGGTGCATGGCCGGGACGGCCGGGTCAAGGCGACCTGGAGGCTGTGCACGGCTTCGGCTGTGGCCGCGTATCCGTTGGCGGCGGTCAGGGCGACGTGAAGGCGCCGGTGGCGGCCGGTGAGCCCCCCGCGACCGGGTCCAGGGTGAGGTCGGTAGGAGAGGGCGCCCGCGGCGGGAACGCAGCGGGCGGGCCGGGCCCGGGAAGTCCCCGGACATTCCTGGATCGCCACGACCATGCGATACGTCCACGTCCAGCAGACCCAGGTCGAGGACGCCTGGGTGGCTGGGCAGCAGCGGGCCGCGAAGCGGCGGCTCGTCGCCGTCCTGCACCACCAGCTGTTCTTCGTTGGGATGCGCACCGCGCAGAAGACTGACGCCCCCGCCCCCGGCTCGACGGAGGGGAGAACGGCGTGGGTCTCCGCGACAACTGCCTCCCGCCCCGGCCTGGCGTACGGACTCCGGCTGGCGGCGGCCTCCACTGTTCGAGCAGTCCCCCGGGACTTCGGTCGGCTCGACCTCGCCGACGCCGACCTGGCCAGCCCGTGGCCGGCCTGGGCGAAGGACCTTGCCCACCGTTTCGCTGAGGCCCGCGGGTCGATGACACGCTGGACCTGCTGGAGGTGCTGATCGCCACGAAGCTGCTGGCCAGGGCTGAGGGGAGACGGCCAAGGAGAAGGTGGAGACGCTGCCGAGGATGGAGCGGGCCGGGGCGAAGCTGGCGACCGCGTTCCAGGTCGTCTTCGACACCACGTCCGAGCAGGTCGACACCGACACCGGGGAGATCAAGGCCTTCCTTGAAGCTCCTGGTGGAGGTCGTGGACTTGCGCGCCCCGGAAGGTACCCCGGTGCTGGCCGCGCTGAAGTCGCTGCGGGATCTGAAGGGCCGCAAGAAGGTGGGGCCTGCCGAGATCGACACCGAGCTGCTGGCCTGGTCGTGGCGGCGGCTGGTGCTGGCCGCGCCGGGTCTGGAGCCGGGTACGAGGGACTGAAAGGGGTACGTGTTCTGTGTGCTGGAGCAGTTCCACCGGATGCTGCGTCGGCGGGAGATCTCCGCGAAGAACCCCTCCAAGTGGTGACTCCAGGGGAAGCTGCTGGCCGGTGGGGGCGTGGGCGCAGGCCAAGACCACCGTGCTGGCCTCCCTGGGTGTTACTGAGGTTCTCAGGGTGGGGTTGGCGGGTTGATTGTCAGGTGGGTGGCGGTGAGGCAGCCGTCAATGAGGTGGGCTCGGAGCTGGATTCTGCGTGACTCGAGGCGGAGTGTGCGGTCGAGGTCGTCGGGGGTGTCGAAGGCGGGGGGCCTTCGGAGGTCCTGACCGACAACGGGAAGCAGTTCACCGGACGGTTCACCAAGCCAAAACCGGCGGAAGTGCTGTTCGAGCGGATCTGCCGGGAGAACGGCATCACGGCCCGGCTGACCAAGCCGCGCTCGCCGACCACGACCGGGAAAATCGAACGATTCCACAAGACACTTCGACGTGAGCTGCTCGACCATGTCGGCCAGTTCGCGGACCAGGGCACCGCCCAGGCCGCGCTCGATGCCTGGGTCCACGCCTACAACCACACCCCGCCCTCACCAGTCGCTGAGCATGGCCACCCCGGCCAGCGTCTTCCGGCCGACACCGGTGGAGAAACCGGAACAGGAGCACGAGGTCTGCCTGTCCGTCCCGGACCAACCGATGACGGCGGTCGACGAGCTCATGGCACCACGACTGCCCGCTCTACTGCCCTCGCCGCGACTTCCGGTTGATGAGTCGCAGATCAAGGCCAGCGAGTTCGAGGCCCTCCTGTCACCGATCGGACGACTGTGCCTGCCCGGCGGCCAGCAGATGAAGTTCCCCGCGGCCCTCGGCTGACGCGCGGTGACCGTCTGGGCCAACCACCGCAGCATCCACGTCTTCCTCGACGGCGAACTCCTGCGGACCCGCCCTTCCCAGTTCACACCCACCTCCCACCTGGCCGGCCAGCAGGTCATCCTGCGTCTCGACGGCCAGCTGATGCACGTCATCGCCGACGGCAAAGTTGTCAAGACGCTGCCCGCACCGGTTCCCCTCGAGCGACGGGCCCAGATCAGCGGCGCTCGAGCTCCCCGCACCCCGTCGTCCCACCTTCAGCCCAGGCTCTACGAGCCCACCGCCGAGTACCAGTGGACGGCGTGGTGATGGTCGCCGGCCAACGTCTGCGGGTCGGGCGCAGCCACGCGGGGAAGACCGTGGTCATCCTGATCGAGGACACCGTCTTCCGCGTTCTCGACGGTGACGTCGAACTGACGACACACGCCCGGACCAGCGACAAGCCGGTCACACAGTTCAGAGGGACGGCCCGCACCCGAGACTGATCGCTGCTTGTCCAATCATCTCCTGATGACGTCCAGCATCTCCTGGAACCAGACTGTCCAAGATCTCGCGGGAGCTCACACCGTCAGGCCTGCCTCGCCAGTTCATGGTGATGTGGGAGAACAGCCGGTTCTCGATCTTGTCCCACTTCGAGGTGCCGGGCGGAAGGTGACACACCGTGATTTCAAGCCCGGTCTCGGCAGAGAGGTCGGCGAGTTGGGTCTTCCAGCCGCGGGTACGGCGGCCGTTGGATGCCGCCGCCGTCGGCGGTGATCAGCAGCCGGTGGGCGCCGGAGTAGTCGTGCCGGCCACGGGCTTGCCACCAGCGTCGGATCGAGGCAACGGCGAACGCCGCCGTGTCGTGATCGGTGCCGATACTGACCCAGCCGGTGTTCGCCGTCATGTCGTAAATTCCGTAGGGAATTGCCTGCTCGGCCTGGCCGGGGAAGTCGTGCGTCTTGCCCCTCACGGGCTGTCCTGCGGGGCTGCCATTCGTGACCGGCGTTCTTGTAGTGGCCGATCAGTTCCTTCTTCTTGCTGTCCACGCTGATCACCGGCCACCGGCGTCCCTGTGGTCTCGTGCCTGTTCGTTGAGGTAGTGAGACTGGGCGTCCCTGTCGGGGTGCTGCGCGCCTTCGATGGTCTTGGCGTTGGTGTTGAGCGACGCTGAAGATGTGCGTGAGGGCGACGTGCTGGTTGTGGATGGGATGGGATGAAACGACCCCGGCGGCCGTCAGGCCGCCGGGGTCGTCGTGAACAAGGTGTCGGCTTCGCGCTCACTCTGTCGCGTGGGTCTCGGTGATGGCGGTGCGGGTGGAGGACTCGTCGACGATGCCTTTCTCCTCGGTGAAGGCGGCGATGAGGGATTGCCAGGCGATGTTGTTGACCGAGCGGGGCAGGCCGCGGCTGGTGAGGTGGATGAGTTCGACGGCGTCGTCGGAGAACAGCGTGTCCTCTCGTCCGGCGATCGTGAGGTGGTGTTTGATGTAGCTGGCGGTCTCCTCTTTCGTCATCGTGGGCATCTGGTAGCTGATTGAGATCCGCTGGTCCAGGGCCGCCAGGACGCCGTGTTTCATGCGTTTGCGCAGGGTGGGCTGGCCGATCAGCAGCACCGCGAATGGCGTCGTGGAGTCCATGTCGTAGTTGGTGAGCATGCGGATTGCGTCCAGCTCTTGGTGGTCGAGCAGGTGTGACTCGTCGATCACGACGGTCGGCGTCCTTCCCCGTTCGTCGACCTCGGCGGCCAGTGCGGCGGATGCCTGGGTGGCGAGAGCGGCCAGGTGGAACTTGGGGGTCCCGCCCAGGCTGGTGACGATGCGGTCATAGAGGCCGCGCATGCCGACCTCGGGGTTGGGCTGGTAGATGACCGTGAACCGGGCCGGGTCGAGCGAGGCGACGGCACCTTTGAGGGCGACGGTTTTGCCGGATCCGACTTCGCCGGTGACCACGCCGATTGCCCGGTTGTTGATGCACCAGGCGATGCGGGCGGCGGCTTCCCGGTGGGAGTGGTGCTGGTGGAGCGTGGACGGGGCCAGGTTCCGGTCGAAGGGGACACGGGTGAAACCCAAGTACCCCTGAACGCGGTCGATCATCGCGGTCCCCGCCCGTCGTCCATGAGGGATGAGTAGTTGATGCCCTTCGCGGTGTTCGCCGTGTGCTTCTCGTCGAGGATCTTCAGGTAGTCGATTCCAGTCGACGGGGCCGACTCCGGCGGTGTCTCCAGCCTCGCCTTCGGATGGGTATGACGCCCCACCCGGTGCGGAACGGCTTTGCCCGCCGACTTCCCCGACGTCCTCACTTCGATCTCGGTCAGGTCGAACGGGTCGAAGAGCAGCTCGACCTTCATCCCGACCAGCATCGGATCGACCTCGTAGCTGTTGCCGTGCAGGCTGACCGTCGCAGTCTTCGTCACGGTCCGGAACTCCGACCACAGAAACGCCTCCCGAAGATCAGCGGGGCTGGGCAGCGGCAGCGGCCGGAGAATCGAACCCAGCCACCGTTCGATCGGAGGCTGCCCCCGTCTCCGAGTGCACCGTGCGGCGATAGACCGTCTCCACCCACGCGGTGAAAAGCCTGTCCAGCTCCGCAAGATGCTCAATCTGACTGACACGTTCCTCATCGAGCTCGACCAGGAACTGATCACGGACGGTGCGGAAGAACCGTTCGATTCTTCCCCGGCCCTGAGGCCATCCGGGCTTGGAGTGCGTGAGGCGGACGGCCAGGGACGCGCATGCTCGCAGCAGCTACGTGCCCACGAACGCCGACCCGTTGTCGACGTAGATCGACTCCGGGACTCCGCGGGCAGACAGCGCCGGACGCAGGGCGGCGGCCAGGCGGACGGTGTCCTCGGCGAACCCGAACCGGTGGCCCACGATCGCCCGGCTGTGATCGTCGATGAATGCGAAGAGGTACGTTTTGCGGCCGCCGATCTTCGGTCCATGGAGGGCGTCCCCGGTCCACAGCTCGTTGCCGCGGGTCGCTTCGAAGCGGCCGAACACGCTCTTCTCGCCGCCGGCGCCGGTCAGTCCGGCGGCAGCGAAGTGCCGCTGCAGCGTCCGGTCGGTCGGCGACCAGCCCTGAGTGGTCCGCAGGATCGGCTGGATCTGCGCTGCCGTCCGGGCGGGGTTCTCCTTCTTCAGCGCGGCCGCCAGGTCCAGCACCTCCACCGGTCTGCGCGGGGTGACATGCCGCTTGGCCGGCACCAGCGCGGGGAAACCGCCCGCGCGGTAGTGGCGGGCCCAGCGGTCCGGCGTTCCGCGGGCGACCCGGGCCTTCCGGCCGAACGGGTCGGTGTGCTCCTTCGCGGCCAGTTCGCGGGCGAGTTTCCCGCGCTGGCGTGTCGTGAGCTTCGTGTCGATCAGGTCCTGGATCAGGCCGTAGCGGAACAGGCCCACCTGCCGGGCGCGCTCCGCCCGGCGACGGTCCTCGTCTTCACTCGGTGACATAGGCAACCCACCTCGCGTCTCGAACAATGCCCGTCGTTTCGCCGGCAGACACGATCAAGACTTCCGGCACCCTCCGATCCCGCCCAGGGGCGGCCCGTGTTGATCAAATAGGAGAAGAAGACGGGGTCAGCAGCCTCCCGCCTATCGCCCTCCCGGCGAACTCCCACCGCGACACCGTGAGCATCCCCGGCCACTTCGTCGCGGGCGCCCCCCGGGGGGGGGCCCCCCCCCCCACAACGGCAGCGCCGCGGGAAGGGCCCCCCACACGGCAAACCCGGGTGGGA
>NZ_JBEZLV010000071.1:0-17014 GCF_040652335.1 Streptomyces sp. NPDC048270
GAGATGCCCGCGCCGAAGGAGGAGGACCCGCCCGCCTTCCTGAGCGAGGACCACTCGCAGACCCCCGCGGTCAGCCCCGCGATGACCGCGCCGGACCGGAGCTTCGGGCTCCTCACCGTCCGGCTGGCCGGCAACTCCCTGGACCCCGGCCTCCAGCGCGTCTACCGCGCCTTCCACGACCGGGCCGAGGAGGCGTTCGAGGAGGCCGGGATGCGCACCGGATTCACCGGCGGCCTGGCCGACCTCACCGACACGGCCGACGCCGAGAAGACCACCCAGACCGTCGTCGGCATCGTCATGGTCGGCCTGATCGTGCTGATCAACATCCTGGTGTTCCGCAGCGCCCTCGCCGCCTTCGTACCGCTGCTCGCGGTGGTCGTCGTCGGCGGTGCCGCGGCGGGCACGGTGATCGGCGGGGCGGTGCTCGCCGGGATCAAGCTGGACCCCTCCACCCCGAGCATGATCAGCGTCGTGCTGATCGGCATCGGCGTCGACTACTTCCTCTTCCTCCTCTTCCGCTTCCGGGAACAGCTGCGCTCCCGCCCGGAGCAGCCCGCCCGGGAGGCGGCGGCGGAGGTCAGCGCCCGGGTCGGCACGGCGATCACCTCGGCCGCCCTGACGATCGTGGCCGCCTTCGCCACCCTCGCCGTCGCGACCTTCGGGCAGTTCCGCGTCCTCGGTCCCGCCATCGCCGTGTCCGTACTGGTCATGCTGCTGGCCAGCCTCACCCTGATGCCCGCGCTGCTCGCGGCCGCCGGCCGCCGGATGTTCTGGCCCTCGCGCGCCCTGAAGCGGCAGCCCGCGGAAGGGGCGGCCGCGCGCTTCGGCGCCCTGGTGGCCCGCCGCCCGCTGAGCCTCGTCCTCGCCTCGGTCGCCCTGCTGGGCGCCCTCGCGGCCGGACTGGCGGGCATCCGGATGGACTTCGGCCAGGGCGGCGGGAACCTCGAGACCCCGGCCGCCGCCACCGCCGCCGAGATCACCCGCGCCCTGCCCGCCGGGGTGTCCGACCCGGCCACGGTCTACGTCACCTCGAAGGACGGCCGCGCCCTCGACCCCGCGGGGATCGAGGCCCTGCCCCGGGCGCTCGGCGCGGTCGACGGCGTCGGCAGGATCGGCGCCACCACCCTCAACGAGGACCGCACGGCCGCCCGTTTCGACCTCTACCTCACCCCGGGCCCCCAGACCGAGCAGGCCCGCGACCTCGTCTCCGGCCCCGTCCGCACCACGATCGCCGACGCGGTCCCCGCGGGAACCGAGGCCCACGTCGGCGGCACGGCCGCGGTCTTCGCCGACATCTCCACCGCCGTCGACCACGACCTCAGGATCGTCTTCCCGGTCGCCGCGGCGCTGATCGCCCTGATCCTGCTCGTCCTGCTGCGCAGCCTGCTCGCCCCCGCGATCCTCATGATCGCGGTCGGCCTCGGGTTCGCCGCCACCCTCGGCGCCTCCGCCCTCTTCTTCCAGCACCTGCTCGACGAGCCGGGCGTCAACTTCGTGCTCCCGCTGGTGCTGTTCCTCTTCGTCGTCGCCCTCGGCACCGACTACAACATCCTGATCAGCGACCGCATACGCGAGGAGATGGAACGCCCCGGCCCGGCCCGCGCGGCCGTCGCCCGGGCCGTGCGGCACACCGCGCCCGCGATCGCCACGGCGGGCGTCGTCCTGGCGGCCTCCTTCGGCAGCCTCGCCGTCAACACGAACCCCTCCACCCGGCAGATCGGCTTCGCGACGGCCCTCGGCATCATGCTCTCGGCGTTCGTCCTGTCCATCGTGCTGGTGCCCGCCCTCGCCGCGCTCCTCGGCCGCAGGACCTGGTGGCCGGTCCGCCCCGGCGGCGCCCGGGGCCGCCACCAGGACCCGTCCCGGGCCGCGAGCCCGGACCAGGACCGCGTCCCCGTCGGCTAGGCCTGGGCCGGGGCCGTCAGGCCCGTCACGTCCTGGACGTGGCGCAGGCTCGGTTCCAGCAGCACCGAGTGGAGCTGCTGGAACACCTGGCGTGCCGCGACCGCGTTCCAGTCCGCCGGGAGCAGTTCGCTGGGCAGGCCCGGGTCCAGGTAGGGCAGGCGGCGCCACTGGGTGAGCAGCGGTACGTAGTGGCGGAACGCCTGCGCGGGGTCCGGGTCGGGCCCGGCGGCCGGGCCGGCCGCCACGGGGGCGTAGGTGTCGGTGAACGCCGCGTACTGGGTCTGGATCGCCGGGAAGTCCCACCACGAGCTGACCGTTTCGGACAGGTCGCTGAAGGCGGCGTACTCGGCGGCGGCGAACAGGTGGACGTAGTCGCTGAGTCCGAGCCGCTCCAGCATGCCGCGCGCGTCGTCGAGCAGCCGGCCGGGCGCAAGCCAGACCCCGGGGGCGATGTTGCCGAAGCCGAGCCAGGTCAGCCGGGTGCGCAGCTGGTAGCGGTGGGAGCGCTCGGACTCCGGCACGGAGAAGACCGCCATGGCCCAGCCGTCGGCGAGGTCGGCGGGTTCGAGGCTGGCGAAGATCCGGCGGTCCCCCTCGTCGAAGACGGGGTGGGCGGCCGGGCTGAGCCGGTACCCGGTGGCGCCCCGGCGCTCCGGTTCGAGGACCCCGCGCTTCTTCAGGCGCGAGATCGCCGAGCGCACGGCCGGTCCGTCGACGTCGAGTTCCCCCATCAGCGTGATCAGGTCCGCGATGGAGATCCAGCCGCCGAGGCGGCGCAGGAACGCGCCGTAGACCGTGTTGATCAACGAGCTGGGCCGAAGGGGGCTGTCCGACATGATCGCCTTCCGTTGTACGCGGTCGCGATCATATCCAGCCCTCCCCCGGCCCCCTCGGGCTACCGGGGCGAAGGAGCCTGCGCGTAGGCGCCGGAGAGCAGGTGTCCGGCCCCCGGGGCCACGGCGTCGAGGTCCAGGGCGCGCAGCATCTGGTGGGCGGTGCAGACGGCCGCGGACACGACGGGCTTGCCCAGGAGCTGTTCGGCATCCTCGATGGCGGTCAGCGACGGCATCTGCACGCAGGCGGACAGGACGACCGCATCGGCCTCGGCGTAGTCCAGCGCCCGGGCCAGGCCGGGCAGCCGGGCCGGGTCGTGGGCGGCTACGTCGAGGTTGTCCGGGATCTCCAGGGCCTGGTGGTCCAGGACCTCGATGCCCTCGTGGCCGAGGTAGTCGACGACGGTCCGGGTCAGCGGGCGCATGTACGGGGCGAGCAGCACGACCTTCCGGGCGCCGAGCGTGTGCAGCCCGTGGACCAGGGCCCCGGCGCTGGTCACCACGGGCGCGGGGCCGCCGTTCTCCGCTGTGCGCAGGTGCAGGCGCTCCTGCGCGGTGCGGTGGTAGCCGAGGCCCATGCTCATGATGGCGACGAGGCAGGCGTAGCCGAGGACGTCGACGCGGGCGTCGGAGAGTTCCACGGCGCAGCGGTCGGAGTCGGCGTCCATGGCCTTGAGCTGCTCCGGGGTCACATGGGTCATGCGCATGCGGCTGGAGTGGAAGGTGAACCGCTCGTCGGGTACGAGGCTCTGGCGGGCCCGCAGGATCGCCGGGATCTCGGTCTCCATGGTGACGTTGGAGCTCGGCACGATCTGGCCGATGCGGAAGGTGCGGCCGGTGGTGCGGTCGGTGCGGTCGGTGCGGTCGGTGCGGTCGGTGCGGTCGGGCATGGGGGGGCTCCTCAGCGGGCGTCGACGACGGGGTTGGTCAGGGTGCCGATCAGCTCGACGGTGGCCTCCACGGTGTCCCCGGGGAAGAGGAACTCCGGCGGGACCATGCCGGCGCCGACGCCGGAGGGCGATCCGGTCGCGATGACGTCTCCGGGCTCCAGGGTCATGCCGGAGCTGATGTCGGCGATGAGGCGGGCGATGGGGAAGAGCATGTGGCGGGTGTTCGACTTCTGCTTGGTGACGCCGTTGACGCGCAGCGAGAGGTCGAGGGCCATGGGGTCCGGGATCCCGTCCGCGGTGACCACCACCGGGCCGAAGGGGGCGTAGGAGTCCTGGCCCTTGGAGAAGAACCACTGTCCGGAGCGGCGCTGGTCGCGGGCGCTGATGTCGTTGACGATGCCGTAGCCGAAGACGTGGTCGTACGCCTCCTCCTCGCTGACCCGGAAGGCGGTGCGGCCGATGACCACGGCCAGTTCGCACTCCCAGTCGAGCTGGGTGGTGAGGTCGGCGTTGTGCAGGATGGGCTGCCCCGGCCCGGTGACCGCGGTGGCGGGCTTGGAGAACAGGACCGGGCGCGGGGGGCGCTCCTTGTCGGTGTCCAGGCTGCGGCTGGACTCCGCCACGTGTTCCACGTAGTTGAGCCCGACCCCGATGATCTTGCCGGGGCGGTGCGGGGCGCGCAGGGTGACGTCGTCCAGGCGGTGCACGGATCCGGCGGGCCGGCCCGCCGGGTCGGCGGCGAGCAGGCGCCCGGCGGTCTCCCGCGCGGCGGGGCCCGCCTGGATGAAGGAGAGCAGGTCGTGCGGGAGGCTCACGCCGGCCCGGTCGGCGAGGGCGGCCAGGTCGACGACGAGGCCGTCGGCCTCGGCGCCCAGGCGTTCGGCGGAGTCGGCGGTGGTGAAGGTCAGCAGTCGCATGGGGATTCCTCGGGGGTCAGGCGGTGACGGGCTGGTGGCCGCCGTGGTCGGGGTACGCCTCTTCCCGGTGGAAGCCGAGCGAGCGCATGACGGGGAAGTCGTTGAAGGAGAACAGGCAGGCGTCCTCGGAGGGGTCCAGGTTGTGGTGCTCGTGCCAGGCCCAGGACGGGACGCAGAAGATGTCGCCCTCGGTCCAGTCGAAGCGGCGCCCCGCGATCACCGAGAACCCGCGGCCCTTGGCGGCCGTGTAGACCACCGATCCGGTGTGGCGGTGCGCGCGGGTGGCCTGGCCCGGTCGCAGCAGCTGCATGTGGGCGCCCATGGTGGGCATGACCGAGCCGCCGGTGAGGGGGTTGGTGTACTCGGCGATGACTCCGTCGTACGGGGAGCCCTCTTCGGCCTCGGCGAGTCCCAGCAGGGCTTCGTACGTCGGCTCCCAGGGGAAGGCGAGCAGCGGCGAACAGGGCCGGGTCCACTTCTCCGAGCCGTACGGCAGCAGGTGCGCCGCGTACGTCAGGACGGAGGAGTTGATGACCTTCCCGGGCTTCTGGTGGAGCTCGGGGTGCACCTCGTAGAACCCGGCGTCCAGGGCGTTGACCAGTGGGATGTCGAGTCCGTCCTGCCAGATGACGGGGGCGTCGGCGGATTCGTTGCCGTGCTCGTGCCAGGTGCCGTTGGGCGTGATGGCGAAGTCGCGGGGGCCGACCTTCAGCTTCTGGCCGTCGACGATCGTCCAGGCTCCGGTGCCCTCGTGGACGAAGCGCAGGGCGGCGGCCTGGTGGCGGTGCGCGGTCATCGCCTCGCCGGGCCCCATGATCTGCAGGCCGGTGTAGAGGAGTCCGGCGGCGGCGCTGACGTCCCGGCGGCCGGGGTTGACGAGCATCACGACGCGGCGGCCGGCGTCGTCGGCCCGGACCAGGCCGAGCGCCTTGTGGACCAGGGGGCGCAGATCGGCGTAGCGCCAGAGCACGGGAACCGACTCGGGCTGCGGGTACCAGGGCTCGATGTCGTTGGCGACGGTCCACAGCGCGCCGGCGTCGAGGGCGCCGAGCTCCTCGTAGTAGGCGGCGAGTTCGGGGGTGTCGGTCACCCGGGCGCGGCCGAGGGCGGTGTCGTCCTGCTCGGTGGTCATGCGTCCTCCTCGGAGGCGGTGGTCGGGGGGCACGGGGGCACGGTGAACGCCACGGGCAGGCGGGGGCGGTTGTCGACTTCGAGGCGGAAGACGTCGAAGCGGTTGTAGTGGCCGACGATGTCGTGCATCTGCTTGGGCTGGACGCAGCGGGCCAGGTCGATCTCGCCGTACACGATGCCCTCGTCGTCGACGAGGGGCTCGCTGACCGGGCGGCCGTCGGGGCCGAAGATGCCGGACAGGGCGCTGCGCGGCCGGGTGAACTGCTTGCGCAGTTCCCCGTCGTCCCCGGCGAGGGTGTCGACGATCTCCGGGGAGACGGTGGAGCAGGCGACGACGGAGAAGACCTTGCCCTCGAAGCTGTGGGCGGCGGTGCGCACGGCGATGGCGTCGGCCATGTCGTAGTCGGCCGGGGCCACGGGCAGGGCGATGTAGCAGGAGGCGTGCACGAGTTCGCCCTGCGCGAGGAGGGCGAAGCGGGCCAGGGTGTTGGTGTTCTCGCCGCAGGCCAGTACGCCGAGCGGTCCGACGGGGGTGGCGTGGACCCGCAGCGAACTGCCGTCGCCGCCGGTCCAGGTGAGCTTCTCCGCCCAGGTGGGAACCAGTTTGCGGTGGACGCCCAGGATCTCGCCGTCCGGGCCGATGGTGAGCAGGGTGTTGTGCAGGACGCCGAGGCTGTACGGGACCCGCTCGTTGACGCCGATGACCAGCGTGACGGCGTGCCGGCGGGCGGCGGCGCACAGGGCGTCGACGTGCGGGCCGGGGATGTCGACCGAGGCGGCCCGCAGCCGCTCGAACCAGGGCGAGCCCTGGACCGGGTTCATCGTCCAGTTCCAGTATGGGTATCCGGGGACGAACACCTCGGGGAACACGACGAGTTCGGCCCCGTTGCCGGCGGCCTCGGCGATCAGGGCGACGGCCTTGTCGACGGTGGCGGCGGGATCGAGGTAGACGGGTGCGGCCTGGACGGCGGCGGCCGTGAAACGGCGCAGGTTGTCCATGGGGGGGACCTCCGCTATCGGGGTGCGGGAGCCGCGGCGACGCGCGGCAGCCAGCGGCGGTGGACGGGTTCGGCGGGCGGCCTGAGCAGTTCGAGGCGGGGCGGGACCCGGTCGGTGCGGGCGGCCGGGGGCCGGCGGCGGCCCGCCGCCCAGGACGGCGCCCAGGGCGCCGCGGGCCCCTGGTAGCCCTGGGCTGCCGCGGCGTGCAGGGTCCACAGGGGGTCGTGCAGCTGGGCCCGGCCGACGCCGCAGAGGTCGGCCCGGCCGGCCAGGATGATCGAGTTCACGTCGTCGTAGGTGGAGATCGCGCCGACGGCGATGGTGGGGACCCCGGTGGCGTTGCGGATCAGGTCGGCGTACGGGGTCTGGTAGCTGCGGCCGTAGCGGGGCCGTTCGTGGGCGACGACCTCTCCGGTGGAGACGTCGATCGCGTCGGCGCCCGCCTCGGCGAGGGCGCGGGCCACGCCCACGGCGTCGGTCTCGGTGAGGCCGCCCTCGGCCCAGTCGGCGGCGGAGATCCGCACCAGCAGGGCCTTGCCGAAGGGCCACACCGCGCGTACGGCGCGCAGCACTTCGAGGGGCAGGCGCAGCCGTCCGGCCAGGTCTCCGCCGTAGGCGTCGGTGCGCCGGTTGGTCAGCGGGGAGAGGAAGCCGGAGAGCAGGTGGCCGTGTCCGTACTGCAGTTCCAGCGCGTCGAAGCCGGCCCGGTCGGCACGCCGGGCCGCGGACACGAAGTCCCGTACGAGCGCGTCCATGTCGGGCCGGCCGGGCTCGCGCGGCAGGCGGCTGCGCGCGTCCCAGGACGTTCCCGAGGCTGCGACGGGCGGCGCGTCGCCGGTGACGGCGCGGCGTCCGGCGTGGGTGAGCTGGATGCCGAGGAGGGTGTCGCGCTGGCCGTGGACGAAGCGGGTGATGCGCCGCCAGGCCGCTTCCTGCTCGTCGTTCCACAGCCCGGGGCAGCCGGGGGTGGCCCGGCCGTCGGCGCTGACGGCGGTCATCCCGGCGAGGACCAGGCCGGAGCCGCCGAGCGCCTGTGTGCCGAGGTGGACCAGGTCGAAGTCGCCCGGCACCCCCTCGCGGGCGGTGTCCAGTGCGGTGGGCGGTACGACGACCCGGGTGCGCAGCAGCAGTCCGCCGAGCCGGAGGGGCCGGAACATGGGCGGTACGGGCGAGGAGCCGTTGACCGCGTCCGTGAAGCCCTCGTCGCGCACGCGCAGGTTGTCGTAGGTGACGCGGCGGCTGCGGGTGAGCAGGTTGAAGGCGAACTGGTGCGGGTCCTGGCCGGTGTAGCGGTCGATGTGCTCGAACCACTCCAGGCTGGCCTGGGCGGCCCGCTGGGTGGACTCCACCACCGGCTTGCGCTCCTCCTCGTACGCGGCGAGCGCCCGCGGAACGTCGGGGTGTTCGTGCAGGCAGGCGGCCAGGGCGAGGGCGTCCTCCATGGCGAGCTTGGTGCCGGAGCCGATGGAGAAGTGCGCGGTGTGGGCGGCGTCGCCGAGCAGGACGATGTTGCCGCTGCGCCAGGTGCGGTTGCGCACGGTGGTGAACCGCAGCCACTTGGAGTTGTTGGGCAGGAGGCGGTGGCCGTCGAGGTGCGCCGCGAGGAGCTCCTCGCAGCGCCGGATGCTCTCCGTGTCGCTCGCGCCCGGCGGGAGCTCGCGGCCCTCGGACTCCGCGAAGCCCGCACGGCGCCAGGCGTCCTCGGACATCTCCACGATGAAGGTGGAGCGGGTGTCGTCGTACGGGTAGGCGTGCACCTGGAGCGTGCCGAAGTCCTGCTCGTCGACGATGAAGGTGAAGGCCTCGAAGACCTTGTCGGTGCCGAGCCACATGTAGCGGCCGGCGCGTTCGTCGAGGTCGGGCCCGAAGGTGTCGGCGAAGGCGGCGCGGGTGGCCGACCGTACGCCGTCGCAGGCCACCACCAGGTCGTACCCGGCGGCGAGTTCGGCGGCCGGCGGGGCCTCGGTGCGGTAGCGGACGTCGACCGCCAGGGCGGAGCAGCGCTCCTGGAGGATCCGCAGCAGGTGCCGCCGGCCGAGGGCGGCGAAGCCGTGGCCGCCCGAGGTGAGGGTGCGGCCCCGGTAGCGGATGTCGATGTCGGTCCAGCGGGCGAACCGCGCCGACATGGCCTCGAACGTCTCGCGGTCGGCCTGGGCTATGCCGTCGAGGGTCTCGTCGGAGAACACGACGCCGAAGCCGAAGGTGTCGTCGGGGGCGTTGCGCTCCCAGACGGTGATCTCCCAGTGCGGGGAGAGCTGCTTGGCCAGGGCCGCGAAGTACAGCCCGCCGGGTCCCCCTCCTATGACTGCCACGCGCACGGCGTGCCTCCCAGTGGTTCCGAAGCGATGAGGAGCTCGGCCCGTTGCGGGCCCGCTGTGGTGAGTACGGCCCGTACGTCCTCGGGCCAGGGGGTGGCCCCGGTGGCGCGGGCGGCCGAGTGGGCGACGACCATCTGTCCGGTGGCCGCCTCCTCCCCCTGCTCGCCGTGGACCGTGAAGGCGTAGTGCAGGGAGCGGTCGCCGACCTTGGTGACCCTGAGCTCGGTGCGCACGGCGTCCCCGAACCAGAGCCGCGCCCGGTAGTCCGCCTCGAAGTGGACCCGGGGCGTGCTCCCGAAGAGGTGGGCCAGGCCCAGGCGGCGCAGCAGGACGGCCTCGGCCGCCTCGACCCAGCGCACGACGGTGGAGTGGTGGTAGTGGCCGGCGGCGTCGGTGTCGGGCCATTCGACGCGGCGCTCCACCACGACGCTCGGCAGCCGCGGGGGCCCGGCGGGCTCGCGGGGGCCGGCCGGCTCGGCGGGTTCGGCGCCCTCGGGGGGTGCGGCGGCCTCGGGGGGTGCGGCGGCCCGGGCCGCCCGGCTGCGCAGCTCGGCGCGCTGGAGCTTGCCGGAGCCGGTGCGCGGGAGCTCCGTCACGAACTCCACGGCGCGCGGGTACTTGTAGGGGGCGATGGTCTGCTTGACGTGGTCCTGCAGTTCGCGGGCCGTGGCCGGATGCGCGGGGATGTCCGCGCGCAGGACCACGTACGCCTTGACGATCATGCCGCGCCGTTCGTCGGGGGCGCCCACGACGCCGCACTCCTCGACGTACGGGTGGGCGGCGAGGGCCTTCTCGACCTCGGGGCCCGCGATGTTGTAGCCGGAGGAGACGATCATGTCGTCGCTGCGGGCGACGTACCAGAAGTAGCCCTCGGCATCGCGGACGTAGGTGTCGCCGGTGATGTTCCAGCCGTTCCTGACGTACGAGGCCTGGCGCGGGTCGGCGAGGTAGCGGCAGCCGGTGGGGCCGGTGACGGCGAGGAGGCCGGGCTGCCCGTCGGGCACGGGATCGCCCTGTTCGTCGACGACGGCGGCGCGGTAGCCGGGCACCGGGCGGCCGGTGGAGCCCGGCCGGATGTCCTCGTCGGCCGCCGAGATGAACACGTGCAGCATCTCGGTGGCGCCGATGCCGTCGATGATCTTCAGTCCGGTGGCCTCGTGGAACGCGTGCCACACCGGGGCGGGCAGCGGCTCTCCGGCGGACACGCAGCGGCGCAGTCCGGCGAGCCGGTCCGCCGCCCCGGCCGCCATGATCGCGCGGTAGGCCGTGGGGGCCGTGAACAGGACGGTCACCCCGTGCTCCGCGACGAGGTCGGCCAGCTGCTGCGGGGCCGCCTGCTCGATCAGCAGGGTCGCGGCGCCGACGTACAGCGGGAAGACCACGAGTCCGCCGAGCCCGAAGGTGAAGGCGAGTGGCGGCGTTCCGGTGAACACGTCGTCCGGGCGGGGCTTGAGGACGTGCCGGGAGAAGGTGTCGGCAGTGGCGAGGACGTCGCGGTGGAAGTGCAGGGTCGCCTTGGGGCGGCCGGTCGTGCCGGAGGTGAAGGCGATCAGCGCCACGTCGTCGGCGGCCGTGGCGACGGTCGTGAAGCGGCCGTCCTTGGCCGCGCACCGCGCGGTCAGGTCCTCGGGGCCGGGCTCGGTGGTCATGCGTCCTCCTCGGAGGCGGTGGTCGGGGGGCACGGGGGCACGGTGAACGCCACGGGCAGGCGGGGGCGGTTGTCGACTTCGAGGCGGAAGACGTCGAAGCGGTTGTAGTGGCCGACGATGTCGTGCATCTGCTTGGGCTGGACGCAGCGGGCCAGGTCGATCTCGCCGTACACGATGCCCTCGTCGTCGACGAGGGGCTCGCTGACCGGGCGGCCGTCGGGGCCGAAGATGCCGGACAGGGCGCTGCGCGGCCGGGTGAACTGCTTGCGCAGTTCCCCGTCGTCCCCGGCGAGGGTGTCGACGATCTCCGGGGAGACGGTGGAGCAGGCGACGACGGAGAAGACCTTGCCCTCGAAGCTGTGGGCGGCGGTGCGCACGGCGATGGCGTCGGCCATGTCGTAGTCGGCCGGGGCCACGGGCAGGGCGATGTAGCAGGAGGCGTGCACGAGTTCGCCCTGCGCGAGGAGGGCGAAGCGGGCCAGGGTGTTGGTGTTCTCGCCGCAGGCCAGTACGCCGAGCGGTCCGACGGGGGTGGCGTGGACCCGCAGCGAACTGCCGTCGCCGCCGGTCCAGGTGAGCTTCTCCGCCCAGGTGGGAACCAGTTTGCGGTGGACGCCCAGGATCTCGCCGTCCGGGCCGATGGTGAGCAGGGTGTTGTGCAGGACGCCGAGGCTGTACGGGACCCGCTCGTTGACGCCGATGACCAGCGTGACGGCGTGCCGGCGGGCGGCGGCGCACAGGGCGTCGACGTGCGGGCCGGGGATGTCGACCGAGGCGGCCCGCAGCCGCTCGAACCAGGGCGAGCCCTGGACCGGGTTCATCGTCCAGTTCCAGTATGGGTATCCGGGGACGAACACCTCGGGGAACACGACGAGTTCGGCCCCGTTGCCGGCGGCCTCGGCGATCAGGGCGACGGCCTTGTCGACGGTGGCGGCGGGATCGAGGTAGACGGGTGCGGCCTGGACGGCGGCGGCCGTGAAACGGCGCAGGTTGTCCATGGGGGGGACCTCCGCTATCGGGGTGCGGGAGCCGCGGCGACGCGCGGCAGCCAGCGGCGGTGGACGGGTTCGGCGGGCGGCCTGAGCAGTTCGAGGCGGGGCGGGACCCGGTCGGTGCGGGCGGCCGGGGGCCGGCGGCGGCCCGCCGCCCAGGACGGCGCCCAGGGCGCCGCGGGCCCCTGGTAGCCCTGGGCTGCCGCGGCGTGCAGGGTCCACAGGGGGTCGTGCAGCTGGGCCCGGCCGACGCCGCAGAGGTCGGCCCGGCCGGCCAGGATGATCGAGTTCACGTCGTCGTAGGTGGAGATCGCGCCGACGGCGATGGTGGGGACCCCGGTGGCGTTGCGGATCAGGTCGGCGTACGGGGTCTGGTAGCTGCGGCCGTAGCGGGGCCGTTCGTGGGCGACGACCTCTCCGGTGGAGACGTCGATCGCGTCGGCGCCCGCCTCGGCGAGGGCGCGGGCCACGCCCACGGCGTCGGTCTCGGTGAGGCCGCCCTCGGCCCAGTCGGCGGCGGAGATCCGCACCAGCAGGGCCTTGCCGAAGGGCCACACCGCGCGTACGGCGCGCAGCACTTCGAGGGGCAGGCGCAGCCGTCCGGCCAGGTCTCCGCCGTAGGCGTCGGTGCGCCGGTTGGTCAGCGGGGAGAGGAAGCCGGAGAGCAGGTGGCCGTGTCCGTACTGCAGTTCCAGCGCGTCGAAGCCGGCCCGGTCGGCACGCCGGGCCGCGGACACGAAGTCCCGTACGAGCGCGTCCATGTCGGCCCGGCCGGCCTCGCGCGGCAGGCGGCTGAGCTCGTCCCAGGCCAGTCCCGAGGCTGCGACGGGCGGCCCGTCGCCGGTGACGGCGCGGCGTCCGGCGTGGGTGAGCTGGATGCCGAGGAGGGTGTCGCACTGGCCGTGGACGAAGCGGGTGATGCGCCGCCAGGCCGCTTCCTGCTCGTCGTTCCACAGCCCGGGGCAGCCGGGGGTGGCCCGGCCGTCGGCGCTGACGGCGGTCATCCCGGCGAGGACCAGGCCGGAGCCGCCGAGCGCCTGTGTGCCGAGGTGGACCAGGTCGAAGTCGCCCGGCACCCCCTCGCGGGCGGTGTCCAGTGCGGTGGGCGGTACGACGACCCGGTTGCGCAGCAGCAGTCCGCCGAGCCGGAGGGGCCGGAACATGGGCGGTACGGGCGAGGAGCCGTTGACCGCGTCCGTGAAGCCCTCGTCGCGCACGCGCAGGTTGTCGTAGGTGACGCGGCGGCTGCGGGTGAGCAGGTTGAAGGCGAACTGGTGCGGGTCCTGGCCGGTGTAGCGGTCGATGTGCTCGAACCACTCCAGGCTGGCCTGGGCGGCCCGCTGGGTGGACTCCACCACCGGCTTGCGCTCCTCCTCGTACGCGGCGAGCGCCCGCGGAACGTCGGGGTGTTCGTGCAGGCAGGCGGCCAGGGCGAGGGCGTCCTCCATGGCGAGCTTGGTGCCGGAGCCGATGGAGAAGTGCGCGGTGTGGGCGGCGTCGCCGAGCAGGACGATGTTGCCGCTGCGCCAGGTGCGGTTGCGCACGGTGGTGAACCGCAGCCACTTGGAGTTGTTGGGCAGGAGGCGGTGGCCGTCGAGGTGCGCCGCGAGGAGCTCCTCGCAGCGCCGGATGCTCTCCGTGTCGCTCGCGCCCGGCGGGAGCTCGCGGCCCTCGGACTCCGCGAAGCCCGCACGGCGCCAGGCGTCCTCGGACATCTCCACGATGAAGGTGGAGCGGGTGTCGTCGTACGGGTAGGCGTGCACCTGGAGCGTGCCGAAGTCCTGCTCGTCGACGATGAAGGTGAAGGCCTCGAAGACCTTGTCGGTGCCGAGCCACATGTAGCGGCCGGCGCGTTCGTCGAGGTCGGGCCCGAAGGTGTCGGCGAAGGCGGCGCGGGTGGCCGACCGTACGCCGTCGCAGGCCACCACCAGGTCGTACCCGGCGGCGAGTTCGGCGGCCGGCGGGGCCTCGGTGCGGTAGCGGACGTCGACCGCCAGGGCGGAGCAGCGCTCCTGGAGGATCCGCAGCAGGTGCCGCCGGCCGAGGGCGGCGAAGCCGTGGCCGCCCGAGGTGAGGGTGCGGCCCCGGTAGCGGATGTCGATGTCGGTCCAGCGGGCGAACCGCGCCGACATGGCCTCGAACGTCTCGCGGTCGGCCTGGGCTATGCCGTCGAGGGTCTCGTCGGAGAACACGACGCCGAAGCCGAAGGTGTCGTCGGGGGCGTTGCGCTCCCAGACGGTGATCTCCCAGTGCGGGGAGAGCTGCTTGGCCAGGGCCGCGAAGTACAGCCCGCCGGGTCCCCCTCCTATGACTGCCACGCGCACGGCGTGCCTCCCAGTGGTTCCGAAGCGATGAGGAGCTCGGCCCGTTGCGGGCCCGCTGTGGTGAGTACGGCCCGTACGTCCTCGGGCCAGGGGGTGGCCCCGGTGGCGCGGGCGGCCGAGTGGGCGACGACCATCTGTCCGGTGGCCGCCTCCTCCCCCTGCTCGCCGTGGACCGTGAAGGCGTAGTGCAGGGAGCGGTCGCCGACCTTGGTGACCCTGAGCTCGGTGCGCACGGCGTCCCCGAACCAGAGCCGCGCCCGGTAGTCCGCCTCGAAGTGGACCCGGGGCGTGCTCCCGAAGAGGTGGGCCAGGCCCAGGCGGCGCAGCAGGACGGCCTCGGCCGCCTCGACCCAGCGCACGACGGTGGAGTGGTGGTAGTGGCCGGCGGCGTCGGTGTCGGGCCATTCGACGCGGCGCTCCACCACGACGCTCGGCAGCCGCGGGGGCCCGGCGGGCTCGCGGGGGCCGGCCGGCTCGGCGGGTTCGGCGCCCTCGGGGGGTGCGGCGGCCTCGGGGGGTGCGGCGGCCCGGGCCGCCCGGCTGCGCAGCTCGGCGCGCTGGAGCTTGCCGGAGCCGGTGCGCGGGAGCTCCGTCACGAACTCCACGGCGCGCGGGTACTTGTAGGGGGCGATGGTCTGCTTGACGTGGTCCTGCAGTTCGCGGGCCGTGGCCGGATGCGCGGGGATGTCCGCGCGCAGGACCACGTACGCCTTGACGATCATGCCGCGCCGTTCGTCGGGGGCGCCCACGACGCCGCACTCCTCGACGTACGGGTGGGCGGCGAGGGCCTTCTCGACCTCGGGGCCCGCGATGTTGTAGCCGGAGGAGACGATCATGTCGTCGCTGCGGGCGACGTACCAGAAGTAGCCCTCGGCATCGCGGACGTAGGTGTCGCCGGTGATGTTCCAGCCGTTCCTGACGTACGAGGCCTGGCGCGGGTCGGCGAGGTAGCGGCAGCCGGTGGGGCCGGTGACGGCGAGGAGGCCGGGCTGCCCGTCGGGCACGGGATCGCCCTGTTCGTCGACGACGGCGGCGCGGTAGCCGGGCACCGGGCGGCCGGTGGAGCCCGGCCGGATGTCCTCGTCGGCCGCCGAGATGAACACGTGCAGCATCTCGGTGGCGCCGATGCCGTCGATGATCTTCAGTCCGGTGGCCTCGTGGAACGCGTGCCACACCGGGGCGGGCAGCGGCTCTCCGGCGGACACGCAGCGGCGCAGTCCGGCGAGCCGGTCCGCCGCCCCGGCCGCCATGATCGCGCGGTAGGCCGTGGGGGCCGTGAACAGGACGGTCACCCCGTGCTCCGCGACGAGGTCGGCCAGCTGCTGCGGGGCCGCCTGCTCGATCAGCAGGGTCGCGGCGCCGACGTACAGCGGGAAGACCACGAGTCCGCCGAGCCCGAAGGTGAAGGCGAGTGGCGGCGTTCCGGTGAACACGTCGTCCGGGCGGGGCTTGAGGACGTGCCGGGAGAAGGTGTCGGCAGTGGCGAGGACGTCGCGGTGGAAGTGCAGGGTCGCCTTGGGGCGGCCGGTCGTGCCGGAGGTGAAGGCGATCAGCGCCACGTCGTCGGCGGCCGTGGCGACGGTCGTGAAGCGGCCGTCCTTGGCCGCGCACCGCGCGGTCAGGTCCTCGGGGCCGGCTCCGCCGTAGGGGATGACCGGCAGGCCGGGCAGGCCGGCCGCGTCGAGTTCCCCGGCGTGGCGGTGGTCGCAGATCGCGGCCGCCGGCCGGCTGATGTCGTGGAGCTCGGCGAGTTCGGCGGCGCGCAGCAGCGGCATGGTCGTGACGGCGACGCAGCCGGCCTTCAGGACGCCGAACCAGGCGGCCACGAGCCAGGGGTTGTTGGGACCGCGCAGCAGGACGCGGTTGCCGGGGCGCAGGCCGAGGTCCTCGGTGAGGACCTGGGCGACCTGGTTGGCCCGCAGCTGCAGGTCGCCGTAGGTCCACCGGTCGGTCGGGGTGAGCAGGGCGGGCCGCTCGGGGCCCAGGCGTTCGACGGCGTCGTCGAGCAGTCGCCGGGCGCAGTTGAGCCGGTCCGGGTAGTCCAACTCCGGTAGGTCGAAGTGGAGTTCGGGCCACAGGGGGTCGGGCGGCAGCCGGTCGCGACAGAAGGAGTCGGCGTGCGCGGAAGGGGAGAGCTCCATGGGGCGGCACCTCAATCAGGGAGCAGCGGGGGAGACGGGAGCAAGGTATGTCGAATATTTGGCGTCCGTCAACATTCCGCGATATCGCTGCCGTCACGACCGGCCGGTCCGCGACTCAGGCCGCCGGAATGCGGACGTGGACGGATTTGCCGAACTCATCGGCCGACACGACGAGTTCACCGCCCATGTCGGCCACCAGCAGCTGGACCATCAGCAGCCCCCGCCCGCATTCGGCGTCCGGATCGAACGCCGCTCGCGGTGCGGGCAGCAGCGGGAGCGAGGCGCCCTGGTCGGCGACCTCCAGCCGCAGCCAGCCGCCGCCGGAGGCCACCGCCACCCGCATCCGGCCGGCGCCCACGTGCCGCACGACGTTGCCGACGAGCTCGCTGACGGCCAGCAGCAGGGCGTCCGAGGCGTCGAGGGGGAGCCGCCATCCGTCTAGCACGGCCCGGACGCGGGCCCTGACCTGCGGAACGGCCGCCGGGAGGGGGTCGGTGACCCAGTGGGTGAAACTGCGAACCTCGTGGCCGGCGGTGGTGAGCATGACGTGCTCCCGGAGGGGGAAGGCGCCGCATCCGCTGGAGTGGCTCGTGTAACCGATCCCGAACCGGGACAGCCCCTGGGCTTGTGGTCAGCGGAAACGCATCGCTAGAGTCGTGATTACACGTGTAACACATTACGTCTCCCCCGGTGGCCTGCGCAAGCATTTCGGACAAACGTCACGAAGCCTGCGCCCTGCCCCGGCCGCCCCGCCTTGGAAGGGCCGCAATGACGCAATCTCCCCCGGCATCCCTCCCGTCCGGATTCGACACCGCCGACATGACCTGGCCGCCCCCGCCGTTCCGGCCCCCGGTGCCGGCCGTGACCGGCCCGGACGGCGTGCGCCGCTTCGACGGGATCACGTACGCGACCACG
>NZ_JBEZLV010000072.1:0-16180 GCF_040652335.1 Streptomyces sp. NPDC048270
CGCAGGTCCTTCGCGATGACCGCGGTCTTCTCACCCGCCGCGAACCGCACGCCGGCCTGAAGCCGGATTCCCTCACGAAACGCCCGACGCTCAGCAATCAGGGCCCACCCTCCGGATAACGCATACCAACGGCATACCGCAGGGATCATGAACCGCACCACCCGACGACAACCCGAAAACCTCAACTGTCGGGCGTAGGTAATGTCGGCAGAGCTGGCCGGCTGGGCTGGACTGCAGAACAGGAGCCTACCGCTGGCGTCGGTGACGACCATGGCCTTCATGGCTGCTTGTTCTTGCCGGAGATGAACTCTCCCGCTCCTTGCGGCCTGCGGCGGGCCTGCGGAGCCGGATCTCGGTGCCGTCGATGATCCCGGTTTTCCCGCTCGCGCCGAGGTGGTCGATGACCTCGGCGAGGGTGCGGAGCCGGATGCCGGATGCCGGATGCGATGGTGCAGCCCTGGGCTGCGAGCAAGGGCCGCACCTCGCCGTTCGCCCGGGTGATCGTGGAGCGGTCAACGCCGAACCAGCAGGCCGGAACGTCGTGAGTGGCGCCGTGGCGAAAGTGGACGAGGGTGGCCAGGAGCCGGTCGATGAAGACCAGCCGATGCTTTGCACCCAGCGGCCCGCTGGCGTGGCCTGGGCTCCAGTCCCGCCTGGTGTCGTTTGTGCCATAACGGGCCTACCTGTGCGACGAGTTCGGCAATCACTTCGGCCGAGAGCCCTGTGATCTTCCGGTCGCTGATGATCGCTTCGCGAGCCCCGTTCCCCACCACACCAACATGATCAGGGATCAAGCCCCGGCGTAGCACCGCCAACCTGCACGAACTCGTACGACCCCAACCCCAACCGCGATGGGCTGCGCAAACGCCGGATCCTGCCCGTCATCTCCCGCAAAGGAGCTCCCAACATCAAGGGCGTGGGCAAACTCCGCTACATCGTCGAGCAGACCTTCGCCCTGCTCCACCAGTTCACCCGATGGGAACGCCCGCACCGAACTCCACGACGCGCTCGCCTCCCTCGCCTGCAGCCTCATCTGCTGGCGGCACCTCAACAACCCTCACTCATGATCGTATTACGAGCCTTTATGCTCGGAGGGGTCACGACCGTTGGATGCGAGCATGGCCCAGTCGTGCTACTCGGCAGCGTTGTAGGCGTCCCGGACGTCCTTGGGGACTCGGCCGCGGTCGTTTACCTGTAGGCCATTTGCCTTCGCCCAGGCCCTGATCTCGGCCGTGTCCCCGCTCGTCCTCGAAGCGTCGGAAGCGGTTGCCTTCACTCGGTTTACCCGACCTGCCCTGCGACCCACAGAAGTGAAAGGGGCAACTGCTTCCAGTAGCCTGTCGTAGCTGTCCGGAGCGAGGTCGATCTCGTATTCAATCCCGTCGAGGACTAGGATATGGGTCGCAGCTTCCTGGGTTTCTTCGCCCGTCAGGTCGTCAGTGTAGATGGTTACGATTTTCTGAGCCATGGAGGGATTGTATGGCAACTCAAGGACTTGTGAAACACTACTGGACGAACTGCGTGCGAGCGTTCGCGAGGTGATTTTGGGCGCGTATGAATGGCCACGTGGCATAGAACGGGATTCTTCAGGTGCGCCTGGAATTCCGTGATGCAGATGCCTTCCTTGTGGTCGGTGCCGACGCTGACCCATCCGGTGTTCGTGGCGACGTCGTAGATCCCGTACGAGATCGCCTTGCCCGGTCCCCTGCCGGTCCAGGAAGTCATGGGTCTTACTGGGCCGGAGCTCCCTTCGGCTCCCACTCGCGGCCCCCGTTCTTGTACTGGCCGAGCAGCTTCTTCTTGGTATCCACGCTGATCACCGGATCACTGACGCTCGAATATTCCCTGGCCCGGTCGTTGATGTAGCGAACTGGGCATCCTGGTCGGGATGTTGAGCGCCCTCGACGCGACATCGGCCTGCAGACTGAATCCCTCCTCCCGCGGCAGGTCGGCGGCAGTGAACCCGGGTCTGCTGCAGTTCCAGGTGGGGCAGGGAGGTGTAGCCGGCGTCGACCAGGTGCTCGGCGGGCAGCAGCCCGCGGCGGGCCAGGCGGGTATGGATGCCGGGCAGGACCTGGCTGTCGTGGGGGGTGGCCGCGGTGGTGACCACGTCCGTGATCACGTTGGGGCCGTCGGGAGCGCAGGTCTCGGTCAGATGGGCGGGAGAACCCCTTCCAGCTGATGATGTGCCCGTGGCGTGCGTGCGGGCCGAGGGGTCGTAGGGGGAAACGATGGACCGGGAAGAGGGTGGTGGTAGCCCTGGTCCGCCTTCCTTCTCGGCGCTGCGCCAGCGCAGGTGCCCAGCAGCGTCATGGTCGTAGTTCTGCACCATGATCTGGCGCAGGGCCTGAAGACGAGGACCGGACAAGCGGTCCGCTCCGTGCCGATAGAGGTGTTCCAGGAGCCGGACAGTGTCCTCGCCGGTGGCGAGGATCCGGGTCTTGGGCCTGGTGGGGTTCTTGCCCAGGCGGACCGGACGGCCGTAGCGGCGCCCCCAGTCCTCATCGACCAGCTCGTCCAGCAGATGAGGGGAGATGCCGGCGACTCTTCCAGTGCGGCGCG
Organism: Streptomyces sp. NPDC048270; assembly: GCF_040652335.1. Lineage (NCBI taxonomy): Bacteria > Bacillati > Actinomycetota > Actinomycetes > Kitasatosporales > Streptomycetaceae > Streptomyces > Streptomyces sp. NPDC048270. The sequence goes on from NZ_JBEZLV010000072.1 coordinate 2,563, forward strand.
GACCGCCTCGGTGATCAGTTCCAGGCGGGTCAGGTCACGCACCGCGGCCAGGACATGCGTGGAATCAGTGCGCTGGGTGGTGCACTCGTGGACCAGGCCGGCCTCCTTGAGGCGGGCGAGCGCGAGGTCGAGGAGCCGGTCAGCACGGTCTCCTTCGGCGAGACGATTGCGGAAGTCGGCCAGCACGCTGTGGTGGAAGCCGGGGTCGTCCAGCTCCATGGCCATGGCGTACTTGAAGTCGATGCGGCAGCGGACCGCCTCGGCTGCCTGCCGGTCCGACAGGCCGAGCACGAACTGCAGCACACAGACAGTGGCCAGCTGAGCGGGCGAGAGACCCGGTCGACCGTCACGCGGGTACCAGTCGGCGAAGTCCTCGTCACGCCACAGTCCGTCCAGGCGGTCTCTCACCCACATCGCCGTGGTGCCGCCCGGGTTGCTCGTCCGAGCGATCTGCGCGGTCAGAAACGGGACTTGCTCACCGGAACGGGGCGGAGGGGCAACGGGCACCTCGACGACTGCTCGGGCTGATGGAACAGCCCAAGCATGACCGTTGATCATGCTGCCACACCGGAGAACTCCAAGATCCCCGACAGAGTCAAGCTAGTGCCTTGTCGCGGCTCCGGCCTCCGAAGTGACGGTCGCGGCAGGTCAGGGGCGGCGGGTGTAGGTGTACAGGTGGTCGATCTCGTGGAAGCCGGCCCGCTGGTGCAAGCCCCTGGCCGGGCCCCCACTGTGCTCGGGATCGTCGGCGGAGGTGTCGAGGAGGACGACGAGTTCGCGGACATCGCGGTCGGCGAGGTGGGACAGGCATCGTTCGAGGAGGACGTGTCCGGTCCCGCCGAGCCCGGGCGTGAGGGTGATCCATTCCAGGACCGCGGTCCCCTCGACGGGCCGACTGATCACTGTCTTGCCGAGCGGGGTACCGTTCTTCTCCCGCAGACGTACGTACCAGCCGTACGGGTCAGCACACTCGGTGATGTCGATGACCGCGTACGGCCTGGGCCGGAGCGTGTCGAGGCGGTGGTGGAAGTAGCTCCAGCTGTCCTGGCGGGAGAACCCTGCGGCTTCCAGCGCCGCCGCGCTGCCGCGGCGGTTTCGTACCGGCAGGCCCGCGAAGCCGATCGCGGTGGGCACCTTGAACGCGTGCACCGTTCGCCGCCCCGCCTGTTCCAGGATGTGCTCCACCAGCACCCCGGCGATCCTTTGGTCGTCCTCCACACCGTGCATCCACAGCAGCAGGCCCTCACCATCCTCCTCACGGACCGCCCAGCAGGAAACCCCCACGACCTCACCTGCGCCGTCAACGGCCACGTTCGTGTACAGCTCCCCCAGAGCGCCGACCGCTGGATCACCCAGACAGCCTTCCTCAAGGGCACGGCCAAGCATGGGTGCCGTCACCGCAGGCCGGCCGGGCAGCCGGTCGCCCGCGATCAGCTCCAGCACCCGCTCCCGGTCCTGCGGGGTATAGGACCGAACCGTCATGCTGGCCTCGTAGCCGACTGTCATCGTTGCCACTACCCGCTCCTCTTTCTCCCTGAAGACGTAGACCGGCCCAGCTTCGCCCACGAACCCGGGCACCGCCGCACGCCACACCCGCACCAAACCGCCGCCCGTCTGCACATCGAGGAGGCAGCCGGAACCACCGCCCGTGAGGGCGGCATACGCGAACACCTGCCGCCCTGGCCGGAGAGGTCACCAGGGCTGCGGCCGGTAGCAGACCGCCTGTGCCTGCAAGGCATCTTGTACGTGCTCTGCAACGGCATCGCCTGGCAATTTCTGCCGCCTGAGCTGGGATTCGGCTCAGGGCAGACCTGCTGGCGCAGACTGGAGCGTTGGCAGCAGGCCGGGGTCTTCGACCAGCTGCACCGGATCCTGCTCGCCGAACTGACCGCGGCCCGCCGCCTCGACTGGTCAGTGGGATGGTGATGCCGTGCTTCTCGAGCAATCGCCGGTTCTTGAGGAGGGTGCGGTGCATGGCGGTGCGGCTGGTGTCGAACAGGACGGCGAGGGGTTCCGCGGCCAGGGCGGCTCGCAGGTGGGAGCACGGTGGCCAGGACCTGTTCGGGGAAAGTCAACCCCCGGACGGTCGCGCCGCGCCGGGTAGGTGCAAAAACTCACCGCTCCCAAGGCGGCCTCGACGTCGCGGCAACCGCCAGGACGGCGTGGAGCCCCGACGCGTACGAGACCAGGTGTGTACGGGCCGGCAGGAGGCCGTGACCACCACGCCAGGGCGGCCATTGGCAGTTCTCCACCGAGCCCGGCTTGTGGCGGGAGCCGAGGCCGAGACGCCCGAGTTACTGCGCTGGAGTTTTCGAGGTGGCAGGTGCGTAGGCCTGAGAGCTCGCCGAGGTGGGCTGTCAGTGTTCTTCCGTTCGAAGTGGTTTCCTCCTTGTGTCGGCTGGTCCGGGTGAGTGTGGAGCTCTGCCTCCTGGCCGGTGCCTTCCGGGCAGGGCTCCGTATCTGGTTCTTCGGAACGGCGGGTGGAGTTGGGCAGCCAGAGCAACTAGGGCCTCGTGCAGGCCCAGGGCCCACGCTGCCAGGACATCCGGCGTTTCATCGACGTACCGCCAAGCCGTCGTGATCGAGATACCAGAACCGGTCGCAAGCTGCGGGAACGTCTCGTTCTTCCGCAGATGCGCCAGCGCGAGGAGGGATCCGGCAGTCAGCACGGCGGGCGACCTTGTCTGGGTCCTCCTTCGGCGAGGTGGGATCCCAGACCTCGGGGGGAAGCAGCCGCCAGTTGACGCATCGTCGGACACCAGGTGCAGCAACACACCCACATGGCAGTTGGTGCCCTTGGCCGTGGTGCCGGTGTACTGCCGAGAATCAGGCCGAGGCGTTGCTGGCCGCAGGCCGGGCCCAGACCCTGCGCGCCCGCATCGGCGAGGTCAGGCTGCGGGCTTCTCACCGTCGTCGGGAATGCTGACCAGCCAGCGGCTGTCCTGGCGCGGCCGCAGGTAGAGGGCCCAGTACAGGGTCGCCACAGTGGTGATCCCACCCGTCCACAGCAGGTACTGCGCCTCCTGCTGGATCAGTACGTACACGAACACACAGATCAGGATTACCGGGACGACTGGCCACAGCGGCATCCGCCATGCCGCCGTGTCGCGGTGCGCCCCGCGCCGGCAGTAGAGCGCGGCCACCGCGACCAGCAGGTACATGCCGGTCACCGAAACGCCCGTGACCCCGTACAGGGTGTCGAGGTTGACGAAGCACATCGCCGCACCCGGAACGCCGACGAGCAGGGTGGCCACCCACGGGGACCCGATCCGGCCGAGCCGTGACAGGGCGTGGTTGACCGGTTCCGGCCAGGCCTTGTCTCGGGCTGAGGCGAACAGTACGCGGGAGTTCTGGATGACCATTACGATGCCCGCGTTGACGATGGCGAGGGCCACGCAAAGGCTGACGAAGGTGCCGACGGCGGAGTTGGACCAGGCGGTGACCATTCCGTTGATGTCGCCGGAAGCTAGCGCGTCGAGGTCGGGGGCGCCCATGGTGATGGCGATGACTGGGACCAGGATGACGGCGGTGGAGATGGCGAGGGTGGCGAGTACGGTGCGCGGGACGTTGCGGCGTGGGTTCTCCAACTCCTCCGATAGGTAGACGGCGGTGGAGAAGCCCTGGGTGATGAACAGGGCGATGGCGAGACCGGAGACCACCATCATCGCGGTGACGGGCGAGGTGCCCCCGGTCGCGGTGGTCACCGCTCCGTGCACGAGGGCGTCGGCGCCCCGTTCGGTGTGTGCGAAGCCGAGTATGGCTACGAGCGCGGCGGCGATTACTTCGAGGACCAGGAAAATACCGGTGATCCAGGCGTTGGCCCGGAGGTCGAGCAGGCCGGCGAGTGTGGCGAGCAGCATCACGCCGGCGCCGGCTATTGGCGCCGGTATGTGCACTACCGGGGCGAGGTAGTCGGCGGTTCCCATGGCGATGACGGGTGGCACGATCATTACGACGAGTAGGGAGAGTACGAACACGAGCCAACCGGCGAGCCGGCCCGCCATGGTGGAGACCATCGCGTACTCGCCGCCGGCACTGGGGATGAGGGTACCCAGCTCCGAGTAGCAGAACGCGACTCCGACGCAGAGCAGCGAGCCGATGGCGATGGTGAGGGCTGCCCAGGTGCCGAGATCGGCGAAGAGATCGGGGACGACGACAAAGAGCGTCGAGGCGGGTGTAACACACGAGAGGGTGAGCAAGGTTCCGCCGACGACTCCGATGGAACGTTTGAGTTTCTGGGGGGCGGACCCCGTGGCGGGCGAGATGCCCTGGGGTGCGCTGATCGTGTCAGTCATCGGTGCGGTTCCGATCGGCAGATGCGTGATTGAGCTCGGGAGCGGAATCGCCTCCGGGGCGGTGGTGAACAGGCTGTTCGGTTACTTCCGGATGGTCATGCAATATCCGCGAGATCCGTAGGTCAAGGGCCCTTCATGTGCGGATTCCGTCGCAATCAGGGTGAGTTCGAGCGGTTGCAGCGTTTTTGGGCGTGTGGACGCTGAGCCAGTGGATTTGCGAAATCCGCACTGCGACCCTCCTGAATTTCCCGCCGCTCTGCCGCTCCGGGTGCCCGCTCGGCTCGCGGCACTCGGGAGGCCGCGGCTGTGGTGCTGACGTGGGCCCGGGTAGGACGGGATCGGACAACTGAGCCCTGCTGCCGAGAGAGGGTGTTGGGCCATCGCCTGCTCTTTGCGTGAGTCGGCCGCCAGCACGGGATGATCCGCGACGCGGACCGTCGGTGGGTAGTGAAGGGAAAGCTTCCGGAGGGCGGAGTAGTGAACTTAGACCCGCGCCGATCAGCAGCGGCTCTGTTCACGCCATGTCCATGTAGGCCACAGACCCGTCCCAGGTCGTGTAGTAGGCGCCGATCACGCCGACTCCCGACAGCATGCGCTGGCAGCGGGAGCAAGGACGGGCCATTGCGGCCTGCCCTACGGCATTGATGCGCGCCACGTATACGACGGTGCCCGCTGGATTGCGTACCCGCCGGACAGCGGCCTCCTCGGCGTGGAAGGTGGCATGCCGAAAGTCGACGAACGGTGCATTGCGGCGCCGGTTGCTCCTGGCCGCGAGAACGCGGGGGCCTGCGGCGATCACGGCACCCATGCGGTGCCGGCACTGTGATGCGGTCGCGGTCTTCAGGGCGAGTTCGATCAGGGAGCCCATGGGTCCTTCCAATGGGGAGAGGGCAGCCGGCCGAGACGGGTGTGCCAGCGGCCCGCGCCTCGCCGGAAGCATCCGCGGTGGCGCCCCCGGACTCAACTCCCCAGCCTGGTGACCCGCCCCACACCCGCGATAACCAGCAAGGTTGCATCGAACGTGCCGTTTCTCTGCCTGATGGGGCATGTACTACTTCGCGTAAGTCTGCTTTTTGAGGGGCTTTAGCTTGACTCTGTCGGGGGTCTTGGAGTTCCTCGGTTCGGCAGCGTGATCAACGGGCATGCTCGGGCTGTTCCAGTGACCGATGGAATCGTCGCGGTGCCCGTTGTCGCTCCGCCCCCGTTCCGGTGAGCAAGTCCCCTCTCTGACCACACAGATCGCGCGGGCGAGCAACCCGGGTGGCACCACGGCGATGTGGGTGAGAGACCGGCTGGACGGGCTGTGGCACGACGAGGACTTCGCCGACTGGTACCCCCGAGACGGGCGCCCGGGCCTCTCGCCTGCCCAGCTCGCCACGGTCTGTGTGCTGCAGTTCCTGCTCGGGCTTTCGGACCGGCAGGCCGCCGAGGCGGTCCGCTGCCGCATCGACTTCAAGTACGCCATGGCCATGGAGCTCGACGACCCCGGATACCACCACAGCGTGCAACCGTCATGACCACACCGGCCCTCCAAACCGCGTGACTCAACCTGTCACCCAAACCTGCATCAGACCCTTCCTCTATCTCGCAACAGTGCTGGACTGCTTCAGCCGCAAGATCGTCGGCTGGTCCATCGCCGACCACATGTGCACCACTCTGGTCGCCGACGCTCTGCTGATGGCCGCCGGCACCCGCGGCTCGCTGGACGGGGCGGTGTTCCACTCCGATCACGGAGCCCAATACGGATCAAGGGCCTACGCCAGCCTCTGCGACCAGCTTCAAAGTCACCCAGTCGATGGGCGCGGTCGGCACCAGCGCCGACAACGCCGCCTGCGAAAGCTTCCACGCCTCCCTGAAACGCGAAACCTTCCAAGGCGCCCACGACTAAGGCGACGCCATCACCTGCAGAAAGACGGTCTTTGCCTGGCTGACCCGCTACAACACCCGCCGCCGACACTCCGCCAACGGCTACCTCAGCCCCGACGAAGGGCCTTGACCCCGGATCCTGAACACACGAGACACTGGATCCTGAGGATCTGAGAACGGACATCTCGTGGTCATGAAGCACTACTCCGCCGGAGTTCACGGCTGACGCGGTCGCGCTGTACGAGTCGCGGTCGGGAGCGACGATCAGCTCGGTCGCCGCCGATCTGGGGGTCAATCCGGAGATTCTGCGGAACTGGGTACGGGCGGCCGGGGCGAGTCGGCCGCGGGGACGGCGTGCCGAGGGGCCGGTCGAGGCGGCCGCGCCGCTGGAGGTGGAGAACGCCGCGCTGCGGAAGAAGATCCGGGAGCTGGAGGAAGAACGCGAGATCCTTCGGAAAGCGGCGAAGTATTTCGCCGGGGAGACGCGCTGGTGAACCGCTTCCAGTTCGTCGCCGACCACCAGCACCGTCACGGCGTGAAGCGGCTGTGCGACATCCTGGGCCTCGCCCGTTCCAGCTTCTACTACTGGCGCCGCACTGCTGCGGACCGGGCAGGCCGGCACGCGGCCGACGCCCGCCTCGCCGACCGGATACGTGCCGTGCACCGGGAATCGGACGGCACCTACGGGGCCCCGCGGATCACCGCCGAGCTCCGTAAGAGCAGCGGTGAGTCTGTCAACCACAAGCGTGTCGCCAGGATCATGCGGGCGTCCGGAATCCCAGGGGCTCCGCCTGCGCCGCCGGCACCGCACCACCGTCCCCGACCCGGCCGCGGCCGCGGCCAAGGCACCGGACCTGATCGGCCGCGACTTCACCGCCGAACGCCCGAACACAAAGTACGTCGGCGACATCACCTACCTGCCCATCGACGGCGGGAGGTTCTGCTATCTCGCGACCGTGATCGACCTCGCCTCACGCCGCCTGGCCGGATGGGCGATTGTCGACCACATGCGCGCGGACCTCGTCACCGACGCCCTGGCGGCAGCGGTCCGGACCCGTGGCAGCCTCGCTGGATCGATCATGCACACCGACCACGGAGCCCAGTACACGAGCAGGGCATTCGCCGAAGCCTGCAGATCAGCAGGGGTGAGACGGAGCATGAGCGCGGTCGGGTCCAGCGCGGACAACGCTCTCGCGGAGTCCTTCAACGCGACCTGCAAGCGCGAAACGCTCCAAGGCCGAAAGAGCTGGCCCAACGAGCGCCAGGCCCGACTCGATGCCTTCCGATGGCTCAACCGCTACAACACCCGACGCCGGTACTCCCACCTCGGACACCGCAGCCCTATCACCTACGAAGCCGCACTCGAAGCACCACCAACTACGCTGGCATCAGCCGCATAACCCGTGTTCAGGTTTCGGAGTCAAGGCCCGATACGAACGCCGACACCACGCCGCTAAACTCACACTCGCCGCGTGACCAATAACCGCGTGCCAACCTTCATGGGGGAAGGCCCCACACCCACAGACCAGCCAACCAACCTGAACACACCCAGGTCAATGAACCAGCCCAGGCACTACATCAATGGCCCGTCATAGGAGCGAGGCCGCAACACCCGCGATAATGAGGGCGGCCAGTACCGAGACGGCGGATCTGCCAACACGCGACCGGTTGCGTTGCCAGGGCTAAAACAACCGTGGGGCGCGGCCCAAACGTGGTGTCCGAGCAGAACTTCTGGAGTACAGGGATGGGTTCAGGGATTCAGCCTTTAGTTGCTATCCCAGTTTGGTAAGCGGATGGAGATCTCCCTCATGACCCGGCGCCTGGCCCGGAAGGGCCTGCGCACTGGTCACTGAACGAAGAAAAACCGTCCTGCAGGCTGACTATCGCATGGCCGACGGTCACATACCCACGTGCTTCTTGAGTCCCTGAAAACCTCAAACGGTGTAATCAATTTTTTTCGTGGTCAGCTTTCCGAGCTCTACGACCACCTCATTTACTGCCTGAACATCAGACCCCTTATTGAATGTGACAGCAACCCGCCCTGAAGAACGCAGATTCCGATTCCTTATTCGCGACTTGACATCACCGTGGAAAACAGTGAGAACACCCATGCAAGCCACCCAGTACTTGTGCATGTCGTCGTAGTCGACCGATTCAGGAGTCGGCGCCCCCGCTTCATCGTAATTGACCACAAGAAGGCAGCGCCTCTTCCCGAGGTTGAACGACGGCTTCACGTACAGACGGAAGGGCCGAAACTCGCCCTGAGGTATAGAGTGCAACGCACTCTTGTTCCAATCCCGGAGACTGACAGGAACTCGATCAGTCAGCCCCTCCTTGTACTCGATCGGCCCATCGGCGATCGAAGCATACCCCCAGGCGACCGAAGCATCCCCCCAGGAGACACTCCGCCCCCCAGCCGCAGTAACATGTTCGCGAACGGCTGGGAAGAGATAATTCTCCGCATACGAATTTGCCAGAGAAGTGCAGAGCTGATCAATCCTGTTCGGGAACTCCAGGGACTCACGCCCTTTAAGATCCCCCCGGCAGTAGAAGATGAATTTAATGAACGTTTCGGGATAGAAATACTCTTCAGACGCCAGAATCCAGTTAGCAAAATTTACGGCATCAGGCTGACGCCAGTACGCCGATTCCCCCATTATCCGGACGATCTCGACACAGACTTGCGATGGGTTCAGGCAGTCGCGGAAACTTTCACAATTATGCATCAGGAGACGCTCCAGCTCCTCCTTCGCATCTGCGGCCACCTGCTGTTGCTCGAAAGTCAACATCGTTTCCTCTGAATCCCCAAAACTGGTTTATTCTCCATCATGCCCGACCCTGGGAGAAAATTAATTTCCGAAAAGGCAGCAGTAAGGGTAGACTCCGAGGCAACCCGGCTTAGAGCTCGTTACAGGATCTTGTTGAGATGTCCTGGTGGGGCGTGACCGGTGTGATGATTCGGCCGTTCGTGGTGGTGTGAGGACTCGGCCGTGGATCGTGGACGACGGCTTGTGGGCACTGATCGAGTCGCTGCTGTCGCCCTGGCCGGCGAGGTCGCCAGGGCCGCGGCCGGTGGCTGACCGGTTGTGTCTGCAGGGCATTTTGTACGTCCTGCACAACGACATCGCCTGGCAACTCCTGCCTGCTGAGCTGGGCTTCGGCTCTGGGCAAATCTGTTGGCGGCGCTTGGAGCGTTGGCAGCAGGCCGGAGTCTTCGACCAGTTGCACCGCATCCTGCTCGCCGAGCTGCACGCGGCCGGCCGCCTCGACTGGTCGAGGGCGTGCGTGGATGGCTCCCGCATCCGCGCAAAAAAAGGGGGGCGCCGACACCGGTCCGTCGCCGGTCGACCGGAGGAAGACAGGCAGCAAACACCCCCTGATCTGCGACGGGCGCGGCACCCCGCTCAAGGTCATCACCACCGAGGCGAACGTCAACGACGTCACCCAGACCCCCGCCCTAATCGACGGCATCCCGCCGGTTGCGGGCGGCCCCGGCCGGCCCCGCCGACGTCCCGAGTCCCTGCTCCAGGACAACGGCTACGACTCCAACCCCAACCGCGATGAACTGCGCAAACGCCGGATCCTGCCCGTCATCTCCCACAAAGAAGCCCCGAACACCAAGGGCAGGGGCAAGCCCCCCTACGTCGTCAAGCAGACCTTCGCCCTGCTCCACCAGCTCAAACGACTCGCCGTCCGCTGAGAACGCCGCACCGAACTCCACGACGCCCTCGTCTCCTCGCCTGCAGCCTCATCTACTGGCGACACCTCAACAAACCCGAATCATGATCGTGTTACGAGCTCTATGACAGATCGTTTCGTGTCTTGGCTACGTCATGGTGAATATGTCGATGTGCTTGAGGGGGTGAATCTGCTGAATCACGCTGTGCACGAGCTCGGGGTTGGAGCTTTTGCTGTAGATGGCGAGGGACCCGTAGTCGTTCAGGTCCATTCGCTTCAGACGTGAGGCGAGGCTTCCGTCACGGGGCTTGGAGACGTAGCCGTAGTGGACCGGCAGGTGAAGCACCCGCTCGACGTGCTCAGCGAGGCGGATCGCATCGCCGAAGCAGGCGAGCGACGGCATGCTGGTCCCCCCGGGGAATTCGATGATGCGGAAGGCGACATGCCCCGCACCGCCCGACTTCAGGCAACGGACCTTGTCACGGCCTTCCGTAGCGAATTCCTCGATGCGGCTGTACAGGTGGTCGACCTAGACCAGGTACTGGGCGAGGGGCGGTAGGAGCTCGCCGAGAGCTTCCACGTCGTCATGGGTCAGGGCCCAGGTCAAGGGCTGGGTATCGCCGGTCCAGGAGTCGAGGAAGTGGACCCCGTCCTTAGCCAGAGCCTCGTTGAGCACCTGCAGCACTTCATGGACGTCCCGATAGCGGAATAGGCCCTGTCGCTTCCACTCGACGATCTGCTCGATAATGTAGTTCTTTGCTAATCACTCGTCGCTTCTCCATTTCCCATACGTCGCAGGACGTCTCAGCCTAAACTACGGGTCCTGGCCGGTGGATGCGCGGCTGGGCAGACAGACGGGATGATTTTTATACGCGAGATGGGCGACCTGGCCGCAGAGCGGGGCTTGTTCCAGTGAGCTTGTTCAGGTGAGCCACTGAGTCTTTTCCAACCTGCTGTGCGCGTCGGCGCGTTGGCCCGCGGATGGTCTGCTGAGACGTCGGCCAGCCGTGAAAGTAGTGGTCAGAGTCCGTGCCAACTGAGCGTACCTCACTGGCTATAGGGAGCCGGGCAGCACGGATGGCAGGCTGGAAAAGCCTCAGCAATTGCCCTGAAGATTGACCGAACGGATATGGAGGCATTATCGCACAGTTGCTATAAACAGTCCACACAATCTAAAGAGGGGCTATAAAAATGATTTCAAGGCATGTATTGGTGGGGCACGGGGATATTCCCATCCATATCCCCGAACCGGGCGCCCCCGATATGAACATAGTGGCAATCCCGGAAGGGACTACTATTCAATTCTGGTCCGATTCAGGTCAAGCGTTGGACTACAATAACCATCAACTCGATGTCTTTCACACCTTCACACCTCAAATTGAACCCCTCGACAGCAGGCATGTCACCTACAACCTCCGCCTCGTGGCTGCTCGAGAGCTGTGGGGGCAGGAATTTCAAAATAACCCACAATTCGGAGGGCGTGAGATAATTCGCCCAGGCTTCAATGGAGTACCAGAAGAAATATACATGTGCACCGGAAGCCCTGACAGTTGCCCCACCCGCCCTGCGGACATCCAGAGGGGTATGAAGCACACCTGTGACGGAATACTCGGCCAACTATCGGGCGATCTGCACTGGTTGGCCTGCACTACTTTTCGTGGCGGCGATCCCGAGGTGACCGCTGCGCGAACCAATGAAGTATCTCGCAACGTGCTTCTAGGTGAACATCCAGACTGGATTCCCGATATGCGCGATGCAGAACGCATGGCAGAAAAAAATCACACAAACATAAAAAATGCCCGTAATGGCGCCACGCCTGAGTATGTCATATGTGAATTTGGGCTCCTCATCGGCGGTGGTCATGATTTGCTGCATCAAACTTATGTCGCCGGGCAGGGTGGGCGAACACATCGAGGAAGGGTTCGGATTGTTAAGGGTAGCAACTTCTCTGCCGGTAAGCTTAAATTCGATTCGGTTCCGCCAGAGCTGCAAGAGTACGTGAGGATTTCTGTTCGACGGTTCTCTCGCAAGACGGTTTACTTCGTTTGATAGACCGTGTCCTGCATGGTGAATTTGAGGAAGTTCGGCGCAACAGAGTGCCGCGGCCAGGCCGAGAAGGGCAACGTAGTTGCGAAGTGGCGGTCGGCAATCCACCCGCGTTCAGCGCCTGATCCATATTCCTGATTTCAAGGTCTTCGGGGCCGTACCCGGTAGTGGTGTCCGAGGGTTCCGGGCGGGCCCGGAGTGCAGCTGTTTGGGGGTTGTGGTAACCGTTGAGGCCGGTCGCGCAGCTGGACGCCGTGTTCTGCTCGACGGCTTGCCGTGCCAGGTCATGGCGGGCCCGTCGCTCGCGGCGCCGGGTGATGGTGGAGTTAAACGGGACACGGTCGGTGAGGTGACGTGTCCCGAGCGCGGGACGCCTGGCTTGCTGGCCTGAATAGGCGCTCGGACGCCGTCTACTGCTCGCGCCGGTGCGTCATGAGTGGACGTTAAGTCCGTTTCTGGTTGCGGCCTCACACAACCCGGACGAGGCCGCAACCAGAAACGGACTTAACGTCCGCTAAGAGCTCGTAACAGGATCTTGTTGAGATGTCCTGGTGGGGCGTGACCGGGGTGATGATTCGGCCGTTCGTGGTGGTGTGAGGACTCGGCCGTGGATCGTGGACGACGGCTTGTGGGCATCGAGTCGCTGCTGTCGCCCTGGCCGGCGAGGTCGCCAGGGCCGCGGCCGGTGGCAGACCGGCTGTGCCTGCAGGGCATCTTGTACGTCCTGCACAACGACATCGCCTGGCAACTCCTCCCTGCTGAGCTGGGCTTCGGCTCTGGGCAAATCTGTTGGCGGCGCCTGGAGCGGTGGCAGCAGGCCGAGTCTTCGACCAGTTGCACCGCATCCTGCTCGCGGAACTGAACGCGGCCGGCCGCCTCGACTGGTCGAGGGCGTGCGTGGATGGCTCCCACATCCGCGCGAAAAAAAGGGGGGGTCGCCGACACCGGTCCGTCGCCGGTCGACCGGAGGAAGACAGGCAGCAAACACCACCTGATCTGCGACGGACACGGCACCCCGCTCAAAGTCATCACCACCGAGGCCAAGTCAACGACGTCACCCAGACCCCCGCCCTAATCGACGGCATCCCACCGGTGGCAAGCCGCCCCGGCCAGCCCCGCCGACGTCCCGAGTCCCTGCTCCAGGACAACGGCTACGACTCCAACCCCAACCGCGATGAACTGCGCAAACGCCGGATCCTGCCCGTCATCTCCCACAAAGAAGCCCCGAACACCAAGGGCAGGGGCAAGCCCCCCTACGTCGTCAAGCAGACCTTCGCCCTGCTCCACCAGCTCAAACGCCTCGCCGTCCGCTGAGAACGCCGCACCGAACTCCACGACGCCCTCGTCTCCCTCGCCTGCAGCCTCATCTACTGGCGACACCTCAACAAGGCCCGATCATGAGCGTGTTACGAGCTCTAAAAGCGGCGTTAAAGCCTTCCGTAGCAGCGTTGTCCGCGCTGGATCCGACCGCGCCCATGCTCTGCCGGACCCCTGCTGACCTGCAGATTTCAGCGAAGGCCCTGCTCGTACATTGGGCGAGTTCAACCAGTCGGTGCAACCGGGCTGTTGCAGCGAGCGTAGTTGTTCCTCGAAGACTTCGGCGGGTGTCCGCCAGCCGAGGATCTTGCGAGGGCGGTTGTTGATCGCCATGGCGACGGCTTCGAGGTCTGTGGGCGACCAGCGTGAGAGATCAGTGCCCTTTGGGAAGTACTGACGCAGCAGCCCGTTCGTGT
>NZ_JBEZLV010000073.1:0-16046 GCF_040652335.1 Streptomyces sp. NPDC048270
CCCAGGTGCTGGGGCTGGGCCACCCGCAGACCCTGCGCGCCGAGCACAACCTGGGGCTGTGCCTGCGCCGTTCGGGAGACATCCGCCGCGCCGGGCGGTCCATGCGGGCGGGGCCTGCCGGGCGGAGCCGCCGGTCCGGACGGCCCGGACGACCCGAAGGCCCCCTGCCGGAGCTCAGTCCATCTCGAGGACGCGGGCGTGCAGCACCTGGCGCTGCTGCAGGGCCGCCCGCACGGCGCGGTGCAGCCCGTCCTCCAGGTAGAGGTCGCCCCGCCACTTGACGACGTGCGCGAAGAGGTCGCCGTAGAAGGTCGAGTCCTCGGCGAGCAGCGTCTCGAGGTCGAGCTGCCCCTTGGTCGTCACCAGCTGGTCGAGCCGGACCGGGCGCGGCGCGACATCCGCCCACTGCCGGGTGCTTTCCCGGCCGTGGTCGGGGTACGGCTTTCCGTTACCGATGCGCTTGAAGATCACACGGAAAGCCTACCGGGCCCGGCCCTGCGAGCGCAGCCTCGCCGCGTTGGTGCAAAAGTGGCGAAGAGCGCCAATTCGGGAGTGATGCATGAGCGAGAGCACCGACCCCGCCGCCGTGGCGGATCAGACGGGCCCGGCCGACAAGATCGCTGCCGGATACGCCTTCACCGGCCCGGCGCTCGACCTGGGGGCCCTGCTCTGGGACGGCAGCTGCCTGCCGGAGCACCAGATCCGCATCCCCCTGCCGATGCTCAACCGGCACGGGCTGGTCGCGGGCGCCACCGGCACCGGCAAGACCAAGACGCTCCAGCTCATCGCCGAGCAGCTGTCGGCCAACGGGGTCCCGGTCTTCCTCGCGGACATCAAGGGCGACGTCTCGGGGATCTCCGTGCCGGGCGGGGCGAACGAGAAGGTCGAGGCCCGGGCGAAGGACGTGGCCCAGCAGTGGGAGGCCACCGGCTACCCCTGCGAGTTCTACTCGCTCGGCGGCATCGGCCCCGGGATCCCGCTCCGGTCGACCGTCACCAGCTTCGGCCCGGTCCTGATGTCGAAGGTGCTCCAGCTCAACCAGACGCAGGAGCAGTCCCTCGGGCTGATCTTCCACTACGCCGACACCAAGGGCCTGGAGCTGATCGACCTCAAGGACCTGCGCGCGGTCGTCGCCTTCCTCGTCTCCGACCAGGGGAAGCCCGAGCTCAAGGGCATCGGCGGACTGTCCACGGTCACGGCCGGGGTGATCCTGCGGGCCCTGACCGCCTTCGAGCAGCAGGGGGCCGCGGAGTTCTTCGGCGAGCCCGAGTTCGACACCAGCGAGTTCCTGCGCCCGGCCGCGGACGGCCGCGGCATGGTCTCCGTACTGGAACTACCCGCGGTCCAGGACAAGCCGCAGCTCTTCTCCACCTTCCTGATGTGGCTGCTCGCCGACCTCTTCAACGACCTGCCGGAGGTCGGCGACCTGGAGCGGCCCAAGCTCGTCTTCTTCTTCGACGAGGCGCACCTGCTCTTCAACGGCGCCTCGAAGGCCTTCCTCGACTCCATCACCCAGACGGTGCGCCTCATCCGCTCCAAGGGCGTGGGCGTCTTCTTCGTGACGCAGACGCCCAAGGACGTGCCGGGGGACGTGCTCGCCCAGCTCGGCAACCGGGTGCAGCACGCGCTGCGCGCCTTCACCCCGGACGACGCGAAGGCCCTGAAGGCGACGGTGAAGACCTTCCCCCATTCCGACTACGACCTGGAGGAGCTGCTCACCCGGCTGGGGACCGGCGAAGCGGTGATCACCGTGCTGAGCGAGAACGGCGCCCCCACCCCGGTCGCGGCGACCCGGCTGCGCGCCCCGCAGTCGCTGATGGGTCCGGTCGACCCGGCGGCCCTGGACCGGGCGGTGAAGGCCTCGCTGCTGTGGTCGCGCTACGCCGAGCCGGTGGACCGCGAGTCGGCGTACGAGAAGATCAGCGCCGAGCAGGCCGCAGCGGAGGCGCAGGCAGAGGCGGCAGCGGCGGAGGCCGAGGCGGAGAAGCAGGCCAAGGAGGCCGAGAAGGAGGCGGCGCGGGCCGCGCGCAGTGCCCCGAAGCCCGATCCCTCACTGGCCGAGCAGGTGGTGGGGAGCGGGCTGTTCCGGTCGCTGGCCCGGTCGATCGGGACGCAGCTGGGCCGGGAGATCTCGCGTTCGATCTTCGGCACGGCCCGCAGGCGGCGCTGAGGACGCGGTCCCGCGCCTCGACCGCTCGCCCTTCCCGTTCTCCTGCTCCAGGCGGAACCGAGCGCACCGGGTGACGGGAACCGGTCGGTCGCTGACAGACTCGTGGCATGCGGACCGAACTGACCGACACCACGTCCAGCAAGATCAACCGGGCGCTGCTCGCAGCCCGCCGGGCGATAGGCAGCCCCACCACGGGGCTGGTCCTGACCCTCGTCGTCGTCACCGACGAGGAGAACGCCTACGACGCCCTGCGCGCCGCCTCCGAGGCCTCGCGCGAGCACCCCTGCCGCGTCATCACGGTGATCAAGCGCACCTCGCGCGGCTCGCACAAGCTCCGCGCGACGCGGCTCGACGCCGAGCTGCGGGTCGGCTCGGACGCCGGCACCGGGGAGACCCTGGTGCTGCGCCTGCACGGGGACCTGACCGAGCAGGCCGGCTCGGTCGTCCTGCCGCTGCTGGTGCCGGACGCACCGGTCGTGGCGTGGTGGCCGGCCGACGCCCCCGCCGACGTGGCGCGGGACTCCCTGGGCGCGCTCGCGCAGCGCCGCATCACGGACGCGGCCGCCGCCTTCGACCCGGTCGGCGTGCTGGACGAACGGGCCGCCTCCTACCGGCCCGGGGACACCGATCTGGCCTGGACCCGGCTGACGCCGTGGCGGGCCCTGCTGGCGGCCGCCCTGGACCAGAAGCCGCTGCCGGTGACCGGCGCTGCGGTGGAGAGCGAGCCCGACAACGCGAGCGCCGAGCTGCTGGCGCGCTGGCTGGAGGACCGTCTCGGGGTGCCCGTCGACCGGGTCGCGAGCGAGGGCCCGGTGATCACCCGGGTCAGCCTGCGCACCACCGGCGGCGAGATCCGCGTGGACCGGCCCGCGGGCGCCCTGGCCACGCTGGTCCTGCCGGGGAGCCCCGACCGCAGCGTGGCCCTGAAGATCCGCAGCGGCGCCGAACTGATCGCGGAGGAACTGCGCCGCCTCGACGCGGACGTGACCTACGGCTCCGCGCTGCGGCGGCGGCCGCTCCAGGCGGCGCTCTCCGCGTAGTGGTTGTCGTACGCGGCGGAGCTGTCCTTGATGTCCTGCACGGTGGCCTCGCCCGCGTTGACCCGGCCCAGGAGGCGGTAGTAGTCGAACCGGCCCATGCCGGGGGTGAAGCCGACGAACACGCTCGCCGTGTGGCCGGCGGCGGGGGCGAACGCGTGCTTGACCCCGGGCGGGACCGCGATGAAGTCCCCGGCGTCGAGGGTGAGGACCTCGTCGCCGACCAGGATGTCGAGCCGGCCGGCCGTGACGTGGAAGAACTCGGTGGCCTTGGTGTGGAAGTGCACCGGGGCGCCGGCCGCGCCCTCGTCGAAGGTGGCCGTGTTGCAGGTGAGCTCGGCGGTGTCCGTGAGCAGCGTGATGAGGCTGCCGGGAGCGTCGTAAATGGCTTCGGCGGTGGCGGCGCGGGTCGCGATCTCTGTCATGTCCCCTAACCTACGGTCCGGATAGACCGGCTACAGGGGTCAATCGATCCCCTCTCCAGCCGGTCAATTCCCGCCCCGGAGAGGTCCCGCCCCTCGGAGCATGGCCATCGGCCCATCGCCCCCCGGCCCGCCGCCCCCCGGCCCACCGTCCATCGCCCCCGGCCCGTCGGCCGGGGCCGGCCCGTCACCCCGCGGCCTTCGCCGCCTTTGCCGCGGCCTTCATCTCCTGCTTGTGCGCCCGGACCTTGGCCAGGGATTCCGGTCCGGTGATGTCGGCCGCCGAGCGGTAGACGTTCGCCGGTCCGTAGCCGCCCGCCGCCTCCCGCCATCCCTCGGGCCGCACGCCGAGCCGCTTGCCCAGCAGGGCCAGGAAGATCTGGGCCTTCTGCTCGCCGAAGCCGGGCAGCGCCTTGAGGCGCGCCAGCAGTTCCTCCCCGGTGCCGACCCCGGCCCAGACGGCCTCGGCGTCCCCGCCGTAGTGCTCCACCAGGTACGCGCACAGCTGCTGGATCCGCTTCGCCATCGACCCGGGATAGCGGTGCACGGCGGGCTTCTCCGAGAGCAGGGCGGCGAAGGCCTCCGGGTCGTACGCGGCGATGGTGTGCGCGTCCAGGTCCTCGGAGCCGAGCCGCTGGGCGATCGTCCAGGGCCCCGAGAAGGCCCATTCCATCGGCACCTGCTGGTCCAGCAGCATTCCGACGAGTGCGGCGAGGGGGCTCCGGGAGAGCAGCGCGTCGGCTTCCGGCTGCTGCGCCAGCCGGATGGTGATGTCCTTGTCCATGGCTCCAGCCTCCCGCGCGGGCGCGCTCCCCGCGCGGTCGGCACACCGCGCGCCTAGCGTGGGTACGACGACAGCTACGCCGACGAGTACGAGTCCGAGGAGTCGATCGACCATGGGTGAGTTCACCGAAGGCGCGCCGTGCTGGGTGGACGCGATGTTCGCCGACGTGGAGGCCGCCAAGACCTTCTACGGGGATGTGCTGGGCTGGACCTTCGGCGAGTCCAGCAGCGAGTACGGCAACTACACGCAGGCGTACTCCGGCGGGAAGGCCGTCGCCGCGGTCGTGCCCCCGATGCCCGGGGCGGACGCCCCGTCGCAGTGGTGTCTGTACCTCCACTCGCCGGACGTGGGAGCCACGGCGGAGAAGGTCACCTCGAACGGCGGCGAGGTGCTGATGGGCCCGATGCAGGTGGGCACCTTCGGCTCGATGCTGATCGCGAAGGAGCCCAGCGGCGCGGTCTTCGGCGTCTGGCAGCCGGGCGAGCACAAGGGCTTCGAGAAGATGGGCGAGGCGGGCGCGTACGCCTGGGCGGAGGTCTTCAGCCGGGAGCCCGAGAAGCCGGACACCTTCCTGCCGAGCGTCTTCCCGTTCACCACCCAGCGGATGGACGCGGGCGAGGACGCGGACGAGGCCGACATGGACTTCACCGTGTACTGCGTCGGCGGTCCCGAGAATCCGGTGCTGGGCCGGATGAGGATGGGCGACGAGTTCCCGCCGGAGGTGCCCTCCTACATCCAGGTGTACTTCGGCGTCCCGAACTGCGACGAGGCGGTCGAGAAGGCGAAGAAGCACGGCGGGCAGCTGCACTTCGGCCCGATGGACAGCCCGTTCGGCCGTTTCGCGGCGCTGGCGGACCAGCAGGGCGCGGCCTTCGCGGTGATCGACCTGTCGACCACGGTCGGCGAGATGCCGAACTTCGGCTGAGCCGCCCTCCCGAGCGCTGAGCCGCCCTCCCGAGCGCTCCGCCCGCCCCCCGAGCGCTCCGCCCGCACGGAACGCCTCCCGTCGGCGTGCCCGCCCCGACGGCCGGGGCGGGCGGCATACGGTCGGTCCGTGCGGCTCGTGCCCGCCGCGCGACGCGACTACGCGAAAGGTCGAAGCGCCATGAGCCTGAGCATCCGCAACCAGCTCGCCGGCACCGTCACCGCCGTCACCTCCGGTGCGGCCATGGCGGCGGTCAAGGTCCGGCTCGAAGGCGGCCAGGAGATCACCGCGGCCATCACCGCCGACGCCGTCACGGAGCTCGGCATCGGGACCGGCTCCCCGGTCAC
Organism: Streptomyces sp. NPDC048270; assembly: GCF_040652335.1. NCBI lineage: Bacteria > Bacillati > Actinomycetota > Actinomycetes > Kitasatosporales > Streptomycetaceae > Streptomyces > Streptomyces sp. NPDC048270. The sequence goes on from NZ_JBEZLV010000073.1 coordinate 5,686, forward strand.
CGCGCTGGTCAAGGCCACCGAGGTGGCCCTCGCCACCGGGCCCGTCGACGGGGTGTCCATCCGCAACCAGATCGCCGGCACGGTCGTCGAGGTGGCCGCCGGACCCGCCATGGCCTCCGTCAAGGTGGACGTGGACGGCGGCGGGCTGACCGCCGCCATCACCGCCGACGCCGTCGACGCGCTCGGTCTGGCGGCCGGCTCCTCCGTCGTCGCGCTGATCAAGTCGACCGAGATCTCCCTCCGGACCGCCTGATCACCACCCGGCCGTGGCGGCCGTCCCGGCCGTCCCGGCCCGTCACATCCCGGCCCCCGGTACCGCGAGCGCCCCGAACCACACGTGCGTGACCGCGCTGACGTAGCGCGCGCCGCAGCGGTCCGACGGCACCACCAGCTGGCTGCCCGCCTCGTCGAGGTCCTCCCCGTCGAGCCGGGTGGCCAGCAGGACCGGGCTGTCGCCGAAGTCGGCGTCCAGCTCGGCCCAGGACAGGACGGAGTGGTGGCCGTCCCCGCCGCTGATCGCGATCAGGAAGCGGCTGCGGTCCTTGCGCCGCCGGGCGTCGAAGGCGGGACCCGCGTCGGCGATCAGGTCGCGGAGCAGGGGGCCCTCGAACACGTGGTGCTGCGGACCGTTCGTCGCGCAGTCGAACGTGACCGCGGCCCGGTGCTGTTCCCGTGCCCGCAGGTCCGCGACGCTCAGGGTCGCCGGGTGGTCCAGGTCTCCGTGCAGCATCAGTTTGGCCATGGGGACGTCATTCCCGCGGCCCGAGGTCGTAGAACCTCATCTGCGAGGTTGAGAGCTTGATATGAGCCGCAACTGCGCGAGGATTGGCCATTCCTACCTGGCAGGCTCGGCGCCGTCCTGCTGTATCCGCTGCCATACGACGTCCCGCGTCAGGGGCAGTTCCGTGAAGCGGATCCCGGTCGCGTCGCGCAGTGCGTTGGCGAAGGCCGGCGCCACCGGGTTGAAGGGGCTCTCGCTCATCGACTTGGCGCCCAGCGGTCCGATCGCGTCCCGCGTCTCCATGAAGTGCACCTCGGTCCGCGGTACGTCGGCGTACTGCGGAAGCCGGTAGCGGCGGAACGCGGCGGTGGTCACCTCCCCGCGCCCGTCAAGCCGTACCGTCTCGAAGAGGGTCGCGCCGAGGGCTTGGGCGACGCCGCCCTCCACCTGGCCGCGGCACTGCATCGGGTTCATGACCTTGCCGGCGTCGGCCGCGTGCACGCTGCGCAGGATCCTCATCTCGCCGGTGCCGGGGTCGACGGCGATGCGGAACCACTGGGCGTTGAAGGCGACCGAGCGCGGGCTGCCGCCCCAGTGCCCGTCCGCCGACACCTCGTCCAGTGCGCCCGCGTCGTACGCGGCCTCGTACAGCTCCTTGAGGGTCACGGTGCGGCCCGCGCAGTCGAAGGCCTCGGCCCGCAGCCGGCACAGGTGCCGGGCGACGCCCGTGTGGCGGGCCGCGAGGGTCTGGAGGCGCTCCGCGAGGGAGCCCGCCGCCAGCAGCACGGCCTTGCCCGCCACCACCGTGCCGGCCGAGCCGAACGCGCCGGTGTCGTGGCGGACCACGTCCGTGTCGGACTGGCGGATCGCGACGCGGTCGACCGTGGTGTTCAGGGCGCCGGCGGTGATCTGCTGGTGGACGGTGGTCGTGCCGTTGCCGAACTCGGCCGTGCCGACCGCGGTGTCGTAGGTGCCGTCGGGCAGCAGGCTGACCCGCGCGTCGGCGAAGTGGCCGCCGGGCGGCCCGGTCGCGATCATCGCGACCGCCGTGCCCGTACCGGTGAGCCAGCCCGCCGGGACGTCCTCGTGGCTGCGGTCCTCGGCGATGGCCTTGCGGACGACGTCCATGCACTGCTTCATCCCGTACGAGGCGATGAAGAGGTCCTCCTCATGGCCGATCGGGGTCACCATGGGGTCGCCGGCGCCGATGACGTTCTTCTCGCGCAGGACGAGGGGATCCAGGCCGAGCCGGACGGCGAGCTCGTCCATCACCGATTCGAGTGCGAAGAGGACCTGGCCCAGGCCGTAGCCGCGGAAGGCGCCCGCCGGTACGGCGTTGGTGTAGACGGAGTACGCCTCCACCTCCTTGTGCGGCGCCTTGTAGACGGCGAACGACTCGCCGACGCTGTGGAACATGACGGCCGGCCCGTGGTTTCCGTAGGCGCCGGTGTTGGCGAGCACCCGGAGGCGCAGCGCGGTGAGGGTGCCGTCGGCCTTGGCGCCGGCCTTGATCGTGATCTTGAAGGGGTGGCGGGTGGTGGCCCCGTGGAACTGCTCGGCCCGGGTGAACTCGAGTTTCACCGGGCGGCGCAGCTTCAGGGCGGCCAGGACCACGATGTCCTCGGTCAGCATCTCCTGCTTGCCGCCGAACCCGCCGCCCACGCGGCCCGCGACGACCCGGACCCCGTCCTCCGGCAGGTCGTAGAGCGCGCACAGCGCCCGCCGGGTCAGGAACGGCGCCTGGGTGGAGGAGCGGACGGTGATGCGCTCGCCGCCGCCCTCCTCCTTGGGCTCGAAGTACGCGACGCTGCCGTGGGTCTCCAGGCTGGCGTGCTGCACGCGCTGGGTCCGGAACGTCTCCTCGTGGACGACGTCCGCCTCGGCGTAGCCCTGCTCCATGTCGCCGAGGGTGTGGTGGACCTCGCCGCACACGTTGTTCCCGGGGCGGGCGATGCGGGACGCGGGCCCCTTGGGGTGGAGGACCGGGGCGCCCGGGAGCATCGCCTCCTCCGGGTCGACGACGTACGGGAGCTCCTCGTACGTGACGGCCACGCGGCGGCAGCCCTCCTCCGCGGCCCGCTCGCTGTCGGCGACCACGGCCGCCACCCGCTGGCCGACGAAGCGGACCACGTCGTCCAGGACGCGGGTGTCCTCGGGGTCCTCGGCGGGGTGCTCGTGGCGGGCGCTCGAGTAGAGCCGTTCGGGGGCGTCGTGGTGGGTGAGGACGGCGTGCACGCCCGGCACCCGCAGGGCCTCGGCGGTGTCGATGGCGAGGATCCGGGCGTGCGGGTGCGGGGAGCGCAGCAGCTTCATGTGCAGCAGCTCCGGCACGTCCACGTCGAAGGTGTAGCGGGCGGTTCCGGTGACCACCTGGGGCCCGGCGGGGGCGCCGAGGTTCCTGCCGACGGCCTGTCCGTCACCCGGGCTCTCGGTGTGCCTGACCCCGCGTACCGCGTCCTCGATGGCCCGGTAGCCGGTGCAGCGGCAGATGTTGCCCTTGAAGGCGCGCGGGAGGTCGTCGAGCTTGCCGTCGTCCTCGGCGGTGCCCTGCTCGGCCTGGAGGGCGGCCGTGGTCATCAGGAACCCGGCCGTGCAGAAGCCGCACTGGAAGCCCTGGGCGTCGAGGAACTGCCGCTGCACCGGGTGGAGTTCGCCGCCGGGTTTGCAGAGGCCCTCGACGGTGGTGACGGAGCGTCCTTCGGCGCGGACGGCCGGGTAGAGGCAGCTGTGGACCGGTCGGCCGTCGACGTGGACGGTGCAGGCACCGCAGTCGCCCTGGTCGCAGCCCTTCTTCACGCCGAACCAGCCGCGTTCGCGCAGGTAGGTGCGCAGGCACTGGCCGGCCCTCGGCGCGGTGTCGAAGCGCTGGTCGTTGATCTCGATCTCGTAGCTCACCGGGGGTCCTCCGAAGGGTCGAGTTCGCGGCGGATCTCCTCGGCCAGGCGCAGGGCCATGTGCCGCCGCCACGCGGGCAGTCCGTGGATGTCGTCGAACCACTCGTCCGGGCCCACGGCGCCGTCGACGGCCTCGTGCAGCCCGCCGGCCGTCGGCGGCAGCGCGAACCAGAAGCGGAAGGGGCGGGTGGTGGCGGCGCTGACGGTGATCGCGAGGGAGCCGTCGGCGGGGTCGCGGGCGCCGATCACGAGGGCGCCGGAGCGCCCGAGCCCGTAGAGCGAGGCCTGCCGGAAGGCCGTACGGCAGTCCAGTGCGCGGGCGGGCAGCCGTACCGAGCGCAGCAGTTCCCCCTCGTGAAGGTCCTTGGCCCCGGCTCCGCGGATGAACGCGGTGACGGGCAGGCGGCGTGTGGCGCCGTCCTGGCCCTGGAGCAGGACCGTGCCGTCGAGCGCGGCGGTGAGGGAGATCATCGGACCGGCGGGGAGGCCGTTGCAGAGGTTGCCGCCGACCGTGGCCATGTTCCAGATCTTGAAGCTGGCCAGGAAGGCCCGGCAGCACTGCTCGAAGAGCGGCGCGGCCGTGGCCGGCAGGGTCCGCCCGAAACGCGACAGCTCGGCGATGGTGCAGGTCGCGGCGATGTCGAGGGAGCCGTCGGGCTGCCAGGACAGCGGCGGCCAGCCCGTCCGGGAGAGGTCGACGAGACGGCGGATGTGCGGCTGCGGCTCGGAGAAGAGGTACGTGCCGCCGCCCAGCCAGGCGTCGCCGGGCCGCCAGGGCTCGCGGCGGCGCGCGTCGCGCACGTCGAGCACCGTGTTGAGGTCCATTTCGCGCCACCGGCCCTTCCGTACCCGGGTGTTTCCGCCAGTGAAGCAACGGGGGCAGGGGCGGGACGACTGGTCTCCGACACGGAAAGGACCGGGCTCGGGAGGGTCCGGCCTGGAGGATCGACCAGGAGGAAATCCTGCCCGTTGCCCTTGCATTTACGATGGCTCTCGCCCGATCAACCTCGCGAATGCGGGCTGCCACCCATCGCAAGGAGACCCTGCCGTGCACGTCCTCGACCTGCTCCAGTCCGACAGCCTCGGCCTCACCCTGCTCTGGGGCGAGGATGCCCTTCTCGGCCAGCAGGTCAGCGGGGTCACCGCCACCGACCTGGAGGACCCGGGCCGCTTCCTGGGCCCCGGGGAGCTCGTCCTCAGCGGACTGGTCTGGTGGACGGAGGGCGACCTGGCCAAGGCGGACCGGTTCGTCGCCGCGCTCGCCGGGGCCGGGGCCACCGCCCTGCTCGCCGGCGAGGAGACCCACGGCCGGGTGCCCGACGCACTCGTCGCCGCCTGCCGGGCCCACCGGGTGCCGATCGTCGCCGTCCCCGCCCGGACCAGCTTCCGCGCGGTGACCGAGGCGGTGTACCTGCGCCACTGGGGCGACCTGAGCCGCCGCCCGGCCCGCACCTTCGCCCTCCCCGAAAACGTGCGCGGCGAGCTCAGCCGGCTCCTCGAAGACGGGGCCGGGGCCGCCGAACTGCTGGACCGGTCCTGCGCCCACCTGGGCCGGGTCAGCGGCTACCTGCTCACCGCCAGCGGCCGCACGGTGGCCCGTACCCCGTCGGCTCCCGTGCTCCCCGCCGAGCGGGCCGCGGCCGTGTCCGGGCGGGAGGGGATATCCCTGGGCATCGAGGCAGACAGCTCCCCCTACGACGCCTGGCGGCTCTTCCTGCCGGACCCTGACGCGGCTCCGCCGCGCGTGCTCCACGAGATCGCCGAGGTCTTCGCCCGGTACCGCGACGGGCGGAACCGGCGGGCCGCCCTGGAGCGGGCGGCGGGCCAGGAGCTGATCACCCTGCTGGACCGGCCCGGTCCGGCCGACCCGGGGGCCCTGGAGGAGGCGCTGGCCGCGGCCGGACTCCCGGCGGGCGGCACGTACCGCGCGCTGGCGGCCACCTCGGGAGAGGCCCTGGCCGAGGCACTGGAGCACCTGGCGGGGGCCCCGTACGCGGTGGGGCGTACGGCGGCGGTGCTGTACGAGGCCCCGGACGCCGCGGCCGACCCGGCGGACCGGATCCGCTCGGTGTGGCCGCTGCTGCGGGCGTGCGGCGGCCCGGAGACGGACCTGCGGCTGGGCGCGGGCGCCCGGGCCGAGGGGGCGGACGGGCTGCGGGCCTCGCTGAGTCAGGCCCGGTTCGCCCTGACGGCGACGGACGCGGAGGTTCCGGTGCGTGCGGTCGAGCAGCTCGGCACGCTCGCGGAACTGCTCGCGGGGGTGCCGCCCGAGGTGCGCGGGGTGTTCGGGGCGCGGACGCTGGGGGCGCTCGGGGACGGGATGCTCCGGGAGACCCTGGAGGTCTTCCTCGCCAACAACTGCTCCTGGGCGCGCACGGCGGAGGCCCTCCACCTGCACGTCAACACCGTGCACTACCGGATCGAGAGGGTGCAGGTCCTGACGGGCCGTGACCTGTCCCGCCTGGACCACAAGCTCGACCTGTACGCGGCGCTGCGCTGCCTGTAGCGGGCCCGCGAAAAGTTTTTCCGGCGGGCCGTCACATCCGTGCGCCGGGGCGGGTCAGTGGAGTGAAGGCCGGACAGCAGCGCACCGCACCACAGCGGAACGCACCGCACCGGCACCCGCAGGACCTGCCAAGGGAGCGAACCCCATGTCCACCACCGCCGTAGTCCTCACCCTCGTCGGCGCCTTCATGGCCGGCTTCTCCGCCGTCTCGGTCTTCCTCGGCGCCAAGTGGGTCGTCGAGCCGCTCGCCGCCTACGGGGTCCCGGCCTCGTGGTGGACCTGGCTGGGCGTCGCCAAGGCGGCGGGCGCGGCCGGTCTGGTCGTCGGCCTGTTCGTCCCGGCGATCGGCATCGCCGCCGCCGTCGGCCTCACCGCCTACTTCACCGGGGCCGTCCTCACGGTCCTGCGCGCCCGCTCCTACGCGCACCTCCCCTTCCCCCTCCTGTACGCCGCCCCGGCCGTGGCCGCCCTCGCCCTCGGCTTCTGAGGGCCCCGGCGGCGGCCCCTCACCGCCGGAGCAGGACGATCACCGAGCCCCACATCGTCAGCAGCACGTTGCCGAGGGCGTACGGGACCGTCGTGCCGAGGGCCGGGATCTGGCTGCGGGCCCGCTCGGCGAGCGCGCCCAGCGCCGCCGTGGTCGTCTGCGCGCCGGCCAGGGCGCCGAGCAGGATCGGCAGCGGCAGCCGCTGCACGAAGTGCCCGTACAGGAAGCCGGCCAGCAGCGGCAGGGTGGTGACGACCGCGCCCCACAGCAGCAGCGGCCACCCGGCCTGGCGCAGGCCGGGGACGAAGCTGGGGCCCGCGTTGAGGCCGACCACGGTGACGAACACGCAGAGGCCGAGCGTGCCCATGAGCCACTGCGCGGCGGAGGGCAGGTTCCCGTACGTCGGGTACTTGCTGCGGACCCATCCGAAGACCAGGCCCATCAGCAGGGCTCCGGTCGAGGTCGACAGCGACAGCGGGGCCCCCGCCGCGTGCAGGGCGGGGATGCCCAGGCAGCCGCCGAGGAAGAGGCCGAGGGCGATCCACACCATGTCGGTGGCGAAACTGGTCGGCACCGGCGTGCCGAGCTCCGCGGCGGCCGCGTCGACCCGGTGCCGGGGCCCGGTCAGGACCAGGGTGTCGCCGCGCTCGACGGTGTTGTCCAGGCGCACCCGCAGGTCGACGCCGGCCCGCCAGTGGCCCTCGATGAACACGCCCGGCATGAACTCCTCGTGCCGCAGGCTCCGGATGGTGCGGGGGGTACCGGCGGCGGTACGGGGGCCGCGTGCGCCGCGCCGGCCCGTGACGACCACGTGCAGGGACTCGGTGCGGTAGCCGAGCAGTTCGCTGTCGTCGGTCTCCATCCCGATGTGGCTGCGGGCGTCGTAGGCGACCAGGTCCCCGCGGACCGCGCTGATCGCCAGGGTGTCGCCCAGCTCGATCCGGGTGCCCGGGTCGTGCTCGAGGATCTCGCCCGCGCGGCGCAGCCGGGTGATGTAGAGGCGCCGCCCGGCTGCCTTCTGGTCGGCCTCGAACTCCCCGATCGTGCGGCCCGCGAAGCGCGCGACGTCGACCTCGTAGGCGCGCAGCACGTGCTTGTAGTAGCCCTCCCCCGCGTCGGGGTCCTCCTCCGCCGCCTCCAGGTCGGCGGCCAGGACGGCGCTCTCGGCCGCGAGGTCCTTGCCGACGAGGCGCGGCAGCACCCCCGCGAGCAGCAGCGCGGGCAGGACCGTACCGAGCGGGTAGGTGACGGCGTAGGCGACGGCGACCAGGTGGGATTCGTCGCGCGCCTGCGCGGGGCCGAGGCCGGGGAGGCGGGAGATGGCGTCGGAGGCGACGCCGAGGACCGCGGACTGTGTGAGCCCGCCGCCGAGCAGTCCGGCGGAGAGCCCGGGTCCGTAACCGGCCAGCGCGGCGAAGGCCCAGGCGGCGGCCAGTCCGGTGACGCAGACGATCGTGGCGAGGACGACCTGGGGGAGGCCGTCCTTGCGCAGGGCGCGGAAGAACTGCGGGCCCACGTCGTAGCCCAGGGCGAAGAGGAACATCAGGAAGAAGACCGACTTGATCGGCCCGTCGATCTCCACCTTGGCCTGGGAGCCGATGACCAACCCGGCGACGAGGCATCCGGTGACCGCGCCGAGGGCCATGGAGCGGTAGCGCAGCCGCCCGAGCAGGAAGCCGGCGGCGATGGTCAGGAAGATCAGCAGTTCGGGATGGGGCCGGAAGACGTTCGCCCTGAACCACTCCATCCGCTCTCCTGCCTCCGACCGCGGCCGCCTGCGAAAACGCTAGGCGAGGTGCCGGGGTCCCGCATGCGCGGACCGGACCGGGAGGCGGCACGGGAACCGAGACGGGAACCGAGACGGGGAACGCAGAAGGGGGAACGCAGAAGGCCCCGGCCGGTTTCCCGGTCGGGGCCTTCAAGTGCCCGGTGAGGCACTGGCGGAGGATACGAGATTCGAACTCGTGAGGGGTTGCCCCCAACACGCTTTCCAAGCGTGCGCCCTAGGCCACTAGGCGAATCCTCCGCCGCAAACAATACAAGACGTTGAGGGGTGCTCGCGAACGTGATCGTCTCCGGGGAGCGGGGCGGGGGCCGGGCTCGATTCCGGGGGCTTCCATCCGCTAGGGTGGGGTCAGCCCCTCACGTGGCGCTATCTCACCCAACTCCCCCAGGGCCGGAAGGCAGCAAGGGTAAGTGGGCTCTGGCGGGTGCGTGGGGGGCGCTTTACGTTCCGGGGGCCTTGTGGGCCGCCGTTGTCGGTGGGCCCGGATAACCTCGTAGACGTGTCGTCCCTTGCGCTGTACCGCCGCTATCGCCCCGAGTCGTTCGCCGAGGTCATCGGGCAGGAGCATGTCACTGTCCCGCTGATGCAGGCCCTGCGGAACAACCGGGTCAACCACGCGTACCTGTTCAGCGGGCCGCGCGGCTGTGGAAAGACGACCAGCGCGCGCATCCTCGCCCGCTGCCTGAACTGTGAGCAGGGTCCCACCCCCACCCCCTGCGGGGAGTGCCAGTCGTGTCGCGACCTGGCCAGGAACGGGCCGGGATCCATCGACGTCATCGAGATCGACGCCGCCTCGCACGGTGGTGTGGACGATGCCCGCGACCTGCGCGAGAAGGCCTTCTTCGGGCCCGCGTCCAGCCGGTACAAGATCTACATCATCGACGAGGCCCACATGGTCACCTCGGCGGGCTTCAACGCCCTGCTGAAGGTGGTCGAGGAGCCGCCGGAGCACCTCAAGTTCATCTTCGCCACCACCGAGCCGGAGAAGGTGATCGGGACCATCCGGTCCCGGACGCACCACTACCCCTTCCGCCTCGTGCCGCCCGGCACCCTGCGGGACTACCTGGGCGAGGTCTGCGGCCGCGAGGGCGCCAAGGTCGAGGAGGGCGTGCTGCCGCTCGTCGTGCGCGCCGGTGCGGGGTCCGTGCGTGACTCGATGTCCGTCATGGACCAGCTGCTCGCCGGCGCCGCCGACGACGGTGTGACATACGTTATGGCCACCTCCCTGCTCGGCTACACGGACGGCTCGCTCCTCGACTCCGTCGTGGACGCCTTCGCCGCCGGGGACGGCGCCGCCGCCTTCGAGGTCGTGGACCGGGTGGTGGAAGGCGGGAACGACCCCCGGCGCTTCGTCGCCGACCTGCTGGAGCGGCTGCGCGACCTGGTCATCCTGGCCGCCGTGCCGGACGCCGCGGAGAAGGGGCTGATCGACGCCCCCGCCGATGTCGTGGAGCGGATGCAGGCCCAGGCGTCGGTGTTCGGGGCCGCCGAGCTGTCGCGCGCCGCCGATCTCGTCAACACCGGGCTCACCGAGATGCGCGGCGCGACCTCGCCGCGGCTCCAGCTGGAGCTGATCTGCGCCCGCGTGCTGCTGCCCGCCGCCTTCGACGACGAGCGGTCCTTCCAGGCCCGGCTCGACCGGCTGGAGCGCAGCGGGGCGGCCGCCGCCTTCGCGCCCGCGCCCGCCGTGCCGGCCATGGGCTACGTGCCCGGGCCGGAGGCGCACCCCATGGCTCCCGCGGGGCCGGGCGGAGGCGCGGCCGCCTCGCGTGCCGCCGCCGTACAGGCCCCCGCGCCGGCCGCCGCTCCGGCGGCGGCGCCCGAGCCGGTACGGGCTCCCGCGCGGCCGGAGGCACCGGTTCAGGCCGCCCCCGCCCCGGCCGCATCCGCCCCGGCCGCCTGCCGGGGGCGGGAGGCGGGCGGCGGTCGGAGATCCATCCTCCCTGCATACACCGCGAGCGGACCGG
>NZ_JBEZLV010000074.1:0-15416 GCF_040652335.1 Streptomyces sp. NPDC048270
TTCTGGCGTTGATTTTTGGCACGCTGTTGAGTTCTCAAGGAACGGACGCTTCCTTTGTACTCACCCTCTCGGGCTTTCCTCCGGGCTTTCGTTCTATTTTCTTGCTGTTCTTGCGTTTCCGACTCTATCAGACTCTTTCGGGCCTGACCCCCAGTCAGCGGGGTTCGTCTTCCGGGCTGTTGGGCCCTTCCGACTCCCGAACTCTAGTGGATTTCCCCGGCGATTCATAATCGGCCTTCGGAAATGAATTCGGGCACGCCGAATTCGTTCCCAGTGGGAGATCGTGCTGAGTTGGGTGCCGCAACGAGGCGGCGGGATGTTGTTGTCGCCGAAACCTTCCGGCTCCGGGGCAACTCGAAGAACCTTACGGACCGTCCGGGGTTGTGTCAACCCTGGAGGTCAGCTGGGTGACTGGAGGTCTTCCACGCGGTCCAGCAGCCGGGTGAGCATGTCGCCGAGCACCCCGCGTTCCGCCGTGGAGAGGTCCTGGAGGAGGTCCTCCTCGAAGACCGTGGCCGCGCGCATCGCGTCCAGCCACTTGCTGCGGCCCTCATCGGTGAGCTCCACGATCACGCGGACCCGGTTGGACTCGTCGCGCTCGCGCGTGACCAGCCCTTCCGCCGTCATGCGGTCGATCCGGTGGGTCATCGCCGCCGGCGTGAGCCCCAGCTGCTTCGCCAGCTCGCTCGGGCCCATGCGGTACGGGGCGCCGGAGATGACGAGTGCCTTGAGGACCTCCCACTCCGCGTTGCTGATGCCCAGGGCCGCGGTCTGCCGTCCGTAGGCGACGTTCATACGGCGGTTCAGGCGGCTCAGCGCCGAGACCACCTTCTCGACCTGGGGGTCCAGGTCCTGGAACTCGCGCTGGTAGACGGCGATCTGCTCGTCGAGGCTCGGCTCGTGGACGGGCGTAGTGCCGTCGGGGGTGTCACCCATGGTTCGAAGTATGGCACGAGCCCGTTGGCATCTAACTCCTTCGGTGTGTACTGTTAACACTTGAAGTTTAGGTATGAAGTCTTCAGTCTTCAGATATCAAGGCAGGTGAGAAGTGACCAAGGTGATGGGCGCCGCGATGCGGCGGATCCAGGCCGGGAACGCGCTGACCGCGTTCGGCATCGGCTTCACGGTTCCGTTCCTCTACATCTATGTGGCGCAGGTGCGAGGTCTGGGCTCCATGGCCGCCACGAGCGCGTTCGTGGCGTTCGCCCTGGGCGCCCTTGTCGCGCTTCCCGTCACCGGTCGGGTGATCGACCGGCGCGGTCCCGTACCCGTGGTCATCGGCGCCGCGGTCGCCGCCTCCGCGGGCGCGCTCTCGCTGGGGCTCTCCACCGGTCTGGTGCCGATCCTGCTGTCCGCCCTGGCGCTCGGCGCCGGGCAGGCCGTGATGCAGCCGGCTCTCGCCACCATGATCGTGTGGTGCTCCACGCCGTCCACCCGGACCCGGGCCTTCGCCCTCCAGTTCTTCATGCAGAACCTGGGCCTGGGCATCGGCGGGCTCATCGGCGGCCAGATCGTCGACGAGACCCGGCCCGGCAGCTTCACCCTGCTGTTCGGCATCGAGGCCGTGATGTTCCTGGTGCTCGCGGGGGTCATCGCCTCCGTGCGGATGCCGCAGGTGCAGGGGTTCAAGGACGCCATGCCGCAGGACTCGGCGCCGGCGGGCAGCGGCTGGAAGGGGCTGCTGCGGCACAAGGCCATGGTGCAGCTGTGCGTGCTCGGCTTCGTGCTCTTCTTCGCCTGCTACGGGCAGTTCGAGTCGGGTCTGGCCGCCTTCGGTACCGAGGCCGCCGGGATCTCCCCCTCCACCCTCGGGTTCGCGCTGGCCGCCAACACCGGTGCGATCGTCGTCGCGCAGTTCGTCGTGCTCCGGCTCGTCGAGAAGCGCCGCCGGTCCCGCGTGATCGCGCTGGTCGGGCTGATCTGGACCGTGGCGTGGGTCATCGCCGGGTTCTCGGGGCTCGGGCACGGCAGCGCCATGATGGCCGCCGCCGCGTTCATCACCACGTACGCGCTCTTCGGCATCGGCGAGGCCATGCTGTCCCCGACGCTGGCCCCGCTGGTGGCGGACCTGGCTCCGGAGGGCTCCGTGGGCCAGTACAACTCGGCCTTCGCGCTGGTCAAGCAGATGGCGCTGGCGCTGGGGCCGCTGGGCGTGCCGCTCGGTGCGGGGGTTCCGATGCTGTACATCGGCGTCTTCGTCGCCGTCTCGCTGGGCATCGCCTGGCTGGCGCTGCGGCTCGGCCGTCAGCTGACGCCGGTGCAGGACAACCCGTCGCTGTCCCGGGTCGTGGCGCAGGGCGGCCCGGCGGTCCCGGCCGGTCCAGCCGGTCCGGCAGCCGCGGCCGTCGTGGCCGGAGCCGCTGAGCCCGTGCGCGCGTAAGCGCCCGTAGGACCCGTACGAGCAGACGCACGGAAGGCCCCGGTCCGGTGGACCGGGGCCTTCCGTGCGTCGGAGTGCCGTTCCGGCTGCCCTTCGGCTACTTGTCCGGCAGTGCGAACTCGCACCAGACGGCCTTGCCGCCGCCCGGGGTGCGGCGGGTGCCCCAGGACGAGGCGATGGTGGCGACGATCGAGATGCCGCGGCCGGTCTCGTCGGCCGGTTCGGCGCGGCGGCGGCGCGGGAGGTGGTCGTCCCCGTCGGTGACCTCGATGATCAGGCGGCGGTCGGTGCGGCGCAGCCGCAGGTGCATGGGCGGGGTGCCGTGCTGGAGGGAGTTCGCGACGAGCTCGCTGGCGGCCAGGACGCCGAGGTCGCACAGCTCGACGGGGAAGCGCCAGGAGCTGAGCACCCCCTGGGCGAAGGCGCGGGCGCGCGGGGCGGCCTCGATGCCGCCGAGGAGTTCCAGGGCGGCGTTGTGGAAGAGCTCGGCGTCCGCTCCGGTGCGGGCGGGCTGCTGGAGGACCATCACGGCGACGTCGTCGTCGTGGTCGGCGTCGACCCCGAGGGCGCGCATGAGGCGGTCGCAGATGACGGCCGGGGTGCCCTGGGCGCCGGAGAGGGCGCGTTCGAGGGCGGCGACGCCTTCGTCGATGTCCTCGCCGCGCCGTTCGACCAGGCCGTCGGTGTAGAGGACGGCGGTGGAGCCGGGGCCGAGGGCGATGGTGCCGGAGGTGTGGAGCCAGCCGCCGGTGCCGAGCGGGGGGCCGGTGGGGTCGGCGGCGCGGCGCACGGTGCCGTCCTCGTCGCGGACGAGGATCGGGAGGTGGCCGGCGGAGGCGTAGGCGAGCAGGCCCTCGTTGGGGTCGTGGACGGCGTAGACGCAGGTGGCGATCTGGCTGGCGTCGATTTCGGCGGCGAGGCCGTCGAGCAGCTGCAGGACCTCGTGGGGCGGGAGGTCGAGGCGGGCGTACGCGCGGACGGCGGTGCGCAGCTGTCCCATGACGGCGGCGGCGCGGACTCCGCGGCCCATGACGTCGCCGATGACGAGGGCGGTGCGGCCGGCGCCGAGGGTGATGACGTCGTACCAGTCGCCGCCGACGGCGGCTTCGGTTCCGCCGGGCTGGTAGGTGGCGGCGACGCGCAGGTCGTCGGGCTGTTCGAGCTCCTGCGGGAGGAGGGAGCGCTGGAGGGTGACGGCGGCTTCGCGCTGGCGGCGTTCGCTGGCGCGGAGTCGTTCGACGGCTTCGGCGTGGTCGGTGACGTCGGCGAGGTGGATGAGGATCCCGGTGTGGGGGTCCGTGTCGCTGTCGCCGTCGGGCTCGGGGAAGTCGACCGGGGTGCAGGTGACCGTGTACGAGTGGGTGCCGCCCGGGGTGGTGCGGTTCTTGGCCGTTCGGGGCTTTCCGCTGCGCTGGACCTGGTCGAGGAGCGGGAGGAGGCCGAGCTCGCCGAGTTCGGGGAGTGCCGCGTGGGCGGGTGCGCCGGGGGTGCGGGTGCCGAAGCCGGCGATGTAGGCGTCGTTGACGTAGGCGACGCGGTGGTCGGGGCCGTGGACGAGGGCGACCAGGGCGGGGAGCCGGCCGAGGACCTCGCGCACGGAGAGCTCGTCGGGGGAGGGCACCGCGGCGAGGGCGCCGGTCCGCCGGGTGGGGGCGATGGCCGGGGTGGTGCCGGAGCCGCTGCCGGTGCCGGACACCGTGGGGGCGGCGGGGGAACCGTCGGCGGCGGGCGTGGTCCGCTCGGTTCCGGGGTCGGCGCGGCCGCCGCGGGCTGCCGGGACGGAGCCTTCACCCCGCTTGGCCTGGGCGGCGGCGTGTTCGGACCGGGCGGCGGCGCGGCGCTGCGTTCCGGGGAACCGGGCGCTCCAGCGCGTGAAGTTCACTGCGTTCAAGCCTCGTGGTGTCGCAAGTGGTCGCTGTGTCGCTCGTGGTGGGTCGCTGACTGGACGTTGTCACTCTGTGCAGGTGTGAGCCCACCTATGGTCACACGTCCAGTGTGGCCGACCGCACTGACAACGTCAGCCCTGGCTGTCCTGCGGGGGGTTGGGGGCGGGGTTCGGCGGGGGTTCCTTGGGACCGCCGCCTGCGGCGAGTTCGAATTCTGCCCTGGGGTGTTCGAGTGAGCCTAGGGAGACGATCTCCCGCTTGAAAAGACCTGAGAGGGTCCATTCCGCCAGGACGCGCATCTTGCGGTTGAAGGTGGGGACGCGGCTGAGGTGGTAGGCGCGGTGCATGAACCAGGCGGGGTAGCCCTTGAGCTTGCGTCCGTAGATGTGCGCGACGCCCTTGTGGAGGCCCAGGGAGGCGACGGAGCCGGCGTACTTGTGGGCGTACTCCGTGAGGACCTCGCCGCGCAGGGCGGCGACGAGGTTGTCGGCGAGGGCCTTGGCCTGGCGGACGGCGTGCTGGGCGTTGGGGGCGCATTCGCGGCCGGGCTCGGGGGCGGTGATGTCGGGGACGGCCGCGGCGTCGCCGGCGGCCCAGGCGTGGTCCACCCCCTCGACGGTGAGGAAGGAGGTGCAGGCCAGGCGGCCGCGCTCGTTCTTCGGCAGGTCGCAGGCGCTCAGGATCGGGTGCGGTTTGACGCCCGCGGTCCATACGACGGTGCGGGTGGGGAAGCGGGCGCCGTCGCTGAGGACGGCGACGCGGTTCTCGCAGGATTCGAGGCGGGTCTCCAGGCGGAGGTCGATGTTGCGGCGGCGCAGCTCGCGGATCGTGTAGACGCCCATCTCGGGGCCGACTTCGGGGAGGATCCGGTCGCTGGCCTCGACCAGCACCCACTTCATGTCCTCGGGCTTGATGTTGTGGTAGTACCGCGCCGCGTAGCGGGCCATGTCCTCGAGTTCGCCGAGTGCCTCGACGCCCGCGTAGCCGCCGCCGACGAAGACGAAGGTGAGGGCGGCGTCGCGGAGGGCGGGGTCGCGGGTGGAGGAGGCGATGTCCATCTGTTCGATGACGTGGTTGCGCAGGCCGATGGCCTCTTCGACGGTCTTGAACCCGATGCCGTAGTCGGCGAGTCCCGGGATGGGCAGGGTGCGCGAGATGGAGCCGGGGGCGAGGACGAGTTCGTCGTACTCGATCTCGGTGGCGCCGGTGCCCTCCTCTTCGGTGGCGAGGGTGGTGACGGTGGCGGTGCGCTTGGAGTGGTCGATGCGCCGGGCCTCGCCGATGACGATGCGGCATCTGCCGAGGACGCGGCGCAGCGGGACGACGACGTGCCGGGGCGAGATCGAGCCCGCGGCTGCTTCGGGGAGGAAGGGCTGGTAGGTCATGTAGGGCTCGGGGGTGACCACCGTGACCTCGGCTTCCTCGGATCTCAGCTTTCGCTGGAGCCGGAGGGCCGTGTACATGCCGACGTAACCGCCGCCGACGACCAGGATGCGGGTGCGGGGCGGGGGACCGGGGGCCGTGCCCCGGGAGTTAGCAGCCTTCACCATCCCATGACGCAACGTGGCCGGGAGTTTGTCCACAGGCCCGGCACATTGTGTGACCGGCGGTGGCGGTGGGGCGGGGTGGAAGCGGACCCTGGGCGGGGGTGGAGATCCGCAGGTCAGAGGGCCCGGAAGCGGTGATTCCGAGAGCACGTAACGGAAAAGTGGGGGTGAATGCTCCGATCGGGCGGTGCTCCGTCCGGGGCTGCCTCTTCTGAATTGACTCTGGCTCAACTATGTTCGTATCTCGTCGAGGAGTAGGACCGGGCCCCATGACCGTGGCCCCCTCGGCGTGAAGGCGGGGAGTGTCTCCGGGGGGAGACAGATGATTACCGGGGGAAACATATGAACATTTCCGATTTCCATGGCTCTGCGACCGCGCTCTCGGTAGAGAGCAACGGCCGCGGTATCGCGGGCGGCGGCACCACGCACGGTGTGGGCCGGTCCACGCCGCTGCGCGTCGACGCCCAGCGCAATCTGGAACACGTGCTGCGCGCTGCGCGCGAGGTGTTCGGCGAGCTGGGCTACGGGGCTCCGATGGAGGACGTGGCGCGGCGCGCGCGAGTCGGTGTCGGCACCGTGTACCGGCGGTTCCCGAGCAAGGACGTGCTGGTCCGTCGGATAGCCGAGGAGGAGACCGCCCGGCTGACCGAGCAGGCCAAGGCCGCGCTGGGCCAGGAGGAGGAGCCGTGGCAGGCGCTGTCGCGCTTCCTGCGCACCTCCGTGGCCTCGGGCGCGGGGCGGCTGCTGCCGCCGCAGGTGCTGCGGGTGGGCTCGGCGAGCGAGGACGGCGCCGAGGAGGCCGAGTCGGTGCGGGTTCCGCACCAGCGTCAGGCCGTCACCGCCGGCGGGGCTCCCGAGCTGCGCGTCGTGGGCACGCGGTCGGTGAGCGAGGAAGAGCCGTCGGAGGACGCGGGCGCGGGTGCGCTGCTCGAGGTCGTCGGCCGGCTGGTCGACCGTGCGCGGGAGGCCGGTGAGCTGCGGACCGACGTCACGGTGGCCGATGTCCTGCTGGTGATAGCGACGGCGGCGCCCGCGCTGCCCGACCCGGCGCAGCAGGCGGCGGCCTCGACGCGGCTGCTCGACATCCTGCTCGAGGGGCTGCGGTCGCGCACGGCGTGACGGTGTGACGGTGTGACCGCCGCCCGGGTGTGGTGTCCGCGCTGCCGGCTCGATCGGGCGTCAAACCGTGCGCCAGTACGGGGTTTCGTCGAACTGTGCCCGGACGAGTGGATGGCGTGCGAACGGGTTCGACGCGTGGCCGCCGTGTGACACGCTTGATCGGTGTACCGGTTGAGTGTGTCGTGCGGGGGCTTCCGCGATGGGCGTTGACGGGCGTGAAGAGTCACTCGGTGGCGCCGGCCGCGAGGTCGGGGCGGGCAGCCTCCCCGCCCGGCAGGTTCCCGCGCAGCGCGAGCCTGGCGGCCGGCACGCCGCCCCGCCCGGCACCGGGGGTGAGCTGCCCCCGTCCGACGGGGACTTGATCGCCCGGATGCGGGGCGGTGACGACGGCGCGTACGAAGAGCTGTTCCGCCGGCACGCCGATGCCGTCCGCCGTTATGCGCGGACCTGCTGCCGGGACGGGCACACCGCCGACGACCTGACCGCCGAGGTGTTCGCACGCACCCTCCAGGCGGTACGGGGCGGGGCGGGGCCGGACCAGTCGGTGCGGGCCTATCTGCTCACCACCGTACGCAGGGTCGCCGCTGCCTGGGCGAAGACCGCCAGGCGGGAGCACCTCGTCGAGGACTTCGCCGTCTTCGCGGAGCAGGCTGCCACGGGGGCGGAGGGCGGGACCGGCCTGTCGGGCCTGGCCGGGGACGACACCCTCGAACTGGGCGCGGACGTCCGGGCGATGCACGAGGCCGAGCAGTCGCTGGCCATGCAGGCCTTCCGGAGCCTGCCGGAGCGGTGGCAGGCCGTGTTGTGGCACACCACCGTCGAGGAGGCCTCGCCGAGCGCGATCGCCCCGCTGTTCGGGCTCAGCCCCAACGCGACGGCGGTGCTGGCCAGTCGCGCACGCGAGGGGCTCAAGCAGGCTTACCTCCAGGCGCATGTGAGTTCGGCGCTGAGCGAGGGCGGCGACTGCGCGCGGTACGCGGACCGGCTGGGCGCCTATGCGCGCGGCGGGCTGCGGATGCGGGCGGAGCGGGGGCTGCGGGGGCACCTGGAGGAGTGCGCGAAGTGCCGGCTGGCCGCCGGCGAGCTCAAGGACGTCAACGCGGGCATTCCCGCGCTGCTTCCGGTCGCGGTCATCGGGTGGTTCGCCGCCGGGTACGCGGCCAAGGCGGCCGGGGTGGTGGCCGGCGGGGCCGTCGCCGCGGGCGGGGCCGGGGCTGCCGCGGCCGCCACCGCTGGGTCGACCGCGGGGGCCGGAGCCGCCGGCGGTGCGGCCGGAGCCGGTGCGGCGGGTGGAGCCGGTGCTGCCGGTGGGGCCGCCGGGGCGAGCGCTGCGGGTGGGGCGGGCGGCGCCGCCGGCGGAGCCGCCGGCGGGGCCGGGTCGGGGGCCGGGGCCGGGGGCGCCGTGGTGTCCGAGGGGCTGGGGGTGCCGGCCAAGGCCGCCATCGCCGCCGGGATCGCGGTCGCGGCGGCCGCCGGGGTGGTGTTCGCCCTGGCCGGCGACGACACCGAGCCGCAGGCACAGGCGAAGCCCGCCCCCGGTGTGGCGGCGCCGGTGGTGCCGAGCGCCCCGCCCGCGCCGAGCCCGCCCGAGGAGGAGCCGCCGCCGGCGCGCAGCTCCGTACCGCCGCGGCCGCAGACCGGGCCGTCGCCTTCCGCGTCGGCTCCGCCCGCGTCCGTCGCGCCGCGGCCCTCGCCTTCCGCCTCGCCCAGCCGGGAGAAGCCCTCGCCCAGCCCGACTCCGAGCCGGACCCCGGCGAAGCCCACCCCGCCGCCCGCCCCCCGGCCCGCCGCCGGGTTCCAGCTGGCCCGGCTCGGCCACTCGGCCTACGGGGACCACGACGGCCCGGAGATCCAGACCTGGCGCAGCAGCTGGGTGTGGCAGCGCTGGGGCCTGCAGGTGGGCGATCGGCGGTTCGGGCAGGGGATCACCGTGAACTCCCGTTCCTCCGTGGAGATCGCCCTCAACCGGCAGTGCACCGCCTTCTCGGCGCGCGCCGGCGTGGACGGCCTGTCGATGCCGAGCCGGGTGTTCTCCCGGACGGATCCCGGGGGAGGCGCGGTGCGGTTCTCCGTGTACGCCGACGGGCAGCGGCTGTGGCAGTCCGAGGCCCTCGGCTACGGGGATCCGGCGGCGGCCGTGCAGGTATCGCTGGCCGGGCGCAAGACGCTGCGCCTGGTGACGGAGCAGGTCGGCCCGGGCCGCCTGCCGGTACTGGCGAGCTGGGCCGACTCGGTGGTCAGCTGCCGCTGACCGCCCGCGGCCGCGCACCCGGGGGCGCCTGCCGGGCGCCTGCCGGGCCGGCCGTCCGGGGCCGGGCTCCCGGGAGTGGCTGCGGTGCGCGGGTCAGGACAGGGCCGGGCGGTGCACGGGGACTCCCTCCGGCACCGCGCGCCGGCGGGCCGCGGTCGTGCCCGTCCAGCAGGTGCCGCGGCGGGCCAGGAGGCGGTGCAGCCACAGCTCCATGGAGACGAGTTCCGCCAGCCCGTCGAGCGGGACCGGGCGGCCCTCGGCCGCGTCGTACAGCGCCTGCTGGACGACCCGGGCGTCGATCAGCCCGGCGTCCGCGAGCAGCGGCGCGGCGAACAGGGCGAGCAGGTCGCGCAGGGCCGCGCGCAGCCCGAGCCGGGTCGCCGTCTCGTTCGGGCTGTGGGCGGTGGCCCCCCAGCCGGGCGGCAGTTCGCGCACCCCGGTCGAGGACAGGACGGTGCGCAGGATCGCGGCGCGGGCCCCGGGCTGCACGCGCAGGGATTCGGGCAGGGCGCGGGCGGCCCGGACGACCTGGTTGTCCAGGAAGGGGGCGTGCAGGCGCTGGCTGCGGACCTCCACGGCCTGTTCGAAGACCCGGTGGTCGGCGGCGTGCCGGGCGAGGACCGCGCGGGCCCGGGCCTCCCCCGGCCGCAGGGACAGGGGAGGGCGGCCGGCGGCGGCCGTGAGACGGATCGATACTTCCGCCAGCGCCTCGCCCGTCAGCCAGCCCGCCGCCGGGCCGGGCCGGGACCAGGTCAGGGCGGCCAGGGAAGCGTCCACCGGACCGGAGGCGCGCGCGGTGACCCCGCCCTCGCGGAGCCGGGCCGCGGCGGCTTCCATGCCCGCGCGGTACGTCGTACGGGCAAGTCTTCGGGCCGCGGAGTACACGGTCAGCGGGACCAGCAGGGACTCGCCGGAGGTTCCGGAGGCCGATGCCGAGCGGGCCAGCGCCGCCACCGGGCGCAGCAGGTGGCGGCGGCGGCGGTCCATCAGGAGGTCGGCCATGCGGGCGGGGTGCGCGTCGAGGACCTGGCGGGCGCCGTGGCCCGTGAAGTGGTCGGCCGAGCCGGCGGCCAGCCGGCGCCGCTCGCGGGCGGCGAAGACCAGCGAGGGGCCCGGTTCGTCGGTGAGCGGGCCGTCGAGTTCGGCGTACGGGAGGGCCTCCGCGGCGGCGGCCACCACGACGTGGTGCAGGCGCGGGTCGGCGGCGATGGCGCGGGCCCGCTCGAGTTCGTCCTCGCGGCCCTGCGGGGTGGCCAGGTCGTTGAAGGTGACCGCCAGCAGCCGGGCTCCGGCGGGGCTGCCGAGGGTGCCGGGCGCGCCGGGCAGGCCGGCCGCGAGCAGGGCCAGGGTCGCGGAGGCGCTTCCGCCGGAGAGGTCGGCGCCGACCCCGGGCACCGGGCCGCCCCGGGCCGCGCGCCGGTCGGCGGGGCCCATGCCGGGTACCGGGCCGGGATCGTACGGCGGCGCTGTGTCGGGGGCATGGCGGGGCGCCGTGAGCCGGGCGCGCACGGCATCCACCAGAGCTTCCCGTACGCCCTCCACCGCCCGGTCGGGATCGGCCTGCGGCCCGGCCACCGCGAGCGAGGCGACGGGCTCGTAGCCGGTGATCTCGCGGGAGCCCTCGCGCAGGATGAGCGCGTGCCCGGGCGGGATGCGGCGGACCCCGGCGTACGGTGTGCCGTCGCCCAGTGCCTCCGGGCTGTCGGGGCAGGCGAGCAGTGCGGCGAGATGGCCGATGTCGAGCTGCGCCTCGATGAGGTCGGCGAGCGGGAGGGCGGCCGTGGCGTAGGCGGTGCCGCTGGCCCAGGGGGTGTAGAAGACGGGCCGGGCGCCGGCGAGGTCGCCGACGATGGTGATCCTGCGGCCGACCTGGACCACGGCGGTGTAGCTGCCGGACCACTGGGTGAGGTGGCGCAGGGCTCCGCCGCGGGCGGCGTAGAGGGCCCTTCTCAGCTCGGCGTCGGTGGCTCCGCAGCAGCCGAGGACGGCGAGGCGGGTGAAGGGGTCGGCCGGGTCGGCGGTGAGGGTGCGGATCTCGTCGGGGCGCCAGTCGCCGACGGCCCAGAGCGGGTCGGGGTCGCCCCAGAGCAGTTGGGAGCCGACGGGGTGGACGGTGCGCTCGGCGTCCGCGCCGGGGTCGCCGGCGTGGGCGGCGTCCGCGATCCCGCCGTGCGGCGGGGCGCCGCCGCCCGGGTACCCGGCATCGGGGTGACCCCGCCCGCCGGAGCCGTTCGCGGGTCCCTGACCTGCGACGCGGCCGACCGTGCCGAAGCTCGCGGCGATACTGCTCCAACCCACCAACCAGCGCACCGCCGCCTCCCCAGCCTGTGGGCACATGACCGGGGCACGGGCAGCACGGTCGGCGCTGAGGGCGCGGTCGGCGGGACCCCGGGTGGCTCGGGTCCATGCTGCCACGGGACAGGCGTGCGAGAGTGGTTAAAGGGGGCGCACATGCAAACGAACACGCCCCCGCCACGCGGTATTTGGCGTTCCGTTCCCCCCGCCCCATAGGTCGCTTTCAGCCATTCTTCGGCTGTCCTGGGAGTCGTCGGGGGCCGTCGGCTCCCGGTGCGCGGGCGCGGTCCGGGAGGCGGAATCCGCCCCCCGGACCGTTCCGCCACCCGCGGGGATTGAGGTAGCGGCATCCCCCGGCCCGCCCGATCCGCGCAGCGGGCCGACCCACGCACCGAACATCGAATCGCCGGACCCGCGGACCGGCCAGAGCGCACGGGCGGGCGCACGGCCACACGGGCGGAGCACGCGGGGAGACGTGCGCCCCGGACGCCGGGCCGGGGCGGACTGTGCAAACGGACAACAATCCCGCCATACGGAAGTCGGGGCCTTAACGCTTGGGAGGCGGGGAACTACGCTGGGTTTACGAAATGCCGGGAGCCTATGCCCCGGCGGCGTCTGCGTTCCGCGTGTGACGAGGGGTGGCGCATGTCCAGGGAGCTCCGCGAGCCCAATGAGAAGCTCGGCGCCGTCCTCGCCCTCGCGGGCATCAGCAACGCGGGGCTGGCCCGGCGGGTCAACGACCTCGGTGCTCAGCGGGGCCTGACGCTTCGGTACGACAAGACGTCGGTGGCCCGCTGGGTGTCGAAGGGGATGGTGCCGCAGGGCGCCGCGCCGCACCTGATCGCGGCCGCGATCGGCGCGAAGCTGGGGCGGCCGGTGCCGCTGCACGAGATCGGGCTGGCGGACGCGGACCCGGCACCGGAGGTCGGGCTGGCCTTCCCGCGCGACGTGGGGGCGGCGGTGCGGTCGGCCACCGACCTCTACCGGCTCGACCTGGCGGGCCGGCGCGGCGGTGGCGGGATCTGGCAGTCCCTCGCCGGTTCGTTCTCGGTGGCGGCGTACGCGACACCGGCCTCGCGCTGGCTGATATCTCCCGCCGACGGCTCGGTGGCGCGCGAGCCCTCGGGCGCGGGCGGCTCGGCACCCGGCGGCTCAGCGCCCGGCGGCTCCGCACTCTCCGGCTCAGCACCCACCGGCTCCGCGCGCATGGGCTCGGCCCGCTCGGCGGTGACCCCCTCGGCGGTGACTTCCTCGGCTCAGGACGTGCCGGTGCACGACCCACCGGCGGGCGGCTCGCCGGCACGCAGGGCGCCGGGCTCGGGGGCGGCTGCGGGCACGGCCGCCGGGCAGGCCGCCGTGACGGCCGGCGGACCGGCACCGGGAACGGGAACGGCATCGGGAACGGGAACGGCACCGGGAACGACACCGGGAACGGCTGGACCGAGCACCGGGCCGAACGCCGGACACCACGCTGCTGGGCCGGCGGCCGGTCCGACGACCGGACCTGTGACGGGTGCGGCGGGAAGCCTGTCGGCTCCGCCGTCCACCGTTGTGCCCGCCCAGCCCGGCACCGAAACGCACCGTGACCACAGCCAGCGGGTGGGCCACAGCGATGTGGCCAAGCTGCGCGAGGCCGCCGAGGACGCCCGCCGCTGGGACTCCAAGTACGGCGGTGGGGACTGGCGTTCGTCGATGGTGCCCGAGTGCCTCCGGGTGGACGCGGCGCCCCTGCTGCTGGGCTCCTACACCGACGAGGTGGGGCGCGCCCTGTTCGGCGCGACCGCCGAGCTGACCCGGCTCGCCGGATGGATGGCCTTCGACACCGGCCAGCAGGAGGCGGCCCAGCGCTACTACATCCAGGCGCTGCGCCTGGCCCGGGCGGCCGCGGACGTCCCGCTCGGCGGCTACGTCCTGGCCTCGATGTCCCTGCAGGCGACCTACCGGGACTTCCCCGACGAGGGCGTGGACCTCGCGCAGGCCGCCGTCGAGCGCAACCGCGGCCTGGCCACCGCCCGCACCATGAGCTTCTTCCGGCTCGTCGAGGCCCGGGCCCACGCGAAGGCGGGCGATTCCGCGGCCGCGGGAGCCGCGCTGCGGGCGGCCGAGGGCTGGCTCGAGCGGGCCCGGGCCGGCGACCCGGACCCGACCTGGCTGGGCTTCTACTCGTACGACCGCTTCGCGGCGGACGCGGCCGAGTGCTACCGCGACCTCAAACTGCCGCGGCAGGTAAGGCGTTTCACCGAACAGGCCCTGTCCCGGCCCACCGAGGAGTATGTACGGTCACATGGGCTGCGGCTGGTCGTGAGCGCGGTCGCCGAGCTGGAGTCCGGCAACCTCGACGCGGCCTGCGCGGCGGGCACCCGGGCGGTGGAGGTGGCGGGCCGGATCTCCTCTGCGCGGACGACCGAATACGTGCGGGACCTGCTGCACCGCCTGGAACCGTACGGGGACGAGCCGCGGGTGGCGGAGCTGCGCGAGCGGGCGCGGCCGCTGCTGGTGGCCCAGGCCTAGGGGCCGCGTGGCCGCGTTGTCGGTGGCGGGGTGCAGTATGCAGGGGTGGGAGGTGTCAGCGTGGGCGGCGGCGTGGACTGCGATGTGCTGGTGATCGGTGGCGGGATCGTCGGCCTGTCGACGGCTCATGCCCTGTCACGGCTGGCTCCGGGGACCAGGGTGGTCGTCCTGGAGAAGGAGACCGGCCCGGCCCGGCACCAGACGGGGCGCAACAGCGGGGTGATCCACAGCGGGATCTACTACCGCCCCGGGTCGCTCAAGGCGCGCTTCGCGGTGCGCGGCGCCGCAGAGATGGTCAAGTTCTGCGCCGAGCACGGCATCCCGCACGAGGTGACCGGCAAGCTGATCGTCGCCACCGAGCGCGAGGAGCTGCCGCGGCTGCACGCGCTGGTGCAGCGCGGCCGGGAGAACGGCATTCCGGTGCGCGAGCTCGGCCCGGCGCAGATCTCCGAGTACGAGCCGGAGGTGCGGGGCCTGGCCGCGATCCACGTGGGCAGCACCGGCATCGCGGACTACGGGCGGGTGACGGCCCAGCTGGCCGAGTCCTCGGGCGCGGAGATCGTCTACGGCGGGGCGGTGGACCTGATCTCCCGCCGTCCCTCGGCGGTGGCGGTCCGCACCACGGCCGGGCTGGTGGTCCGCGCCCGGGTCCTGGTGAACTGCGCGGGCCTGCAGTGCGACCGGATCGCCCGGCTGGCCGGCGACGACCCGGGCATGCGGATCATCCCCTTCCGCGGGGAGTACTACGACCTGGCCCGTCCCGAGCTGGTCCGCGGGCTGGTCTACCCGGTCCCCGATCCGGCCTTCCCCTTCCTGGGGGTCCACCTGACCCGGGGCATCGCGGGCGGCGTCCACGTCGGGCCGAACGCCGTGCCGGCGCTGGCCCGCGAGGGCTACGCCTGGTCCACCGTCCGCCCGCGCGACATCGGCTCCGAGCTGGCCTGGCCGGGATCCTGGCGGATGGCCGCGCGGCACTGGCGGTACGGGATGGGCGAGATCCACCGCTCGCTGTCGAAGCAGGCCTTCACTCAGGCGGTACGGCGCCTCCTGCCGGCCGTGACCGCGGCGGACCTCCACCCCGCTCCGGCCGGGGTGCGCGCGCAGGCCGTGCTGCGGGACGGCACGCTGGTGGACGACTTCCTGATCAAGGACGCCCCGCGCACGGTGCACGTGCTGAACGCGCCCTCGCCGGCCGCCACCGCGTCCCTGCCGATCGGCCGCGAGATCGCCACCCGCGCGTTGCGAACCCTCGGCTCGGCCTGAGCGGCCCGGGCCCCGGCCGACCTGCCGCCGTCCGGCCGCCTCCGCCCTGCCCTCGGCCGGCCCCGGCCGGCCGCCGTCCTGCCTCCGTCCGGCCGCCGCCCCTACCCCGAGGACTTCACCGGCCAGCCGCCCGCTCAACACGGCCCGGTCAGCCAGCTCATTCC
>NZ_JBEZLV010000075.1:0-14877 GCF_040652335.1 Streptomyces sp. NPDC048270
TCCCCGTGGACATCGGGCTCGACCAGCGTGAGGAGTGCCTCCCGAACGGCTGGGTTTCGGTCGACGATGCGTTTGCGGCCAGCGCCGGGCCGACGGATCCGTCCCAACGGTGCCTCTCCGGAGTCGAGTTCCCGCACTCCGATAGACACTGTGGCCTCACGGACACCGGCGGAACGGGCGACTGCTCTGATCCCTCCGTGGCCGAAAGACTGGGCCTCCGCCCCTATCAGCAGGCGACGCTGCCGCTCGTCGAGGTGCGGCCGAATCGCCTCGAACTTAGCTGCCAGCAAGGCCCGTTGCCCATCCAACCCGCTCATGTCAGACCAACGAACCACCGAACGGAAAGCCACGAGTTAAAAATCTGCAAGTCCTAACAGGGGCTCCCGGTTGAGGAGTTGAGCCTGGCAGTCATACTCAAGAGACCGGGGCTCTGCCCGTTCGACCGCCATCCACCTGTCACCCGATCAGCGTCCATCCCGGTCGGGGATCGAGCTCGGCCGCATTGCTAGCCCATTCACTGGCCGGACAGGTAACGCCCCTGTGCGGCAATTACCTCATCGGGCACTCGTTGGCCTGTGTGGCCGCCCGCGGGACCCTCGGCGGATATATGTCGCCGCCTAGACTGAAGCGAGTTTGCCAAAAAATTACTTTTAAGTAGTGCAACACGCCTTGAGGAGAAGCGATGACGTATAACTGGACCTTGTTTTGGGATCGCCTGGAGCCCAAGCTGTCTACAGGGCTGCTTTCCGCCTGCGAGGCGGTCGTTCAGGACGAGAGAACCTATTCCGAAGAGGAATTTTCGCATGCGCTGATCCAGGGGCTCGACTTTCAGGAGGTCTGGACTAATGAACAAGATCTTCGGTGGGGCAAGGTCAAGTTGGTGACCTGTTTCGCCACGCACGTACTCGCCACCGATGTCGGTCGTCTCTTCGTGCAGCAATTGATGGCAATGGCGGGCGACTTCCGGATCTCCAATGGGATCGAAGAACAGAAGGCCCTGGAGCTCCGTGATGGGTGCCGGCTGCTGGTCACGGACTACTTGGCAGTCGCGCTCAATCAAGTGGATCGGGAAGGAGAGCGTGATTCGCTGCAGGAATTGCTGTCCGACCTGGATGCGATGAATGCGCATACCGTGAGTCTCCTCCAGGACGGTGCCAATGGGCTGACGACCGTTTTCAGTGACGGGAGTTCTCTCCACCCGCTGGTCAGTTTCAACACCCTGTGCGCGGGAGTGACGGACTTCCCCCATCTTGATGTCCGGTACACCATTCGCACGGTTCTCCATCGCCAGGTGGGTGAGATCCATGTGACGCCGGAGGGGAATGCCGCAGGAAGTGACGAAGAGATCACCGCACTGGTGAACCGTTTCCAGCCGGGGGTCGTCGTCATCTCTCGTGAAGCGGAGGTGTCGCACGCCGCATTCGTTGGGCCTGCCGCTGGCGCCTCCGTCGGTACGGCCACTGGAACCCCCAACTGGGCGGCGATTGATTCGCTACAGTTCATGGACAACGGTCCCAGCCAGTGGACCGAGGAGAACGCATGGGGAGATAGCCCGAGTCCGGAGGAGAAGGTACAGGCCGAAGAGCGGTCCGCCTTCCTAGAAGGTCTGGCAGACTCCAACCGTCGCAGGCTTTCCTATCTTTCTGACGGAGGTCGTGTACAAGTCACCTCGTTCCTCTCCGGTGGCCACCAGTTCCTGTTCGTCGGCGAGGATGACATTTCGGCAACCGGGATTTCCGTACAGGGGTGGTTCCTGGTCACTCGTCAGGGCAGCAAGCTGACCCTCCAGAGCGCCGGAGGGGGGGACCCTACTGCTGTTCTCCAGGCGCGGTTCCTGTTGGGTGATTTGACTGATTTTGCTGTCGTTACCGGGTCCGACGTCGAGTACTCGTCAGTCGCCGATCTTTGGAATATCGGCCGCAACACTGAAATATGGGACCAGTTCGTGGTGTTCGGGCAGAAACATCTCAGCGGCAGTGAGCGAGAATGCTTCGATGCGCTGTGCGCCCTGCGGACGGCCCGGTCCGACGACGACTACAACATCATCTTCAAGAGGTTCGTGGACCACAGCCGGGTCCCCCTCGATCGGTACTTCGAAGCCCCCACGAAAGGGGAGAGTATTCCGTATGGGGCGAAATCGCGCAAGCAGTTCGTTCAGCACCACCCCGCGGCTGCCGCGACGCCTGGCATCGGCAACCTCATGTCCGACGAGGAATACAAGGTCCTCGTCAACAGTCGTGTCACGAACGCGAACCTCCGCCATGCGGTGCTGGACCACGCACTCGGCGGATTCTCCGAGCAGACATGGGAGGCGTTTCAGGCGGCCCGCAGTGCCTGAGAAGGGTTGCGTCTGAGCCGTCCGGTGCACTAAATGCCGGCGCCCATGCCTCGCTGGGTGCCCGATCGCACCCTTCACCCGGCACGCCCCACTCGTATGTTGAGCAAGGAGGTGACCGCAGCATTCGGGCTCCTCCGGTCAAGCGGCCCCGACTGTGAGATCCTTCCAACGCGTGCCTGCACTTCATGGTGTAAAGCACAACTGCAACGGCGTTGGAGGGGGACCGCAGTCGGGGCTCTCGGCATTGGGGATACGCGGCGCATCCATCCTGTGTAGGGCCCCCTCCGGAGGTTCCGCCGGGCCGTTCGCTGGGCGGGGACCCACCGGCCGTCCGACAGGGCGTTCTGGCTGCCCTCGGAAGTGCCCGTGTGTCGACGCTCAGTCAGTCCGGTCCCACATATGCTGAGGAACAGCTGGTGAACGGCGCGCACACCCCCCGCATGCCGAGCCAGCCCCTCACCCCGGCCGCTGGGGATTCCCCCCGATTCCATCGCTTCGCGCGTAAACAGCGGCCGGGGTTTCCCCATGCCTGCGGAAGGCTCCGGAAGTTTTCCCTCCCCGACGCCCGTACGGCAGTCCGCCGCCCCTTGCCCACCCTCTACAGTGCCCCGGCCGCCTGAAGGGGAAGCCGGGGACTGCACTTCCGGCTGCCTGCCTGCCGCCATTGTGCGGCGACGTGTTGAAAGAATCGAGACCGAAGCCGGAGAAAACGGTCCGAATTACTCCGGAACGCTTCCTTTCGCCTTCGGAGGTCAGGGTGTTCCAACCCAATGACTCACGCATCGACCAAATACCGTCTGCACCATCGCCCGCTGCGATAGCGGAACTCGGAGCCCTGTTGTCCGGCAGGGTGGTGCTGCCGGGCGAACGCGGCTACGACGAATGTAAGAGCGGGTTCGAACAGAGCGTTGTCCACCGGCCCGCCCTGATCGTGGCTGCGGAGAACACCGGAGATCTCGTGGCCTCCGTCCGGTTCGCGGCCGAGCACGGGCTCGGCGTCGCGGTGCAGGCCACCGGACACGGCGCCTGCGTGCCCGCGGACGAGAACGGCCTGCTCGTCAACACCTCCGGCATGCGGCGGGTACGCGTCTACCCCAAGAGCCGGATCGCGCGCGTGGAGGCCGGAGCGTGCTGGGCGGATGTTATGGAGGCGGCCGCCGAGTGGGGACTGGCCCCGCTGAGCGGAGCCGCTCCCGGCGTCGGAGCCATCTCCTATCTCCTAGGCGGGGGGCTCGGACTGCTCTCCCGGGCATATGGAAGTGCGTGCGACCACGTCCGGAGCTTCAGTGTCATCACGGCTGACGGGCACGTACTGGAGGTCTCCCCCAGAGACTACCCCGGACTGTTCTGGGGGCTTCGCGGAAGCCGCGGGAATCTCGGGATCGTCGCCTCGGCATCCATCAGCCTCTTTCCCCTCGATGAGTTCTTCGGGGGCGGGCTGTTCTTCGACGGGGTCCACAGCCGTACAGTGCTGGACGCCTATACCCAGTGGACGGCGACCGTTCCGGACACCATGGGCTCTTCCGTCTGCCTGATCCGGTTCCCAGCGGCGCCCGGCGTACCCGACCTTCTCCGCGACCGGTTCGTCGTCCACCTGCGAGTTGCCTTCATCGGATCCGAGGAGCAGGGTCGCGCCCTGCTCCGTCCGCTGTACTCCGCCGCACAGGTTCTCCATGACACCACGGCGCCGCTGTCGTACTGGCAGTCGGGCAGCATCCACGCCGACCCCACGCTCCCAGCCGCGACACGCAGCCGCACGATGACCCTGCGTTCGCTGGAACAGCCGGCCTTGGACGTCGTCGAGCGACTTGCCGGTCCCGAAGCGCAGGCACCATACATGCTGGAACTGCGCCACATGGGAGGCGCGTTGGCGCGCAAAGCCGCGGTCCCGGGTGCGATCGGTCACTATCCGGACGCCGCGTTCAGCCTCTTTACCCTGGCGCACATGGCACCGGACGGGGACAGCGCGGAGACCGGACGCCGGCAGGACGAGCTGATCACGGCCCTCACCCCATGGGCTGCCGAGAGAGTGCTGCCGAACTTCCTGACCGGCCCGCAGAGCCAGGAGCGCCTGCCCGCAGCGTACTCACCCACCGCCTACGCGAAGCTGCAGGCGCTGAAGGGCGTGTACGACCCGGGCAACATGTTCCGGTACAACCCGAACATTCTTCCCCAGGACCAGCTGTGAGACCACCCGACCTGAGCGGTGTGTTCGACCGGGCCCTGGTCCGGCTGGACCAGGGGGTGCGCCGCGGTGTGGTCCCCGCCGCCGACCGCGACGGTCCCGGCCTGCTGGCCGCCCTCGAGGTGTACGTCGAGGTGGATCCCGAATGGCCCTGGCACCAACCGCCCGGACAGCCAGCGCCCATGGATCCGCCTCGGCACGTCGAGGACTTGCTCACCGTCGGCGAGGCCGCGTCGCTCGGCCACTGTCTGGCGGCCATGACACGGAGTACTGCGCGCAGCCGTCTCTGGCTCGGTGCCCGCAGCAGGGCCCTGTCGATCCTGTCCGTGGCGGTGCCTCGGCTGCCTCGGCACCACCATTCACCGACACACAGCGAGACGAGATGATCCAGAACACCAAGTCACTTACGTCCCATGACCGCTCCGTTCCCTGTGACGTGCCGTTCCGCCCGCCGTCCGCGCTGGCGGCGCACCTCTCACTGCGAAGAGCCGTCGACCGCAACTGCGCCGGCGCGGCCGGCCGGTTCGTGATCGCCCGTACGCTCCGCAGGCTCCGCCTGTGCGCCGGCCTCACCCAGGGACAGGTGGCCAAAGCCGCCGGAGTGTCCGTCGGGACCGTCAACCGCTACGAGATGTGGCGCGAGACGGGGAACCTCACGACCGACACGGTCCGGGCCATTGCTTGGTCCTGCGGAGCCACGGAGACCGACAAACGGTACATGGCAGAGCTGGTGAAATCACAGAACGACGGCTGGTGGAAGGACTTCGACCTGCCGGAACACAGCGTGCCGCTGATGTCGTTCGAAGCCGAAGCCTGTGAGGAACAGGTGTACGCCCCCAACGTCGTGCCGGACCTCCTGCGAACGGAAAGGTACGCCCGTGCGCTGCGGTCGGAAGCCGAAACGTCGCCCCCCTATGCGAGGGTCGTCTCCGACGCTTCCCGGTCCAGGCGCCTCGTGGTTTTGCAGCGCCGCTCCTTCCAGCTCCGCGTCGTGCTCGACGAAAGCGTGCTGCGCCGTAGAGCGGGCACCCACGATGTGATGGCTGAGCAGTGCGAACACCTCATCGGCATAGCCCAGCGACCCAACGTCGAACTCCAGATCCTTCCCTTCGACACGGTCGTCCGCTCGGTGGTTTCCAGTGGGCCTTTTGCCGTCGTGAGCTGGGAGGACGAGTCTGAACCCTCTCGGTCAGTGAGCGTGGTCTACCAGGAGCATCTCGGGGGAGGGACCTACCTGGACGCCCCGAACGACGTCGACGCGTACGAGAAGGCGTTCCTCGAACTGAGAGCGAAAGCGATCGACCCCGGTGCGAGCCTGCACATGCTGGCTCGCACCCGACAGCGCCTCCGCCCGGCCGAGTGACCGAAGTGCCCCGAGCCGGCCATCTGTAGAGAAAAAGAAAGGGGCGTGCTTTCTGTCCCACATAGGAGAAACAGTCAGTCGCTTCAGTCGCTCCTCGGGCAGCGTGACCGCTGTGCCGAACGGGTGGCCTGCCCCAGGCACGCACGCCGCCGGCCCCGAGAGGTTCGAGAAGGAACAGACCGAACGCCGCCGGTCCAGGGGGCCTACGTACTGGACAGCATTCGCCCTTTTCGCTGGTTCGACTCGCTCGGCCGCGCGGCTACAGGACTCCACCGGACGGGCCGCGCGCCGCGGGAGCTGGGACGCTCCCCGGCGCTCAATCCTGTCCGCCGCCGCTCGGGCGACTCTTGTGCGGTGCGGTCGTCGCCGCGCTCGCGGCCTGGAGGCTCTTCCTGCTGTTCGCGTACCTGCACCACGAGATCGTTACTCGAGTAAATGGTTACGCGGGAACGGATCGGGGTCTGTATCGCACGCAAGGGCATCGAGTCATCGGAACGACTCGGCCAACGCCGGTGGGTGATCGAGCGGACCATGTCCTGGCTCACCGGCTACCGCAGACTCAACCACCGCTACGAACGCCACCCCCGCAACTACCTCGCCTTCCTCGGCCTCGCCGCAGCCCCCTGCTGCTACAACCGACGTACCGCCTCACCTCGGCGACTGCGTCGCCGGCGGCGCGGTGTTCCGACTGATCACCACCATCCTGGACCCGCGGGCCGCATCGGCTGTCTCCCTGGCCGCGTTGTATGCCGAGCGGTGGGAGATCGAGAGCACGCTGGACGAGATCAAGACTCACCAGGACGGGCCCCGCCTCGTCCTGCGCTCTCAGCATCCCCGCGGAGTCGAGCAGGAGATCTTCGCCTTCCTGCTGATCCACCACGCCCTGCGGGAGCTGATGCGCCAGGCAGCACGGCAATCGGACCAGGATCCAGACCGGATTTCCTTCACCCGCACCCTCCGGGTCGTCCGCCGCCACGTCACCGACCAGGCGGCGTTTTCCCCCCTCCCGACTGGCCCGAGCACTGAGAGCGGTCTTGCGTGAAATCCACGAACGGCTCCTGGCTCCCCGCCGGTTACGCCCCATCCCCCGCGTCGTCAAACGCAAGATGTCGAGGGCACTCAAACGCACCGAACACCAGACACCACACCGGCCGAGTACTCCCCGCGTGACGCTGGTCCCCCGACCAAGATCAGACCGACCCACCGGAAAAGCACCTAAATCACCGGTATTGGGTATCAGGCGTGTGCGCCGACATACCGAAAAGTGACGGCCAGCGCCTTGGTAGGTGTTCGCCCAGCATTTCTGTTCGGCGGCGGCGAGTGTGTCGGCGATGCCGTGACTTCGGCTCGCGGTCAGGTCGTGGGTGGCTCCGGGTAGGACCGTGATGCCCAGGCCAGTCGGCCGAAACGGGTTGGTGAGGACGTGGACGGTCATTCCGTGGCCTTTGTGTCTTCCCGAGCAGTGGGGGTGCCGGCGGCGACTGGGTCGATCGGGGGCAGGGTGGCGTCCAGGATCACGAGCGCTTTCGTCCGGGCTGCCTCCATCGCCTTGGCCAGGGTCGGCACGAGAGTGGCAGGTTTTCGATGGCCTCGCGTATGTAGCGGTAGACGGTCGCGATGTCGATGATTCCGAATCCGGGGGTGAGCTGGGCGTAGGTGTCGCCGCAGCGCGGGTGGGCCGTGGCGAGAAGGACGTGACGGCCGCGGGCAGCCGTCTCCAGCGTGTACCGATCTCCCGTCGCCGAACCACGAGCTGCCCGGGCAGGGCCGCGGTGTACGGGTGGGCAGAACGATCGACTGGGGCATCCCCTGCACACAGTGCTTGTGGAGGGGTGGACAAACACGTGAAGCTCCTGACGGCCACACGTGATCTTGTTCGAGAGCAGCGATGTCAACGTCTCCAGGCGCGCGATGCGGTCGTACCCCTCCTCGTCCGCCCCAGCGCCACGTCCCTCGGGCAGGTGTCCGTCTCTTGCCCCGCGGGGAGCCCAGCGAGCCCGCGCGTAGCCGTTGGCGGCCCTGCGGCCCTTCCGCAGGGCCTCAATGGTGATGTCGAGGCTCTGCGCGAGCTCATAGTCGCTCGAGGGTCTGCCCCAGCCGCTGCTCCAGCGCGTCCTGCATCTTCGCGATGTCGAGCCGGAGCTCTTGGAGGCGCCGGGCAATCTTCACGAACCGGCTGGCATCCCGAAAAGCCCGCCTACCAGGAGCTTCGTCGTCCAACACCACAGCCCCGCATCGGACTCAGTGCCATCCGTCGCCACCGAAAAACGCCTCCGTTAGAGGGTTCTGGCACACATTCCGGAGGCTTTTGGTGATCTTTAGGTGGGCAGGCTGAGGCAGAGGGTGGAAGTAACTTCTGGGCCGGGGGCTACGGGGAGGAGCGATGCCCGGTGAGAGGTGCTCGCTGAGCCGGATGATGTTCGTTCCAGCTGCCGTTCAGTAGTGTGGACGTGGGTTCTGGCCATGCCGCGGTAGCGGCAGTTCCGCAGGCCGTGGGCGTGAACGGTTTCGGAGACAGTGGCCTGGCAGTCGGCGCGAATCGCATATCGCTGGCGCCACTCGTTTGTCGTCGGGTCCGCTCTGGACCTCGTCTGGATCTCTTGAAGAGGCTGCAACATCAGGAAGACATGCGGCCCTTGCCCTCGGCGTTGCCGGTGTACTTGAGCCGGTCGGCGTATTCGCGGCAGGCCCGACCTCGACCGCACACTCCGCCGCGAGTCACGCAGAATCCAGCTCCGAGCCCGCCTCATTGACGGCTGCCTCACCGCCACCCACCTGACAATCAACCCACCAACCCCACCCTGAAAACCTCAGTAACACAGGACCAGCAGGAAGGCTGCCCAACCCGCTCCGTACATACCTGCCTACGTGCCTAATGCCTACGGACTCGGCGCGCGCTCCACCCCAGGCTCTTCAGCATCAGATCAGCGCCGGCCCTTCAGATCAGGAATCGCGTCACAACATACCTGCACGTCACAGCGCTCAGAATTTACTGAAGACGAAACGCTGACCACCATGGCGGGTTCGACTCCTGCCGACGGGTATGAAGGAGCCAGGAGACATGCTCAACGAGCTCGTACGGGACGTCCAGGGTGGAGGAATACGGGACCAACCAAGCCTCCGGCGCCGATGTGATGAGTGAGATCACTACACCAGCGACGGAGGCTTCGCCATGTCACCAACATCCCCGCCGACCTCCCCTTTCACCCCTCAGAGATAGGATGAAAAGAAGCTCAACGAATGGAGACTTTTCCCGGTCAGTCTTTAATGAGATTCGAAATACTGGATGGCGCTAATGACGGCCTTAAGAATTTCACACATCCTGCGGGAGTTGTGGCGGTCGGCCTCTACGTATGGCCAAATGTCTTCAATCTCGATTGTTTGCACATGTACAGATTGCTCACTCCATCCGCAGGCGCGAAGTGCATTCTTGAAGCAATGTTCTACCTGGCCTTCCGGCGCGTCACGCGCGGCAGTGGCGGCATGCACCAGAGCTGGCCACCTAGCGTCGCTACTACCGCCCTCAAAGGCGGACTCCCACGGCACGTCGTCGTCTGCTATGTAAGTTCGTTCCGCTAGTGATTGAGTGGTGATGGCGTCGGTATGTGCCAGATCCGCCCAGTAGGCTCCGGCCTGAAATTCCATTCGGCAAAGCGGGCAATTCGGCGGAGATTTTACATGCCTGCCGTTTCCTTGATCCATCCCCTTTACTTTCGACTCCGCCCACTGCCGAATGCACACGGAGTCGTACTCGTGCCGACACGGGAGAGCTAGGGAGTCAGATCCATCCATGGGGGCTGTGCAGATTGCACAAGTGATATTCTGGTCGAGAATTAGAGCCTTAAATGCTTCTTCGGATCCAGAGAAGTCCAAATTGTCCAGAGACTGAATTACAACTGGCCCCCTCTGGCTCTCCTGGAGTAGATGCACAATTTCGTTCAACTGATACTCGCCAAGAAAGCCCAGGAGCCTCTTTCCGAATCCAGAATCCCCCTGCCCGCTTTCAGCCATCAATGATTTCAGTGCGATGTTGAAATGTTGGTACAGCTCGGAAGCGATCACGCTCATCCTATTCATTCGGTTGGCTGCAATCCGATCAATTAATGTTACTTTAGGTTTCAATTTTCAGGTCGGATGGGTGAGAAATTACTCGGGCAACGGTCCGGCCCACTTGTCTGCCCCTGCAGACCTACTGCGGCATCTGATGCTGGAGGGGTACCGTCAGTGAGCCTCGGCTCGGCTGCTGAGATGATCGGCCTCCGCCTTCAAGTTGGAGGGAGCTGCGGCCTGTCATGAGCGAATGGTCGCTGGAGGTGCTTGGGGTCCTAGAGGCTTCGGGTGGCTCCTGGCAGGCGGCTCGACACGTCTGGTCGGCGGTCCATGAGCTCTTTCAACCCAACCACCAAGCGGTGACAAGGGTGGCCGCTCGGAGTGAGCGCGGCTCTCGAAACCCGAGGTCCTGGGCATGTCCGCCGGA
The DNA here is from genome assembly GCF_040652335.1 of Streptomyces sp. NPDC048270. Taxonomy (NCBI): domain Bacteria; kingdom Bacillati; phylum Actinomycetota; class Actinomycetes; order Kitasatosporales; family Streptomycetaceae; genus Streptomyces; species Streptomyces sp. NPDC048270. The sequence continues at coordinate 10,364 of NZ_JBEZLV010000075.1, forward strand.
GCCGGACCCTCGCACGTTCGGGTAGCAGCTGAAAACGCTCACTATCTGCGCGCACTGATTGAGACTTTCAGCGTGGCCACTGATCGGGTGATGACCTTGGTGCCCGCAACGGACAGCGCTCCCGTTCCGTTGGGTGAGATGTCCGAAGTCTCAACCTGTCGGTCCAGGAGCCCTGTTGGTTCCCCATTCTGCCGCACTAATAGGACTCCGTTAGAGCTCGTTACAGGATCTTGTTGAGATGTCCTGGTGGGGCGTGACCGGGGTGATGATTCGGCCGTTCGTGGTGGTGTGAGTACTCGGCCGTGGATCGTGGACGACGGCTTGTGGGCACTGATCGAGTCGCTGCTGTCGCCTTGGCCGGCGAGGTCACCGGGGCCGCGGCCGGTGGCAGACCGGCTGTGCCTGCAGGGCATCTTGTACGTGCTCTGCAACGATATCGCCTGGCAACTCCTGCCTGCTGAGCGGGGCTTCGGCTCTGGGTAAATCTGTTGGCGGCGCTTGGAGCGGTGGCAGCAGGCCGAGTCTTCGACCAGTTGCACCGCATCCTGCTCGCCGAGCTGAACGCGGCCGGCCGCCTCGACTGGTCGACGGCGTGCGTGGATGGCTCCCACATCCGCGCGAAAAAAAGGGGGTCGCCGACACCGGTCCGTCGCCGGTCGACCGGAGGAAGACAGGCAGCAAACACCCCCTGATCTGCGACGGACACGGCACCCCGCTCAAAGTCATCACCACCGCAGCGAACGTCAACGACGTCACCCAGACCCCCGCCCCAATCGACGGCATCCCACCGGTGGCAGGCCGCCCCGGCCGGCCCCGCCGACCTCCCGAGGCCCTGCTCGGGGACAACGGCCATGACTCCAACCCCAACCCCAACCGCGATGAACTGCGCAAACGCCGGATCCTGCCCGTCATCTCCCACAAAGAAGCCCCGAACACCAAGGGCAGGGGCAAGCCCCCCTACGTCGTCGAGCAGACCTTCGCCCTGCTCCACCAGCTCAAACGACTCGCCGTCCGCTGAGAACGCCGCACCGAACTCCACGACGCCCTCGTCTCCCCCGCCTGCAGCCTCATCTACTGGCGACACCCCAACAAGGCAGCGATCATGATCGTGTTACGAGCTCGTAGCGAGGGCCGGACGGGGCCTTTACTGCGGCCGCATTTCACGGTCACCCCTCACGTGCGAGGGCTTTGGGTGGTATGGGGCGGGAACGCGGCGTGGTAAAGCGGGAGTTGCTTGCTGAGGCCCGGTCCGTCGGGGACCGGAGGCGGTGCCGTCGGCGGCAGCGCGCGGTTGCCCGGACATACCGGTGGGCGAGCGGGCGAAATTGAAGGGAGGCTGCCAGACGCCGGTATGACGTGTACGTACAAGCGGATCCCCGTGCGCGTGGATCTCAAAGGCTCTGCGGTGTGTCCGTGGGCGACGTGGTTCGTCGATGTCACGACGAAGGCGCTCGTAGAGATGGCGGTTACTCAGCATCAGCCCGGCCCCAGGACGCGGTGTTGGCCGCGCTGCGCACGGATCAACCGGCAGGATATATACGGTCCGTGTGGACCAGCCAGTCGAGGTCACCGGCGGCATCGGCCTGAGCCTGGATCTGCTGCAGGACGCGGGCAAACACCCCATCGATGGCACAGCGGCGGAAGCGCGTGCAGAGTCTTCCAAGGGCCATACCGTTCCGGCAGGTCACGCCAGGAGACCCCGGTCCGGATCTTGTAGACCATCCCATTGATGACCTGCCGGTCCTCCACCCGAGGCCGCCCCCTGGCGGCGCACGGTATCAGCAGAGCCGACAACTCCCGGTCGACGTCGGTTAGTTCTCGGTGACGCATCACAAGGCCATGATCCAGCACGCAAACGCTCTTTTGAATACGGACCCTACAGTAGTGCTGTGACCGGAAAGGTCCACCGGGTCGCGACGCCCGGCACGGCACCTCGCCGCGTTCTCGGACCGCGGAAGTACGTCCAGTACGAGCCGCGATCCTCCGCCTTGCGAAGCACCGCACCGGACGCCGCGACCCGGCAAACCTTCCCGCCGCAGCACTAGTTGATGGCGCCTCAGGTTGCCTCAAGGCGCAGCTCGGCAGGACCGGAGGGGAGCGGGGGTGTTCCCGGAAGGCAGGGGCGGAGGGCCTGGGATCGGATCACAGGCTCGCCCAGTCTGAAGCCATGAATGTCGAAGAACTCTCCTGGATCGCGGTCCAGAACTTCCCTGTGTCTTCGGTCGAACACGTGCGGACGTGGACCGACATCATGCTGGCAGCCTACGAGGAGGTGAGCGCCGAGGGCGCCCCGCAGCTGGGTGCCTGGGCGCACTCCGTCACCGAGAAGTCGAACGGAATCGTCGACACGACGGCTCTCGAGAACTTCTTCCAGATCGTTGGGGAGAAGGGCGACCTGGAGATCGTGCTCTGCCTCCTCCGGGCCCAGGCGGACCTCCCCCAGATGTTCGCCACCGCGCACGCGTCGCGGCAGGACCCAGAGGCTGCCCTGGACTGGGTGACAGTGGAGCAGCGGACGGCCCTTCAACACCACTTCGGGGCCTCCTGGGCACAGGGCGCCGCCCGATACCTGGAGAAGCAGTGGGGCTCGGCCTGGAAGAAGTACCCCGCCGACCAGAAGGTGCAGGGTCTGGCCGTGCTCCTAGCCGGGAGCGGGGAGGTCGCGGGCGAGGGGACCGTGCAGGCCGCGGAGGAACGGACCGCCCAGGCGGGCGACGTACTGTCCCCGGTCGAGGCCCTCCGGGAGGTCATCGACCTCGCGCTTGAAACCCCGGGGTTCGAAGAGCTGTCGGACGGTCAGTTCGCGCGCGTCGTCCATTCCACGATCAACACCTAGGAGACACCATGTCCACTCCCGTCGAGAGTCCGCAAGCCGCTAGGGAACGAGCCCTTCGAGAACAGCTGTTGAAGCGGAGTACCGCTCCTCAGGCGGGTGGGACCGGCGGTGCCGCCGCCGACCTGGCGGTTAAGCCCGAGGTCTCCGCGCCTGTCTCGGCCGCTGCCACCACTGGCGCCGCAGCCAGTACGACCCCCGCGACCACCACCACCCCTGAGCCTGCTTCCGCGTCTGGAGCGGTCGCGCCCTCGCCCGTCCCCGCCAGCGGCCTCGGTATCGACCGGGAGGCGGCACTCCGGCAGGCGCTCCTGGCGAAGCTGAAGCCGCAGCTGGTGCAGGCGGCTCAGCAGGCCTCGCTCCAGCAGGTGGCGGAGGAGGTGAAACGCAAACGGGCCGACGACCCCACGACCCGCGCGGCGAAGCGCGCGGCGAAGTTCGCGGGCGACCTGGCCGAGCTCGCCAAGGACAATGAGAAGAAGGACGCGGAGAAGCGGAAGCACCTCGCTCCCTTCGTCGCTGCCCGGGACCGCGGGGTCTTCCCGACGGGCGGCCGGTTCAGCGCACACGCGCACGATCACCCCTACCCGGAGCTGATCAGGCTTGCGGGCGGGCTGGAGAAGTTCGTGGCCGACGTCGTCACAGCGGCAGACTTCGACGCCGTCTCCTTCGGCAAGGGCCGGGCGGACGGTGAGACGACGTTCTCGATCGACCTCAAGGTCGCGGCCCCTCACCACGGTTATGGACGTCAGAACCAGACGATCGCGGGCTCCTTCGACGGCACCGGCGCGGTCAAGGTGTTCCACGTGGGCCCCTTCGGGTGAGCCGTCGCCCGGGCGTCTGGCGGCATCAGCCACGTTGAACGACCGGCTCGAGAACAGTCCCGCTCCGGACGAGCCTCCATGCGACCGGAGCGGGATTTCCCCTGCGTCTGCACACAGGTTTCTCCGTTACTGACCCTTCAAGTCGTCTTGTCGTAGGGGCTGAGGGTTGGTGATCGTCGCGGTATGCCGGATGTATGAGGTATCCGCAAGGGTGGGGGGTCTGACCGCGGAGAGGCAAGCATTCCGTGATCAGCGGTGGACGCTGGCCAGGATCAAGACGCTGATCGGCCGGCGGTTCCACAAGAGCATGACGTTGTCGGGGATCTCCCAGTGCTGCGGAGGCACGGTTGGAGTCATCAGGTTCCGGCCCGTCGAGCGGGACGACGCGGCGGTGGCTGGCTGGGTGAAGGAGGTGTGGCCGCGCCCGGAACCACCGCGGCGGCGCTCGGGGTCCGGATCGTCTTCGGGGACGAGGGGGTTTCTCGATGACGCCGCACACCTCCCGCACGTGGGGCAGGCGCGGATCCACCCCGGTCATCCGGGTAAGAGGCCCTTCGTCGCTTCTCCATCGCCGCCCTGTGCTGCTACAAACCCGGCGGACGCTCCGGCCTGATCTACGGACCCAAACGGCATACCGACCACAAGAGCGGCGGCCGCAAGAGCTTCGCCTGAACCGAGTACCGCGACCTCCTCATCGTCGCCCACCAGCAGCTCGACGGACCCATCGTCCTCGTCTGGGACAACCTGAAGGTGAGGCTGATCCTTTGAGCTCGTAACACGATCATGATCGCTGCCTTGTTGGGGTGTCGCCAATAGATGAGGCTGCAGGCGGGGGAGACGAGGGCGTCGTGGAGTTC